>CAZYHP010000133.1:0-6138 GCA_964647135.1 uncultured Rhodanobacteraceae bacterium
CGATCAACCCGCAAGCGCCCGTGGCAGGGGAGCCCATCTTCATACGCTTCAAGACCGGGCCCTGTGTGGCCATTTTCGATGGCCCGGACGATACGGACATCACGCTGGGTGGTTCGACAATCACCTTTGTCGTCGACGGGATACGTTGGAGCGATCCGATCCTCTGTATAGCCAATTTCACCACCAGGGTCTTCCCGATCAACGCCTTTCCACCTGGCAGCTACACGCTGGTCGCGCAATTGCGTTACCAGAATTTTTTCGGTCAGCTCATCGTGGAGACATTCGGAACGGTGGACTTCGATGTAACCGGAAGCCCGGCCCTTCCCCCTCGGCCCGTTCCCACGTCGAACGGCTACTGGCTGTGGCTGCTTACGACAGGCATCGTCGTATTGACAGCGCGACATCGCAGGCGATGGTTGAGCATCGAGAGACCGATTTCAATGGTTCCGGCGAATCGATACGGGCCATAGGACCTGGTGCGTCGCCAAGTGGACATCCGATACCTTCGCGGGTGCGTTGGCCCGTCTCAAGCAACCGGAGATCGATCATGAGCCTGTTGCGCGCTGCCTTGATTGCCTTGCTGTTTTGCGCCGCCCGTCTGGCAATGGCCGGCGATCCACCGGTCCTCCATATCGGGCCGCCCTCTCTCGAACCGCAAGCGCCGGTTGCCGGTGAGCCCATTTTCGTGCGGTTCCGTACCGGACCTTGCGTAGGCATCATTGACGGTCCCGACGATACCGATATTTCGCTGGAAGGCTCAACCATAACTTTCATTGTGGATGGAGTGCGCTGGAACAATCTCACGTTCTGCTTGGCTACACCCTGGCATCACAGCTACCCTCTGGGCAACTATCCGCCTGGAAACTATACCTTAATAGCACAACTTAGATATAGATCATTCTCTCCTAATATAATCACGGAAACATTCGGAACCATTGACATCAGCATCACGGGGGCTCCAGTCGCACCCCAGCCGGTTCCCTCATCGAACGGGTATTGGCTGTGGCTCCTGATCGCCGGAGTCATGATTCTGGCAGCACGGCGCTGGTTGATCCGAAGCGGAGCGTCCGTCATCCTGTTCGCGGCGTTGAGCATCGGAAGCGATTCTCTCGTGTTGGCGCAATCCGAGTCCTCGAACAGACTGCATGTTCTGCTGAGTTCGGATATCGACCCCGCCCAGGTCGTCGAAGCGCAGCGGGACGATGTGCCATTTTCCAAGCCCGACCTGAGTCATGGACAACCCCTGCTGGTCACCTACCTGCTGCCCTTGCAGGCCGAAGGCGACTTCAAGGCCCGGTTGCTGCTTCACCCGGACACGCCGCGAGCCAAGCTCGAACGCTAGGTCGTGATCGTGTACCCGAACCATACCGATCTGGATGGCGTGATGGCAGCGCTGGAGGACGAACCCGGCGTCGACGCCGTTGGCGCGCCGAAGCCGCTGTCCTTCTCGGGGGCGAGCCTGACCCATTTCACGGTCGAGACCAGCCTGGGCATGGCGGACGCTGGTACGCAGCAGTACGGGTGGCAGGCGCTCAACATTCCGGCGGCATGGCGTTGGGCAGGTGGTCACGGCCTGATCGGCTTGGTCGATTCCGGCCTGGCGACCCAGCATCCGGAACTGCGCGCGTTCACGCCTGGCGGCAGCTTCACGCGGGGCAATTTTCTGCCGGTGTATTCGCTGGATGTGGGCCGCTGGGTCGGGCCGCCAGGTCAGGGTGGTCAGGATGTGGACACCAATGTCGATGAGCGGCAACTGGAGTTCGTGCACGGAGCACCCCAATGCCCGCGTGATCCGAATGGATTCGCATCCATCGACTCTGTTGGTCATGGCACTCATGTGGCCGGCCTCGCCGCGGCCAATGCCTACGACGACAGCGGTTTTGCCGGCACCTGCAAGCATTGCGGAATCGGCATGTGGCGCGTGGTTTATGCACTTTGTCTGGTACCTGATGGAATTCTCGCCGACACTAACTACCACGCGACCGTTGCCGCCATCACCCATTCCGCCGACTACGGCATCGAGATCGTCAACCAGAGCTTCGGCGGAGACTGGCAAGACCCCGATCCTTGTGCCGTCCTGCAGGACAAGGAGCCGCTGTGTGTGGCGTTGGACTACATCACCACTCGGGATATTGTGACGGTCGCTGCGTCCGGCAACGACCGCAATTGGCTGGACTTTCCGGCACGCGATCCGCGCGTGGTGGCCGCCGGTGGCTTCCAGGAGAACCTGCAACTGTGGGACGACCATCCCAGTTGTCCTCTGTCCGGCTTCGATATCGAGTGCGGGTCCAACTATTCGTACTTTGCGTGGAACCCCAGGCAGGAAGTGGCGGCCTCGGCGCGCAAGGTGCACGGCCTGACCTATCCCGGCTTCAACTGGAACACCCAGTACCAATGCGGCGACAGCTATGGCCCGGGGCCGTCCAACGACGGCTACGACCGCTGCACCGGCACGTCCATGTCGGCGCCGCAGATCTCGGGGCTGTTCGGCATCCTGCGCTCGGTGAATCCGCTGGTGGTCGCGGGCAATCCGGAACAAGTGCTGGTGCAGGGCTTGCGCAACGTGCTCGCCAACACCACCGTGGAGGCGCAAGCCAGCCTGCCGTGGGGACAGCACCTGGGCTATGGACGTCCGGACGCCGAGGCAGCGGTGAAGCGCATGCTCGGCAAGGCGGCCGGGGTGACGGTGCGCAACCGCGCCACGCCGCTGTTCGCCTTGTACGGCGCCGGGTCGAAGGACTACGCCTACACCACCTCGCCGCAGACGGCCGTCGCGCTGCTACTCAACCAGGCGGCCAATTCCAGCCCGAGCGGAGCAATCGTTACGGGCTATCCGTCGTTTCCGCCCGACCCATTGCTCGGACCCGGCGATATCCCGCGCGCGGACATCTTCGTGATGACCACCGAATACAAGACCCGTGCCAGCCATCCTGACCTGGTGCCGCTGTACCTGTTCGATCGTAGCCGCCATTTTCCGGTGGGCTGCAACCCGGGATCGCCGAGCTGCAACGTGCACAACCGCGACTACCTGCTGGCTACGGGGCACGCCGAGGTCGAAGCGCTGCACGCAGCCGGCTATGCCTATGGCGGCCTCAATGGCTACGTCTACCAGCGCTGCACCCCCGAGCCGGCCTGCATTCCGGAAGGCGCGCAAAAGCTGTGGCGCAAGTGCAAGACGGCGGACGACGACTGCGCCATCTTCCTGGAGGGCCAGCGCCCCGGCTACGAGTCGATGGGCTATACGGCGACGTTTCCCGCCGGCTACCCGCAGCACATCGGCTACGCCTACCCGAACATCGACAGCGATGGCGACGGTCTGGTCGATGGCTTCGAACGCCTGATCGGCACCAGCCCGACGCTGTTCGATACCGACGGCGACGGCATCGGCGACGGCGTGGAGTTCCCGCTGGCGTCGGTATCGGTCGCCGATCCGTGCGCGGGACCGCTGGCCTGGCGCTGCCCGGCCGACTGGTTGTTCGCGAACGGCTTTCAGCCCTGATGCCGTGTCGTTGCCGCTGAGCGCGCCGGCGCGGGCGGGTACAATGCCCGCTGCCTTCCGACCGCCTGCGCACGCATCTTGACCGCCTCCCAGCCCGCTTTGATCTTCGCGCAGTATCTCGAACTGACCAAGCCCAAGGTCGTCGCGCTGCTGGTGTTCACCGCCGTGGTCGGCATGCTGCTCGCGGTGCCCGGCCTGCCGCCCTGGCAGCCTGTGGTGTGGGGCACCATCGGCATCGTCCTGGCGGCCGGTTCGGCTGCTGAGATCAACCACCTGCTGGACCGCCGCATCGATGCGGTGATGGCGCGCACGCTGCACCGTCCGCTGCCCAGTGGCCACCTCGGTACCCGCCAGGTGCTGACCTTCGCGATCACCCTAGGCGTCATCGCCATGCTGGTGCTGGTGTTCCTGGTCAACCTGCTGACGGCGGTGCTGACTTTCGCCTCGCTGATCGGCTACGCCGTTATCTACACCGCCTACCTGAAGCGGGCGACACCGCAGAACATCGTCATCGGCGGCGCCGCCGGCGCCGCGCCGCCGGTGCTGGGCTGGGTCGCCGTGACCGGCGAAGTGCACGCGCATGCGCTGCTGCTGTTCCTGATCGTCTTCGTCTGGACGCCGCCGCATTTCTGGGCCCTGGCGCTGTACCGGCGCGAGGACTACGCACGCGCCGACATTCCGATGCTGCCGGTGATCTACGGCGAAACATTCACGCGCTGGCACGTGCTGTTCTACACCGTGCTGCTGGTCATCGTGACCGTGCTGCCCTGGCTCACCGGCATGAGCGGCCTGTTCTATCTCGGCGGGGCACTGGTGCTGGGCGCCGGCTTCCTCTACTACGCGGTGCGCCTGCTCGATCCGCCGAACGAACAGTTCGCCATGCAGACCTTCGGCTACTCCATCGTCTACCTGATGGCGCTGTTCGCCTTCCTGCTGCTCGACCACTACCTGCTGCCGGGGGCGCCAGAGCTGGTCTGGCAATTCCGTCCGGAATAGCGCTTTCCGGACGCCTGCTTGTTTCCGCGTACGGTTGCGCCATGATGGGCGCACCGGGAGGATGGGGAGACGAACATGGCCGGCAGCAGGACACCGGTTTTCGCGCTGTTGCGCCGGGCCATCGCGACGTCGATGGCGGCCGGACGCAGCGGACTTCCGCTGGACGAGTTCATCGACGCCACGGTCGAGCGGCGCAACGGTCGCCGGCAATTCCTGCGCCAGGCCGGTGCCGGACTCGGCGGTCTCGCACTGGCTGCCTGTGGCGCCCTGCCGAAGCAAACGGTGCCGATAGCGAACGATCGCGAGGTCGTGATCGTCGGCGCCGGCGTTGCCGGACTCACCGCGGCGTGGCGGCTACGCCAGGCCGGCGTCCGGGTCAGGATCCACGAAGCCAACAGCCGCGTTGGCGGGCGCGTCTACAGTCTTCGCGACCACTTCCCCGATGGCCAGGTCGTCGAACTGGGCGGCGAACTGATCGACACCTCGCACGTCCGCATCCAGGCCCTGTGCCGGGAATTCGGGCTGGCGCTGGATGACCTGCTCGCCGAAGGCAAGGGCCTGACGCCCGAAACCTGGTACTTCAATGGCCAGGCCCGCAGCGAACACGACCTCGTCGAAGCGCTGACGCCACTGGCGCAGGCGCTGCAGCGCGACCAGGCGCGACTGCCGGATGACGATGTCACCTGGCGCACGCCACACGACCTGCATGACCTTGATCGGCTGACCCTGTCGCAGTGGCTCGACAAAGCCGGCCTGGATGGCTGGTTGCGCAGCCTGATCGACGTCGCCTACACCACGGAAATGGGCGCCGAACCGGCGCTGCAGTCGGCACTGAACCTGATCGACTTCATCAGCGTCGACAGGCACTTCAGCATCTTCGGCGACAGCGACGAACGCTTCCATGTCCGTGGCGGCAACGACCTCATCGTCAAGGCGCTGGCGCGCGAACTCGATGACGTCATCGAGACCGGCTCGGTGCTGGAAGCGCTGCGCGAGAAGGCGGCGGGTGGCTACACGCTCACCCTGCGCCGCGATGGCGCCAGCCGCGACATCGACGCGGACATCGTCGTGCTGGCGCTGCCCTTCACGACGCTGCGCCGCGTGCGCATGGATGTGGCGTTGCCCGAGGCCAAGCGTCGCGCCATCGACGAACTCGGCTACGGCAACAATGCCAAGCTGATGATCGGCTTCAACCGCCGCGTCTGGCGCGACCACGGCAGCACCGGCAGCCTGTTCACCGACCTGCGCTGCCAGAGCACCTGGGATACCAGCCGGGCGCAACCGGGGCAGTCGGGCATCCTCACCAACTTCACCGGCGGCCAGCATGCGCGCGAGATCGGCAGCGGACCCGCGAAAATCCAGGCCGATCTCGCCGTGCAGGATCTCGAACACATCTATCCCGGCGTCGCCGCAGCGCGCGAAGGTGCGCGCGAAGTGCGCTTCCATTGGCCCAGCCAGCCCTGGGTGATGGGCTCCTACGCCTGCTACGCGCCCGGGCAATGGACGACCCTGCGCGGTGCGGCGGGCGAGCGCGTCGGCGGACTGCTGTTCGCCGGCGAACACTGTGCGCTCGACAACCAGGGCTTCATCGAAGGCGCCTGCGAAACCGGCGAGCAGGCCGCCGCCGACGCGCTGGCGCTGCT
>CAZYHP010000134.1:0-6095 GCA_964647135.1 uncultured Rhodanobacteraceae bacterium
AGATCATGGGGCTGCGCCACCGCGAACTGCCGGTGGAGGGTGTGCAGTTCCATCCGGAGTCGATCCTGACCCAGCATGGTCATGATCTGCTGCGCAATTTTCTCCAGGCGCATCGACGCACGCCATTGGCCGCCTGATCCGGCCTGCGTTGTTCATGACCGTTCTGCAGCGGCCGCCGCGACGAACGTACCCGGGTAGCGCGGCCAGACGCTTGTCCGACATGTAGGCGAAACCTGCGCGCTGCTACACTGGCTGGCCCTTTGCGGCACACAGCCGCCCGGCCTTCGAGGTGCGCACAGCGATGAAGCTCAGCCCGCAAGACGCCCTGCAGCGCGTCATCGAGCATCGCGAGATTTTCCACGACGAGATGCTGGACCTGATGCGCGCGATCATGCGCGGCGAGGTGTCACCGGCGCTGACCGCCGCCATCCTGGCCGGGCTGCGGGTGAAGAAGGAAACGGTCGGCGAGATTGCCGCCGCCGCAGCGGTGATGCGCGAATTCGCCGGCCAGGTCGACCTGCCGGAGCGCGCCCACCTGGTCGATATCGTCGGCACCGGTGGCGATGGCGCCCATACGTTCAACATCTCTACGGCGTCGATGTTCGTCGCCGCGGCGGCCGGTGCGAAGGTCGCCAAGCACGGCAACCGCAGCGTGTCTTCGAAGTCCGGCAGCGCCGATGTGCTGGAGGCGCTGGGTGCGCGCATCGAGCTGGCGCCGGAACAGGTCGCGCAGGTCGTCGATCTGTGCGGCATCGGTTTCATGTTCGCGCCGATGCACCATTCGGCGATGAAGAACGTGGCGCCGGTCCGTCGCGAGCTGGGCGTGCGCACGATCTTCAACATCCTCGGGCCGCTGACCAATCCGGCCGGCGCGCCGAACATCCTGATGGGCGTCTTCCATCCCGACCTGGTCGGCATCCAGGTGCGCGTGCTGCAACGCCTGGGCGCGCAGCGCGCGATGGTGGTGTGGGGGAAGGACGGCATGGACGAAATCTCCATGGGCGCGGCGACGCTGGTCGGCGAGCTGCGCGACGGCGAAGTCCACGAATACGAGATCCACCCGGAAGACTTCGGGCTGGCGATGGCGTCGAACCGTTCGCTGCGCGTCGAAAATGCCGAAGAGTCGTGCACCATGCTGCGCGCGGTGCTTGACGACACGCCGGGCGTGGCCCGTGACATCGTCAGCCTCAACGCCGGCGCGGCCCTGTACGTCGCGGGTGTGGCCGGCGATATCGCCGAAGGCCTGGCGTTGGCGCGGCGAGTGATCGCCGATGGCGGCGCGCGACAGCGACTCGCCGATTTCGTCGACGCCACGCGGCGTATCGGTTGAGGCCGGCGACAGGAGACGCCTGACATGGACGCGATCGCCCTGCACGGATTCGCCACCACGCCCGAGCCGCCCTATTACGCGGTGATCTTCACCTCGCAACACGGCGACAACCTCGACGGCTACGAGTCGATGGCGCGCCACATGGCCGAGCTGGCCGCGCAGCAGCCCGGCTATCTCGGCATCGAGAGCGTCCGCGGTGCCGATGGCTACGGCATCACGATCTCCTACTGGAAAACCCGTACCGCCGTGGTGGCGTGGAAGCGACAGGCCGAACACAGCCTGGCGCAGGATCTGGGCCGCCGGCGCTGGTACCAGCATTACCACGTTCGCGTTGCCCGGGTGGAACGCGATTACGCCGGACCGCCGGCGAGGCAGTCGAAGGGACCCTGATGAGCGATATCCTGCAACGCATCCTGGCGACCAAGCGCGACGAGGTGGCGGAACGGTCGGCCCGCCTGCCGCTGGTGGAGCTGCGCGCACGCTGTGCCGATGCGCCGCCGACGCGCGGTTTCCTGCGCGCACTGACGGCGCGCGCCGCCGACCGCCAGTCCGCCGTGATCGCCGAGATCAAGAAGGCCAGCCCGAGCCAGGGGGTGATCCGGCCCGATTTCGACCCGCCGGCGATCGCCCGCAGTTACGAGGCCGCCGGTGCGACCTGCCTGTCGGTGCTGACCGACGAACCGTACTTCCAGGGCGCCGACCTTTACCTGCAGCAGGCGCGCGAAGCCTGCGCGCTGCCGGTGCTGCGCAAGGATTTCGTCGTCGATGCCTGGCAGGTCCACGAATCGCGCATGCTCGGCGCCGACTGCATCCTGCTGATCGCCGCGGCGCTGGATGACGGGAGCCTGCGCGAGCTGCTGGCGCTGGCCGACACGCTCGGCATGGACGCGCTGATCGAGGTGCACGACGAAGCGGAACTGGAACGTGCGCTGGCGACGCCAGGGCCATTGATCGGCATCAACAACCGCGACCTGCGCACCTTCTCGGTGTCCATCGACACCACCCTGGGCCTGCGCGCGCTGGTGCCGGAAGGGCGCCTGCTGGTGACCGAGTCCGGCATCCGCACGCGCGAAGACGTGGCGCGGCTGCGTGCCGCCGGGATCCACGCCTTCCTGGTGGGCGAAAGCTTCATGCGCGCCGCTGATCCGGGCGCAGAACTGTCGCAGCTGTTTGCCTGAGGCGACCGAGCTGGCGCGCGGCTGGCGGTCCGCCACCCGACGCCAGAGGTTCAGCCGTTGCGTTCGTTGCTGGCGCCTGGACCGATCCGCTGCAGCAGCATCTTCGGACCCTGCTGGGTGCCGTGGCCGAGCACGACGATGGTCTTGCCGCTGACCAGCAACATGCCCTGTTCTTCCAGCTGCTTCAGCACGCGGCCGACCATTTCCCGCGAGCAGCCGACGATCCGGCTCATTTCCTGGCGCGAGATGCGGATCTGGCGGCCCTGTGGATGCGGCACCGCGTCCGGCTCGTCGCACAGGTCGATGAGCGTCTGCGCGACGCGGTTGGTCACGTCCATGTACGCCAGGCGGCTGACCTTGCGCGAGGTCGCCAGCAGGCGCTGCGAGATCTGCGAACCGATCTGGAACAGGATGCGCGGGCAGTCTTCCTTGAGCACGCCATCCAGCAACTGGAACAGGCGCTCGTAGCTGACCTCGGCCAGGTCGCAACTCGTGCGCGTGCGGATCATCACCGAACGCTGGGGCGTTTCCACGAACAGGCCCAGTTCACCGATGAAATCGCCCGGATTGACGTAGGCCAGGATGATCTCGCGTCCTTCCTCGTCCTCGGCGATGATGCTCAGTGAACCTTCGACCACGTAGAACAAGGTGTTCGCCGGATCGCCCGGCCGCATGATCACCGACTTGCTGGGATAGCGGCGGCGATGACACAGCGACAGGAAGCGCTCGGTCGAGACTCGGTCTGGTGCCAGTGATGCGGGCAATTGCATGGTCTATCCATCCCCCCGGATTCAGCCGCGACTATGATGCAAAGCACACTGTACGGCAACCGCCGACGCGGCCTGGTTTGCGCCGGGGGCTTGACGGGCCGATAATTCGCCGCCTGCGCGCCCGCATCCGGGCCGTGCCCCAACCAACCGGTGATCCCCGACGTGGTCAAACCACTCCCGCGCCTGAAGCTGCAGGGCTTCAACAACCTCACCAAGGCCCTGTCGTTCAACATCTACGACGTCTGTTACGCCGTCAGTGACGAGCAGCGCCAGCGCTACATCGAGTATATCGATGAAGCCTACAACGCCGACCGCCTGACCCAGATCCTGACGGACGTCGCCGAGATCATCGGCGCCAACATCCTGAACATCGCGCGCCAGGATTACGACCCGCAGGGCGCGTCGGTGACGATCCTGATCTCCGAAGAGCCCGTCGTCGACAAGAAGGCGGCCGGCCAGGTCGTGCCGGGTGCCGTTCGCGAGCATCCGGACGAGGCCAGCGTGGTGGGTCATCTCGACAAGAGCCACATCACCGTCCACACCTATCCGGAAACGCATCCGCACGACGGCATCGCCACGTTCCGTGCCGACATCGACGTCGCCACCTGCGGCGTGATCTCGCCGCTGAAGGCGCTGAACTACCTGATCGAAAGCCTGGAGTCCGACATCGTCATCATGGACTACCGGGTGCGTGGCTTCACGCGCGACGTGAAGGGCAAGAAGCACTACATCGACCACAAGATCAACTCGATCCAGGATTACCTGTCGCGGTCGATCCGCAACCGTTACGAGATGTTCGACGTCAACGTCTACCAGGAGAACATCTTCCACACGAAGATGCACATCAAGGACTTCGACCTCGACACCTACCTGTTCGAGTCGAAGGCATCGGACCTGTCCTTCAAGGACCGCCTGCGCATCGAGCAGCGCGTACGCGTGGAAATCGAAGAGCTGTTCCACGGCCGCAACCTGCTGTAAGGGTTGCCGCAGGGCAGCGCTGCAACGGGCGCCGTCCCAATCCGAATGCCTCACCCGTCAGCGCCGGCAGCCCACACTGCCGGCGTCTTCGTCTGCGCGATCCACTCATCGGCCCGGCGATGTGTGCCTGCCTGGGACACGGAGAAACGACCCCGGCCTGTGGATGCGGGCAAGACCGGGGTCCGCCTGGACTCCAGGCATGCGGGTTCAGGCGCGGCTGACCGCCCGATGCAGCGCCATGCCGGCCAGCATCGCCGGCACGAACCACAGGGCCTCGACCGAACCGACGCCGAGGCCGGCAAGCGCCGGGCCGGGGCAATAGCCGGCAATGCCCCAGCCGATGCCAAACAGCGCCGCGCCTGCAAGCAGCCGGCCGTCCACGTTCCCGGGACTGGACAGATGGAAGCGGTCGGCCAGCATCGGACGGCCGCGACGCAGCACCAGACGGAACAGCAGCATCGTGGTGGCGACCGCGCCGCCGAGGACGAAGGCGAGGGTCGGGTCGAAATCACCGAACACGTCGAGGAATCCCAGCACCCGGCGCGGATCGGTCATGCCCGAAACCGCCAGGCCCAGTCCGAAGAGTGCACCGGAGAACAAGGCAGCCAGCGGGAACCGGTTCATGTCAGCTCCAGAGGTGGCGGATGACGAATGTGGTCGCGATGGCCGTGGCCATGAACGTCATGACCGCCGCCAGCGAACGCAGCGAAAATCGGCCAAGGCCGCAGACACCGTGGCCGCTGGTGCAACCGTTGCCCATGCGCGTACCGAATCCGACCAGCAGGCCAGCGGCGACCAGGCCTGCGCGTGGAAATTCCGTACGTGGCACCGGTGCGCCGGGGACGAACGTCATGTAGAGACCGGCCGCCGCGACCAGGCCGAGCAGGAACAGGATCCGCCAGGACACTTCACCCGCCCGGGGAAACAGCACGCCGCCGAGGATGCCGCTGACGCCCGCGATCCGTCCGTTGAGCCAGAGCAGCAGCGTGGCGGACAGCCCGATCAGGATTCCTCCTGCCGCGGCGATCATCCAGGTTGTCATGCGCCGGCCCCCAGCGTGTCCAGCGGCAACCGCAGATAGCGGATGCCGTTGGCGTCCGGCGGCGGCAGTTCACCGGCGCGGATGTTCACCTGCAAGGCGGGCAGGATCAATTTCGGTGCAGCGAGGGTCGCGTCGCGCGCCGTCCTCTTCTGGACGAACGTTTCCTCGTCCACCTCGCCGCCGACGTGCACATTGCCCTGCTTCTGCGCCGCGACCGTTGTCGCGGCGCTGGCTTCACGGCCGGCCGGTGGATAGTCATGGCAGAGGAACAGGCGCGTTGCTCCGGGCAGCTCCAGGAGGGTGCGGATCGACCGGTACAGCGTGCGTGCGTCGCCGCCGGGAAAGTCGGCGCGCGCAGTGCCCGTCTCCGGCGCGAACACCGTGTCGCCGACGAATGCGGCATCGCCGATCAGATAGGTCAGGCTGTCGTCGGTGTGGCCTGGCGTCGCGATCACGCGCACGTCGAGGTCGCCGATGCCGATGCTCTCGCCCTCCGCAAGCAGCCGGTCGAACTGGCGCCCGTCGGTCGCGAAGTCCTCTTCCAGGCCGAACAGGTCCTTGAAGCGTTCCTGCACCCGCGTGATGCCGCGGCCGATCGCAACCTTCGCGCCGGTCTTCGCTTTGAGGTAGGCGGCTGCGGTCAGGTGATCCGCATGCGCGTGGGTCTCCAGGATCCATTCCAGCTGCAGGCCGTGCTCGCGCACGAAGGCGAGCACCCGGTCGGCCGAGCCGGTTGAAATGCGGGCGCTGGCGGGATCGTAATCGAGCACGGGGTCGATGACGGCGGCATGTCCACC
>CAZYHP010000135.1:0-6041 GCA_964647135.1 uncultured Rhodanobacteraceae bacterium
GACACCTTCGACACCTTCATGGAGTCGAGCTGGTATTACGCCCGCTACACCAGCCCGGGCGCCGACGACATCGTCGACGCGCGCGCCAATTACTGGCTGCCGGTGGACCAGTACATCGGCGGCATCGAACACGCCATCCTGCACCTGCTGTATTTCCGCTTCTATCACAAGCTGCTGCGCGACAGCGGCTTCGTCGGCACCGACGAACCGGCGATCAATCTGCTGTGCCAGGGCATGGTCGTGGCGGAGACCTTCTTCCGCGACATGGCCAATGGCGGCAAGGAATGGATCAATCCCGCCGACGTCGACGTCCAGCGCGACGACCGCGGTCGCGTGACAGGGGCGGCCCTGCGCAGCGACGGCTCGCCGGTGAGCATCGGCGCCACCGAGAAGATGTCCAAGTCCAAGAACAATGGCGTTGATCCGCAGGCGATGGTGGCGCGCTACGGCGCCGACACCGTCCGCCTGTTCTCGATGTTCGCGGCACCGCCCGACCAGGGACTGGAATGGAACGAGGCCGGCGTCGAAGGCATGGCGCGTTTCCTGCGGCGTCTGTGGTCACAGGTGCGTCGCCATGTGGCCGGCGGTCCGGCGCCCGCGTTGGATGCCGCAGCGCTGACGCCTTCGCAGCGCGACCTGCGCCGCAAGCTGCACGAAACGATCGCCAAGGTTGGCGATGATTTCGGCCGCCGCCTGGCGTTCAACACCGCGATCGCCGCGGTCATGGAACTGATGAACGCGCTGGCCAGGGCCGACGACGACTCCGAGCAGGGGCGCGCGCTGGCCCAGGAAGCCTGGGAGACCGTGGCGCTGCTGCTCAATCCGATCGCTCCGCACATCTGTCACGGCCTGTGGCAGGCGCTCGGACACGGCGAAACCCTGGTCGACGACCAGCCGTTTCCGAAAGCCGATCCCGCCGCGCTGCAGCGCGCCGCGGTGACCCTGGCGGTGCAGGTCAATGGCAAACTGCGGGCCACCATGGACGTGGCGGTCGACGCCGACCGTGAAACCGTGCAGGCCGAGGCGCTGGCGTTGCCGGACGTCGTCCGTTTCCTGGCTGGCCAGACGCCGAGGAAGGTGATCGTCGTGCCTGGAAAGATCGTCAACATCGTGGTGTGACACCCGACTGCACGTGCCCATTGAAGGAGCTTTCGCCAACGTGTCCCTACTGAAGCTGCGGATTCCGTTTCTCGTCCTGGCCGGCGCCCTGATACTGGCCGGCTGCGGTTTCAAGCTGCGCGGTGAAGCCGACCTGCCGGACAGCCTGCGTCAGCTGCGCCTGGACATGTCCGACACCGGGCCGCGCATCAAGCGCGACCTGGTCGCCGCGCTCGAACGCGCAGGCGTCGTCCTGATGCCCGCCGACGCCCTCGGCGTGGCCGTGCTGCGCGTGCCGGTCAACCAGGCGTATTCCGAAGCGTTGACGATCAGCGAGCAGGCACGCGTCCGCGAATACGCCGTGCGTCATCGTGTCGAGTTCGAAGTGCTGGCGGCCGATGGCGCGATCGTGATGCCGCGGCAGGTCATCCTGCTGGAGCGCGACTTCGTGTTCGACGAGCGCGACGCACTCGGCGTCGCCGGCCAGGAAGAAGCCCTGCGCGGCGACCTTGAGCGCGAAATGGTGCGGGCGATCCTGCGTCGCATCGAGGCGGTGGGCGCCAGCCTGCCGTGATCGCATCGATGCACGGCTGGGTGCCTTCATGGCCGCAGTGAAGTCGGCGCGGCTCGACCAGCTGCAGCGGCACCTGCAGCGCGAGCCGCTGGCACCGGTCTATCTGCTGGCGGGTCAGGAGCCGCTGCTGCTGCTGGAGGCCGCCGACGCTGTCCGTGCCGCCGCCCGTCGCCACGGCTACGTCGAGCGCGAGGTGCTGGAGGCCGGCGAGGGCGGATTCGACTGGGGATATCTCGCGTCCAGCAGTCAGCAAGGTTCGCTGTTCGGCGGTGACCGGAAACTGCTCGACCTGCGCCTGCCGGGCGGCAAACCCGGCAAGGACGGCAGCGAGGCACTGAAGCACTGGGCCGCAGCCGTTCCCGCCGATACCGTGCTGCTGATCACCTGCACGCAGTGGGGCAAGGCCTGGGAAACCGCCTGGGTTGACGCCCTTTCGCAGTGCGGCTGGTACGTGCCGGTCTGGCCGCTGAAACGCGACGACCTGCCGGGCTGGATCAGCCAGCGCTCGCAGTCACGTGGGCTCGCGCTCACGCCGGAGGCCGTGCAACTGCTGGCCGAACGCACCGAGGGCAACCTGCTCGCCTGTGCGCAGGAGATCGACAAGCTGGTGATGCTCGGCGAGCAGGGCAGTCTGGGCGCCGACCGCCTCGACGCCGTGCTGGCGCAGCAGTCGCGACTGGATGTGTTCGCCCTCACCGATGCCGTTCTTGCCGGCGACGCGCCGCGCGCCACGCGGATCCTGCAGGCGCTGCGCGCCGAAGGCGAACAGCCGGTCCCGATCCTGTCGTGGCTGGGTGGGCAGGTCGAGCTGCTGGCCCGCGCCGCAGACGCCGAACGCGAGGGTCGCCCGGCTGCCCAGGCGCTGCGTGCGGAACGGGTCTGGGACAGTCGCTTGCCCTTGTACCAGCGTGCGCTTGGCCGCATCCGCGCAACGGGCTGTCGCCGCGCCCTGCTGGCGCTGGCACGCCTGGACCGCATGGCCAAGGGTCGCGAAGCCGGCGACGTGTGGCTGGAAACCGAGCGCTTGTTGCTGCGCCTCGCCGGCAGCGGCCGCGGCCGTGCCGCCGCTCGCTCCTGAGGACACCGGACGCATGGACCGTTCGTCACCGGTCGCCGTATTCGGCGGCACCTTCGATCCGATCCACTTCGGGCACCTGCGTGTCGCCTGGGAGGTGTCGGAGCAACTGGATTGCGAAGTGCGCCTGCTGCCGTCGGCGCAGCCGCCGCATCGCGCCGCGCCCGGCGGCAGCGCGGCCGATCGGGCCGCGATGATCGAAATGGCGCTGGCAGGGCAGGATCGGCTCGGTCTGGACCGTCGGGAACTGGAGCGGACCGGCCCCAGTTACAGCGTCGATACGCTGCTCGAATTGCGCGAGGAACTCGGTCCGGATCGGCCGCTGATCTTCGTTCTGGGCGCCGATGCCTTCCGCGCGCTGTCCAGCTGGCACCGCTGGCAGGAGCTGACCGGCCTGGCTCATCTGGTGGCCATGACCCGGCCGCGCCAGCGTTTGGACAAGCTCGACCCCGACCTGCACAACGCCATGACCGGTCGCTGGACCGGAATGGTCGAGCGCCTGCGCAATGAACCGGCCGGGCGGGTGATGGTGATCCGCGTCACGCCGCTGGCCATTTCCTCCAGCCTGATCCGTGCCGCGCTGGCCGAGGGCCGGTTGCCGCGCTACCTGTTGCCGCAGCCGGTGCTTGACCATATCCAGCGGCGCGGCCTCTACCGCTGAACAGAGCCCCGTCCGAACCCGGACCGGCTCCAGCGGCGGCGTTATACTGGCGCCCACTTTCGAGAGGTTCCCCGGTTGTCCCAGAAGAAGAATGCCGTCATCGCCACGGCCCAGACCTTGCCTGATCTGGATGAGCAGCGCGCCCGCGTCATCGCTGCCCTTGAGGATCTCAAGGCCCATGACATCCGCGAAATCGACGTTCGCGGCAAGACCAGCGTGACCGACGTGGTCGTGATCGCCTCAGGCACTTCCAGCCGCCACGTGAAGTCGATCGCCGACGAAGTGGTCCGCCAGCTCAAGGGTCTCGGTGCGCCGCCCATCGGCGTCGAAGGCGAGCGCGAGGGCGAATGGGTGCTGGTGGACCTGGGCGACATCATCGTTCACGTCATGCTTCCGCGCGTCCGCGAGTTCTACGGTCTCGAGCGTCTCTGGGGCGTGGCCGAAGAGGCGCGCCAGGCCGCCGCACGGGCTGCCGGGGACGAGCACGTCGAAGCGTCGTGATGCCGTCGCATCGCCGGGGCGGCGTCGGCTTGATGACGCGACAGACAACGCGACAGCGACCGGATGCAGGACGGGCCGTCGCGGCGTGCCGGCGCATGACGCCGGGATATGCGCCTGCCGCGTGTCGTTCGCGTTCCGCGCCGGCCTGCAACGGCACCGGGGTCACGACGTGAGCACCGCTCCGGCACGCAATGGACTGGTCTGGTTGTGGCTGAGCGCCATCCTGATCGTTCTCGACCAGCTCACCAAGCTGTGGGCGGAGTCCGTCCTGACCCCCTACGATCCGGTGCCCGTGCTGCCATTCCTGAACTGGACGCTGGTCTTCAATGCCGGCGCCGCATTCAGTTTCCTCAGTGACGCGGGTGGCTGGCAGCGCTGGCTGTTCACGGCACTTGCTATTGGCGTGAGCGGCCTGCTGGTGTACTGGCTGCGGCAGACGCCGCGTGCGCAGCGACTGGTGGGTCTGGCGTATGCCCTCATCCTCGCCGGCGCGATCGGCAATGTCATCGACCGGATCCGCTATGGCCACGTCATCGATTTCGTCGACGTCCATTGGCAGGGCTGGCATTTCCCGGCCTTCAACCTGGCCGACGCCGCGATCACCCTGGGCGCCGTCGCGCTGATAGCCAGCCTGCTGTTCCCGGCGCGAGGTTTCCGACGCTGAATCCTGCAAGGGTTCCGGGCTGGGGCGGTGTGCCCGCGTGATGCGATAATGCCCGCCATGGACGTGCTGCTCGCCAATCCCCGTGGTTTCTGCGCCGGCGTCGATCGCGCCATCGAAATCGTGGACCGCCTGCTTGATGCCTTCGGCGCGCCGATATATGTGCGCCACGAGGTGGTGCACAACCGCTTCGTGGTCGACGGCCTGCGTCGCCGCGGCGCGATCTTCGTCGACGAACTGCATGAAGTCCCCGACCACGGCACCGTCGTGTTTTCGGCCCATGGCGTGTCGCAGGCGGTGCGCGAGGAAGGCGGCAAGCGTGGCCTGCGCGTGTACGATGCCACCTGCCCGCTGGTCACCAAGGTCCACATCGAGGTCGCCCAGCATTGCCGCGCCGGCCGCGATGTGCTGATGATCGGCCACGCCGGCCATCCCGAGGTGGAGGGCACGCTGGGTCAATGGGACGCCGGCAATTGCGGCGGCGCGCACATCCAGTTGATCGAGACGGTCGCGGATGCCGAACGTGTCAACGTACGCAATCCCGAACTGGTGGCCTTCGTCACCCAGACCACACTGTCCGTCGATGACACGCGCGAGATCATCGAAGCGCTGCAACGGCGTTTCCCTGCCATCGCCGGTCCCCGCCGCGACGACATCTGCTACGCCACCCAGAACCGCCAGGATGCGGTGCGCAGGCTGGCCGAGCGCTGCGACCTGGTCCTCGTCGTCGGTTCGGTGAACTCGTCCAACTCCAATCGCCTGCGCGAGCTGGCCGCCAAGTCCGGCGTACCGGCCTATCTCATCGATGGCGCCGATGACATCCAGACCGCGTGGCTGGATGGACGCAGCCGCATCGGCCTGACAGCAGGGGCCTCCGCCCCCGAGCGCCTGGTCCAGGGCGTCGTGGATCGCCTGCGTGAACTCGGCGCCGATAGGGTCGAAGAACTGGATGGCAAGCCCGAGGACGTGGTCTTCGCGCTGCCGCGGGAATTGCGCGCGCAGCTGGTCTAGGTGTCGGGGTCGCGCCCGGCTGACGTCGCCCGGCATGCCTGGCCGCCGCGCGATAGGCGACTGGAGGCCGGCGCCTCGTCAGGAGCGCCACACACACGCGGGTCAGGCCCGCTCCACCGGACATCAGGCTCAGCGCACGCGCGGAGACCATGCGATCGCGCACCCAGCTCGGCGGGATCGCTGCCTGGGGGCGGACATGTCCGGCCGACCCGCAGCCCGGCCGCCGGTCGGCTGTCTTGTGCCGCCCATCGGGTCATACTTGCCCCGCTCCGGACCCCGCGTCCAGACTGCGTCCAACAGGGAGAGTCGCATGAATGCACCACTTCGCCCCCGAACACCGGCAAGACGCCACGGCGGCTTTACGCTGGTTGAGCTGATGATCAGCCTGGCCGTCCTGGCCATCCTCATTGCCATGGCTGTGCCCAGCCTGCGCGAAATCGGCCTGAACAGTCGCAGCTCC
>CAZYHP010000136.1:0-6010 GCA_964647135.1 uncultured Rhodanobacteraceae bacterium
GGTGCACCGGCTGGTCCTCGTCGTGCTCGGTGGCGGCGAAGTACACGCCGGCGAGGCGGTCGCGCGGGGGCAGCGTGCGATCGACGTAGTCGCGCTTCGGCGATTCGTAGTGCTCGATCTTCTTCAGGCTGCTCCAGTCCGCCTTGTTGCGCAGCGTCCACGGCGAACGGCCGCCGGTGACGGTTTCCCAGGCGGCATTGAACATGCCGAACCACAGGCCCTTCTTGAAGCCGGGCTTGATGTTGCGCACCTTGCGCAACTCGGCCATCGCCGGCGAAGCGCGCAGGCGTGCATCCCATCCCGCCGGCGAGAGTTCGCTGGCGACCAGGTGCTCGGCAGCGAGCATGCCGCTGCGGAAGGCCTGGTGGGTGCCCTTCACCTTCGGTACGTTGAGCAGGCCGGCGGTGTCGCCGATCAGCAGCGCGCCGGGCATTTCCACCTTCGGCAGCGACTGGTAACCGCCGGTGACGATGGCGCGCGCGCCGGCGCTGAGGATGTTGCCGCCGTCGAGCAGCGACTTCACCGACGGGTGGTTCTTCCACTGCTGGAAGGCTTCGTAAGGCTGGTATCGAGGATCCTCGTAATCCAGGCCGGAGACGTAGCCGATCGCCACCTGGTCTTTGTCGAGGTGGTAGATGAAGCTGCCGCCGTAGGTGCGGTTGTCGGCCGGCCAGCCGAAGCTGTGGACGATCTTGCCCGGTGTCGTCCGGCCCGCCGGCAACTGCCACAGTTCCTTGATGCCGATCGAGTAACCCTGTGGATCGCTGTCGCGGTCCAGCTCGAAGCGCTTGACCAGCTGCTTGGTGAGATGGCCGCGCGCGCCTTCGGCCAGCACGGTGACCCTGGCGCGGATGTCGATGCCCTGCGTGTAGCCGGGTTTGTGGCTGCCGTCCCTGGCGATCCCCATGTCACCGATGCGCACGCCGGCGACGGCGCCGGCGGTGTCGAACACCGGTTCAGCAGCGGCAAAACCCGGGAAGATCTCGACGCCCAGTGCCTCCGCCTGCGGCGCCAGCCACGCGCACAGCGCGCCCAGCGAGACGATGAAATTGCCGTGGTTGCGCATGCCCGGCGGCACCGGCAGCTTGCGGCCGCCTTCTTTCGACAGCAGCCAGAATTCGTCGTCGCCGGCGGGCACGCAGACCGGCGGCGGGTTGTCGCGCCAGCCCGGCAGCAGTTCGTCCAGCGGCTGCGGTTCGATGACCGCGCCGGACAGAATGTGTGCGCCGACTGCGGAAGCCTTCTCGATGACGCAGACCGACAGCTCGGGCCGCAACTGTTTCAGGCGCATGGCGAAACTCAGCCCGGCGGGGCCGGCGCCAACGGTCACCACGTCGTATTCCATGACCTCGCGGTCGCTCATCGTCATCTCCTTGAACGCAGCCGGATTATAGGCCGCGCCGTGTCCCGGGCGCGCCGGATGCGCATCCCGGCGCACCGGCCCCTTCCCTCTGGGTCGCGCTGGTACTAGCCTGCACGGACTTTTTGGCTGGGGAGCATGGCCCGATGTCGGCTGTGGGATCGATTCTGTTCGGTATATTCGGGTTGCTGGTGCTGTTGTCCATCGCCTGGCTGTTCTCCGCCAGCAAGCGGAAGGTCGACTGGCGCCTCGTCGCCACCGGTGTCGTGCTGCAGATCGCCTTCGCCACGCTGGTGCTCATGGTGCCGGGTGGCCGCGACGTCTTCGATTCATTGAGTCACGGCTTCGTCAACATCCTCTCGTATGTGGCGGCGGGATCGAAGTTCATCTTCGGTGCGGTCGCCGACGAGCGTCTGTTTGGCAGCGCCATCGCGGCGGGACAGGGCGAGACCGGGCCGGACGCTTTCAAGCCTTACGGCTTCATCTTCGCCGTCCAGGTGCTGCCGACGATCATCTTCTTCGCGGCGCTGATGGGCGTGCTGTATCACCTCGGCGTGATGCAGTTCCTGGTCCGCATGATCGCCCTGGGGATCACCAAGGTCATGCGCGTCTCTGGCGCGGAAACCACCAGCGTCTGCGCCAGCATCTTCATCGGCCAGACCGAGGCACCGCTGACGGTCAAGCCGTACCTGTCGTCGATGACGAAGTCGGAATTGCTGACGGTGATGATCGGCGGCATGGCGCACATCGCCGGCGGTGTCCTCGCTGCCTACGTCATGCTGCTGGGCGGCGGTGATCCCGAACAGCAGGCCTATTACGCCAAGCACCTGCTCACCGCCAGCATCATGGCGGCGCCGGCAACGCTGGTGATCGCCAAGATCCTGATGCCGGAGACCGGCGATCCGGTGACGCTCGGCAAGGTGCGCATGCAGGTGGAGAAGACCACCGTCAACGTCATCGACGCCGCGGCGTCCGGCGCCGCCGAAGGCCTGAAGCTGGCGTTGAACGTCGGCGCCATGCTGCTGGCCTTCGTGGCCCTGATCGCGCTGCTGAACGCGCCGCTGATGTGGCTGGGTGAAGTCACCGGTCTCGCCGGCTGGCTGGGCAAGCCCACCGACATGTCGACGCTGCTCGGCTATCTGCTGGCGCCGATCGCCTGGGTGATCGGCGTGCCCTGGCAGGATGCCGAGACGGTGGGCTCGTTGATCGGCCAGAAGATCGTCGTCAACGAGTTCGTCGCCTACCTGAGCC
Source organism: uncultured Rhodanobacteraceae bacterium (assembly GCA_964647135.1). Taxonomy (GTDB): domain Bacteria; phylum Pseudomonadota; class Gammaproteobacteria; order Xanthomonadales; family UBA2363; genus Pseudofulvimonas. The sequence goes on from CAZYHP010000136.1 coordinate 2,612, forward strand.
TGTCGCAGATCCAGGACACGCTGAGCGAGCACGGGCGCTTGCTGGCGACCTATGCCCTGTGCGGCTTCGCGAACTTCTCCTCGATCGCCATCCAGATCGGTGGCATTGGCGGACTGGCACCCGACCGGCGCAGCGACCTGGCCCGCTTCGGCATGCGCGCGGTGCTCGGCGGCACGCTGGCGACGCTGATGACGGCGACCATCGCCGGCGTGATCTCCAAGTTCTGATCGATGGCCGATGGACCGGCGGTGCCCTGCGGGCATCGCCGGTTGTGCCAGCGGGCCCTTGCGGCCGCGTCGCTCGCCGCCCACATGGAAACCGAGGTGGGGCACGCTCAACTTCTGTTGCATCCCTCTGCGAAGATGGCGCGGTCGCGCCGTCGGCCTGAGCGGCCGGAACGCCGGAGAGCGCAGCATGCATAGAGCGCACATCGGATGGGGTTGGCCGCGGCGGCCACTGCAGCCGGCCTGACTGCCCCGCCCGCCACCGCGCGATCGCACGTCAAGTCGACCGCTTTGCAGCCCAGCGTGGCAACGACATCGTCCTCTTCGACGAGCCGGGCCTGCTGCACGACCACGGCGACATCCATGATCTGAAGGCGACCTCGCCCACCGCGACGTGTCGTTGCAGGCGGGATGTCGCCAACAGCGACAGTCGGGCGCGTGTCGATCATCCGGCCACCCTGCAGGCCGAGCGCACCGCGGCGGTCGCCACCAGGCTCGGTCGATCTCATCAGGCGCCCGACGGCGCCGGGATCCAGCTGCTGTCGGTCGCAGTACCGACGCATTGCAGCGACACCGTTCGCTGAGTCAGCGGCCCGCGCTTACCGTACTGCCGCCTGGGGCACGCAATGCGTCTGGACGGAGAACACGGACGCAGGCCGTCAAGGGCGGCCGCCGACGGCGTCGCTGACCGCGATGCCGACGTTGCCTCTGCCTCTGCATCGGCATCTGCCGCATTGCGCGGCGGATGCCTCGCGCTGCCGGAGTGCCCCGCCGCCGACCGGCGGCGGGGCAGGCGACGTCAGCCGAAGCGGCGTGCCGACACCAGACCGACGACCAGCATGCCGATCACCAGGAACACCAGGCCGAACGAGTCCAGCCCCGGGACCGGCCGTGCACTGCCGCCCGGCAGACCGGTACCGGTCACGCGGAACCCGGACACCAGGGTATCCGTCAGGGTGGCGGTGTCGTTGGTGCCGACGACATCGCGCGGACCGACAGTGGCCCCGGATGAAATCGTCAGCGTCGCCGTCGCCGTGGTGTCATTGACCACGACGAGATTGCCAAGCGTGATGCCGCTGCCGAAATTCAGCTGCATGCCCGGCGCGAAGCCCAGGCCGCTGATGGTGACGTCGACCGTGCTGCCCTGTGCGCCGTTGTCCGGCGTGACACTGATGACATCGAACAGGATGATGCCGGGAATGTCACCGAACGAGGTCAGCGCCTCGACGCTGCTGCTGGCACCTGCAGCGAGGGTGCGATTCCACTGCAGCGCCGCACCGTTGTCGATGCAGCTGGTGGTCGACAGGCCATTGCTCAGCGTGCCGCTGCCGATCTGGTTCCAGACGCTGCTGTAGGACGACCCCGTCCAGGCATCCGCAGGAGTTCGCGGGATGTACAGGATGTAGTAGCTCGCGGGCGTTCCGCAGTCACTGCCACCGACGCTTCCGGAAGAAGCCTGTCGGTACGGCACGCCACTGTCGTCACCGGCCAGGTAGATGTCGCCACCCAGGAAGATATTGACGTCCTGGCTGAGGGCGCTGTTATTGGTCAGCGTGAAGGTCTTGCGGAAGTAGTTGTCGCCGTTGACGTATTCGACGACTTCCCGGCTTGCCAGGCCGCTGGTGCCGAGCTGGTTCTCGACTGTGACGCGATACGGGTCTGCCGCTGTCCCGGTGCCCGACACGCTGCTGATGGTGCGGCCGCTGTACGGCGTATAGCTGCCCAGGCCTCCGGTGGCACTGCCTTGCGCATGATTTCCGTAGTCCGGCGCGTAGAGGATGCCGCCGGCGCGGACCATCCAGCCCATGTCGGCGGTATCGGTCGAGCCGGACGGATAGATCTGGCCGACGCCCGGGATCTCGGAATTGAAGATCTGGTAGGAATGCTCGTCGCCGACATTGATCGTCAGCGGCGAACCGTTGATGACCTGCACCGCCGGCGCGCCGCCGCGGAGCTGGTTGACGGTGCCAGGCTTGGCGGCGAACGTGGGCGTGGCCGCGACCAGTGCCAGTGCCGCAGCGGCTGCCAGACTGGCAAGGGAGGAACGGTCGGGACGTGTGTGCATGAAGCTCTCCGTGATTGGGTAAATGCTCAGGTCTGGGCAACTACGCAATACGGCGCGAAAACCGGACAGGCTATCGAGACATGCAGAACGGGTTGGGCCACCATTCAGCTTCGTGGAGCTTGTCCCGGCTGCCAGTCCGAGCGGCTGGTACGACCCCAGAGTCCGGCCGCGATTGACTTCGTCTGCCACGGCAAGGCCGGCATACGCGATCTGGCCATCCGGCCATGGCACTGGACGGTCGGGGCTGCGTGGCCGGCAGCGCGGGTGGAGGGAGCGCCGTTCGCGGTTGCGCATGCGCCGCCCGGAAACCTGCCCGTGGCGGCGCGATTCCGGCGGCGCTGCGAACTCAGTGCCGGAAGTGGCGCACGCCGGTGAACACCATGGCGATGCCCTGCTCGTCGGCGGCAGCGATGACCTCGGCGTCGCGCATGGATCCGCCAGGCTGGATCACGGCCTTGATCCCGGCCTGCGCGGCGGCGTCGATGCCGTCGCGGAACGGGAAGAAGGCATCCGACGCCATCACCGAGCCTTCCACCACCAGGCCGGCATCGGCGGCCTTGATGCCGGCGATGCGGGCTGAATAGACGCGGCTCATCTGCCCGGCGCCGACGCCGATGGTGCGCTGGTCGCGGGCATAGACGATGGCATTGGACTTGACGAACTTGGCGACCTTCCAGGCGAACAGCAGGTCGTCGAATTGCGCCGGGGTCGGCGCGATCCGGCTCACCACTTTCAGCTCGTCACGGCCGACGACGCGGTCATCGGCGGTCTGCATGAGCATGCCCGAGCCGATGCGGCGGGTATCGATGAAACCCGGCGATACCGCGGCCAACGGAATGCGCAGCACGCGGACGTTGGCCTTGCGTGTCGCGTAGTCGATGGCATCGGCATCGTAGTCGGGCGCGATCAGCACCTCGACGAACTGGCGGTCGAGAATGGTTTTCGCCGTGGCGCCGTCGAGCGGACGGTTGAAGGCGATGATGCCGCCGAAGGCACTGGTCGGATCGGTGTCGTAGGCGGCTTCGTAACTGTCGCCGCAGCCACTGCCGACAGCGACGCCGCAGGGATTGGCGTGCTTGACGATCACGCAGGCCGGCGCGTCGAACTGGC
>CAZYHP010000137.1:0-6003 GCA_964647135.1 uncultured Rhodanobacteraceae bacterium
TCGATGCCGGCGAACTTCTGGAACAGCACGCCCTTGCCTTCCATCACCGGCTTGGCGGCCAGTGGACCGATGTCGCCGAGACCGAGTACGGCGGTGCCGTTGGTGATGACAGCGACGAGATTGCCGCGGGCGGTCATCTCGGAGGCGGCATTGCTGTCCTCGACGATGGCCTCGCAGGCGGCCGCCACACCCGGTGAATACGCCAGCGACAGATCGCGCTGGCTGACCAGCGCCTTGGTCGCCGCGACCCTGATCTTGCCCGGCGGATCGGCCCGGTGATAGTCCAGTGCGGCCTGCTTGAGCTGCTCGGCTTTGTCCATGGAATCAGTCGTTTGCTTGTAGCCGACGGCGGTCGGCATTGGGCGCTGGACTATACCACGCGGGCCGATGCAGCCCGGACGGCAGCGTATCGCACGGCATAATGCGCGACCTTGCCACGGGCCATTCCCTCGATGCGATCGGTCGATGTGTCGACGACATTGCACGCAGGTGCGCGAACGCCGACGCGACACCTGGTCGCGTTCGCGTTGGCGCTGCTGGGCGGACAATGGCTGCTGCTGGTGAATCCGGGCTGGTTCAGCCACGACGAACTGGGTTGGGCCGCGCTCGCGCGCTCGGCGCCCTGGACCGCGTTGCCCTGGCAATCGTGGTGGGACATCGAGTCTTTCCAGTATCGGCCACTGACCTTCAACCTGTGGCTGCTGCTCGCCCGCACGCTGCAGGACGCGCCCCTCCTGTTCCATGGCCTCTGGCTGCTGCTGGGATCGGTCGTCGCGCTGTTGCTGCGCCAGACCTTGCGTCGCTGCGACATCGCCGCGCTGCCCGCCAGCCTGGCGGCGCTGGTGTTCGCGCTGAACCCGTACGCCGCCTACGTGCATGGCTGGGTGGCCACGCTGGCGGACCTGATCTGGGTGGGCAGCGGCGTGGCGCTGGCCTGGTGGCTGTGCGGCGATCAGGCGCCACGCGCGCAGGCGTGGCGCGCCTTCCTCATGGGTGCCCTGACGGCACTGGTCGCGCTGTCCGCCAAGGAAGCCGCCATCGTGCTGGCGCCGCTGGCCTGGCTGGGCTGGTGGCTGTGGCGGCGTCCACCGCACTGGCTGTGGACGGCTGCCGGCCTGAGCCTGCCGACGCTGGTCTACCTGCTGTTGCGGCTCGACGTGATCCTGTTCCAACCACGCAGCGATGACGCCTACGGCTGGTCGCTGTCGACATTGCCGCTGAACTGGTCCGCCTATCACCTCTATGCCCTGATCCCGTCGACGGCCGAAGTGGCGGCCACCTTGCAGGCTTCATGGTCGCGCCTGCTGCTGGCTGCCGCGACCTGGCTCGCCGTCTGGGCGGCGCTGGCGACGGCGGGTTGGCGCTGGCTGGCCGGCGGCGTCCTCGGTGCCACGCTCGCACTCGGCCCGGTGCTGATCCTCGACACGCCGTACAACCAGTACGCCTACGGGGCCAGCCTGCTGGTCGTCGCCGTCGTCGCGCTGGTCTGGCCACGGCTGCGCGGCCCGGCGCGGATGGCGGTTCTGGTGGCGGCACTGCTGTCGACCTGGCACGGCATCAATGTTCAGCGCATGATCCATCGCGTCGGCCAGCTCGAAGCGCGCTTCACGCCCTCGCTGCGGGCCGCGCTTGATAACCATCGCGGCGGGCGCCTCGATCTGGCCGTCGAGCGCCAGGGTGATGCCTGGATCTATGCACGTCTCAGCCGCGGTTACTTCGCTGACGGCGAACGCCGACCTCACGTCCGTATCGTCGCGGGCGACGGCGGCAGCGACTACGTCGCGGCGTACAATGGCGAGGTCGTGGCCAGCGGCCGGCGCGCACCGGATGAATGATTGAACCCGGCCTGCCGCCGTACGACCCCCCGTTTTCCGCAGGCGCCACAGGCGCGAGGATGAAGCCGATGAAGGTATTGGTCGTAGGCGGCGGTGGCCGCGAACATGCACTGGCCTGGAAACTCGCGCAATCGCCACAGGTGGACGAGGTCATCGTCGCGCCGGGCAATGCCGGCACCGCCCGTGAGGAGAATCTGCGCAATGCCGCCGTCGCCGCGACCGACATCGACGGACTGCTGGCCCTGGCACGCGACGAGGGTGTCGAGCTGACCGTGGTCGGTCCGGAAGCACCGCTGGCCGCCGGCATCGTCGATCGCTTCCGCGCCGCCGGGCTGCGCTGCTTCGGACCGGACGCCGCCGCGGCAGAACTGGAAGCGTCGAAAGCCTTCAGCAAGGATTTCCTGGCCCGTCACAACATCCCGACGGCCGACTATGCGGTATTCGATGCGCTCGAGCCGGCGCTGGCCTATGTCCGCGAGCGCGGCGCGCCGATCGTGGTGAAGGCCGATGGCCTCGCCGCCGGAAAGGGCGTGACTGTCGCCACCACGCTGCTGCAGGCCGAAGATGCGCTGCACGATTGCTTCGAGGGCCTTCTGGGCGCGGCCGGCGCGCGCGTCGTCGTCGAGGAATTCCTCGATGGCGAGGAAGCCAGCTACATCGTCATTGCCGACGGCGAGGATTTCGTCGCCATGGCCAGCTCGCAGGACCACAAGCGCCTGTGCGAGGCCGATACCGGCCCCAACACCGGCGGCATGGGCGCCTATTCGCCGGCACCGGTGGTCACGCCGGAGGTGGCCGAGCGGATCGAGAAAGAAGTCATACGACCTACGCTGGCCGGCATGGCCGCCGAGGGTCGCCGCTTCACCGGCTTTCTGTATGCCGGCGTCATGATGATGCGGGACGGCACGCCGAAGGTCCTCGAATTCAACGTCCGCTTCGGCGATCCGGAAACACAGCCGATCATGCTGCGCCTGCGCAGCGACCTGGTCGAACTGCTCAATGCCGCGCTCGACCATCGCCTCGCCGGCGTGCAGGCGGACTGGGATTCGCGCAAGGCCGTCGGCATCGTGCTGGCGGCCGGCGGCTACCCGGGCACTGTCGAGCCCGGCGCCATCATCGGCGGCCTGGATGTCGTCGACAGCCTGCGCCAGGGCAAGGTCTTCCACGCCGCCACCCTGCCCGATGGCCGCGGCAACATCGTCACCGCCGGCGGCCGCGTGCTCACCGTCTGCGCCCTCGGCGACACCGTGCTCGCCGCCCGCGACCAGGCACTGGCCATCGCCGACCGCATCCATTTCCCCGGCAAACAGCTGCGCCGCGACATCGGCTGGCGCGCCATCGCCCGCGAGCACCGGCTCTTGCTGGCGCGCCGCTGAGGGTGCCATTGCACCCACCTGCGCAGGCGGGCGTCGCGTTGCGTGCCTGTCTGCCATCGAAACGCCGCCGCGCAGCGGCCGGATCGCCCCGCAGTGCCACGGCTAAACTAGCGGCACGCATTCCCCGCCTGACCGGACTCCTCCAATGACTGACCTTCCGGCGCCGCACGGCGGCCGCCTGTGTGAACTGCTGGCAGCGCCCGAACGCGCCGACCAGCTCCGACTCGAAGCCGCTTCGCTGCCCGCCTGGGACCTGAGCGAACGCCAGCGTTGCGATCTGGAACTGCTGCTCAATGGCGGCTTCTCGCCGCTGACCGGTTTCCTGGGCCAGGCAGACTACAACTCGGTGCTGCGCGACATGCGCCTGGCCGACGGCACGCTGTGGCCGATGCCGATCACCCTGGACGTCAGCGAAGACTTCGCCGGCCGCCTGCAGCCGGGTGCGCGCATCGCACTGCGCGATACCGACAACACGCCCCTGGCGATCCTCACCGTCGGCGACCTCTGGCAGCCTGACCGCGTTGCCGAGGCGAAGGCGGTTTTCGGCACCACGGACCGCGCCCATCCTGCGGTGGCACAGCTGCTCGAGCGCAGCCATCCGGTGTATGTCGGCGGCACGCTGGAGGGCATCCAGTTGCCGGGCCATTACGATTTCGTCGGACTACGCGACACGCCGCGCTCGCTGCGCGAGAAGTTCAGAGCCGAAGGCTGGTCGCGCGTGGTCGCGTTCCAGACGCGCAATCCGCTGCATCGCGCGCATCGCGAACTGACGCTGCGCGCCGCCGAACGCACCGGCGCGAAGCTGCTGATCCATCCGGTGGTCGGCATGACCAAGCCCGGCGACGTCGACCACTACACGCGCGTGCGCTGCTACCAGGCACTGCTGCCGCACTATCCCGACGGGCTGGCGATGCTGAGCCTGCTGCCGCTGGCGATGCGCATGGGCGGCCCGCGCGAAGCGGTGTGGCACGCCATCATCCGCAAGAACCACGGCTGCACGCACTTCATCGTCGGCCGCGACCACGCCGGCCCGGGCAACGACAGCACGGGCAAGCCGTTCTACGGTCCCTACGATGCGCAGGCGCTGCTGTCGCGTCATGCCGGTGAACTGGGCATCGAGATGGTGCCGTTCCAGGCCATGGTCTATGCCGAGAACCGCGACACCTACATTGCCGCAGACGAGGCCACGGCGGACGACGAAATCCGGGATATTTCCGGCACCGAACTGCGTCGCCGCCTGCATACCGGTGAAGCGATCCCGGAATGGTTCACCTTCCCGGACATCGTGACGGTGCTGCGCGAGCGTCATCCCGCCGGCCGACCGCCGGGCTTCACCGTGTTCTTCACCGGTCTGTCTGGCGCCGGCAAATCGACGCTGGCGCAGGCGCTGATCAGCCTGATGCTGGAGCGATCCAGCCGTCCGGTGACGCTGCTCGATGGCGACGAGGTGCGCAAGCACCTGTCCAAGGGCTTGGGATTCTCTCGCGAGGATCGCGACGCCAACATCACGCGCATCGGCTGGGTGGCCGGTGAAATCGTGCGCCACGGCGGCATTGCCGTCTGCGCACCGATCGCGCCGTTTGCCGATCCTCGCGCGCAGGCGCGCCGGATGAGCGAAGCGCACGGCGGCTTCTGCGAAGTGCACGTCTCCACCAGCCTGGAAGTGTGCGAGTCGCGCGACAGCAAGGGCCTGTACGCGGCGGCGCGCCGGGGCGAGATCAAGCAGTTCACCGGTATTTCCGACCCCTACGAGGCGCCGGAGAAGCCGGAACTGCGCATCGACGCCGGCAGCGGCGATCCGCGCTCGCAGGCGCTGGCGATCGTCGACTGGCTCGACGCGCGCGGCTGGCTGCGCTGATCAAGCACACCATCGGCTGATCCATGACTGCCTCCGCACCGGTCACGATCGCCGAGCTTCGCCGGCTCGGTCGTGAGCAGCTGCCGGGTGCCGATGGATCGGCCGACGTCGAGGTGCTGCTGGCTGCCGCCAGTGGCCGCAGTCGCGCCTGGCTGCGTGCGCACGATGATGCGGTGGCGGAAGCCGGCTGGCTGCCGCGCTTCATGGACTGGCTGCAGCGCCGCGCACAGGGCGAACCGGTTGCCTATCTCATCGGCGAACGCGAGTTCTGGTCTCTGCCGCTGAAGGTGACGCCGGATGTGCTGATTCCGCGCGCCGACACGGAAACCCTCGTCGAGGAAGTGTTGCGGCGGCTGCCGCAGCGCACCGGCGCGCGCTTCGCCGATCTCGGCACCGGCTCCGGCGCGGTTGCGCTGGCCGTCGCCCGCGAGCGCCCGCAGGCTTATGTCGTCGCCAGCGATGCCAGCAGCGCCGCCCTCGCGGTCGCGCGTGGCAACGCCGAGCGGCTCGGCCTGTCACAGGTGGTGTTCCGACTGGGCGACTGGTACCAGGCGCTGACCGGCGATGCGCGATTCGACGTCATTGCCAGCAATCCTCCTTACATCGCCAGCAGCGACCGCCATCTCGGCGAAGGCGACCTGCGCTTCGAGCCGGTATCGGCACTGGTATCGGGTCGCGATGGACTCGATGCAATCCGGGAACTGGTCGCCGGTGCGGCGGGACACCTTCAGCCGGGTGGTTGGCTGCTGCTCGAACATGGCTTCAGCCAGGCGCCGGCCGTTCGCGCGCTGATGCAGGCGGCGGGCCTGGTCGACGCGGCCAGTGCGCGCGACCTGGGCGGGCACGAGCGGGTGAGCTTCGCGCGCATGCGGCCCTGAGTCGCACGCGCAGCATGCTCCTCTGCGGCGCCGCTGCACCGACTCGCCGCTGCGCG
>CAZYHP010000138.1:0-5991 GCA_964647135.1 uncultured Rhodanobacteraceae bacterium
TCTCGACCGGGTCCCAGAACCACCAGCCGCCCCAGCCCAGCTCGTAGTAGGCCCACCACGATCCGAGTGCGATACCCAGCGTCAGGAACGCCCAGGCGACGTTCGTCCACGGCCGTGCCCAGCGCACCCATTGCCGGTCCATGCGTGGCTCCAGCAGGGCGGCGACGGCGAAGGCAAACGCCACCGCGAAGCCGACGTAGCCGACGTACAGCATCGGCGGATGCACGATGAGTCCGAAGTCCTGCAGCAGCGGATTGAGGTCGCCGCCGTCCGGTGGCGCCGGCAGCATGCGCGCCAGTGGATTGGAAGTGAACAGCGTGAAGGCGATGAAGCCGATGCTGATCACGCCGAGAATCGCCAGCACATGACTGGCGTATCGGTCCGGCAGGTGACGCGTCAGTGCCGCCACGGCCACCGTCCAGATGGACAGCACCAGGACCCAAAGGAGCAGCGAGCCTTCGTGCGCGCCCCAGACCGCGGTGATGCGGTAATACCAGGGCAGGTCGAGGTTGGAATTGTGGGCGACGTAGGCGACGGAAAAATCCTGGACGAAAAACGCGTAGGTCAGTACCAGGAACGCCAGCAGCACGAATACGAACTGTCCCAGGGCCGCCGGTCGCGCGACGGCGTTCCACGCCGGCTTGCGCAGCAGTGAGCCGAGCAAGGGCAGGCTCTGGACGAAGGCCAGCAGCAGTGCCAGGACCAGCGCGAATTGACCCAGCTCTGGAATCATGACCGTCCCCCCTCGCCAGCCGGACGGGCCTCGGGCGCTTCTTCGCCGGTGCCCCGGTTTTCCTGCGCCTTGCGCATGGCTTCCATCACTTCCGGCGGCATGTAGGTCTCGTCGTGCTTGGCGAGGATCTTGTTGGCGACGAAAACACCATCGGCGCCCAGTTCGCCGTGTGCGATGACGCTCTGCCCCTCGCGGAAGAGGTCGGGAAGGATGCCCCGGTAGGCGACTTCGCGATCATGCACCCGGTCGGTGACGGTGAAGCGCACATCGAGACCCTCGACGCGGCGGATGCTGTTTTCCAGCACCACGCCGCCGAGGCGGAAGCGGTGACCGGCCTGCAGGTCCTCGTCGATCATCGTGCTCGGGCTGTACAGGTAGTTGAGGTTGCCGCTCAGTGCAGTCAATGCCAGTGCAACGGCGACGGCGGTGCCGCCGAGGATCAGCGAAGTGGCGATGAGTCGACGTTTCTGCTTCGGGGTCATGACGGCGTGTGTTCACTGCGGCGGGAGGGACGCAACGGCCGGCGTCGGCGCAGCTCGCGGCGCTTGCGCAGGGGCGCAAGAATGTCCCAGACAAGAATGATGAAACTGGCCAGGTAGGCACCCCAGACGTAAGCGCCATAGCCACCCATGGCGAACCACTCAGCCATGTCGTTCTCCGTGCATGATCGCCTGGACCCATTCGGTACCGGCGTGTTGTTCGAGCAGCGCGGCGCGTGTGCGCGCCATCCAGCTGGCGATGAAGTAGAGATAGGCGGCAATCGCCAGCAGCAGCAGCGGCCATTTCATCGACGAATGGATCGTCGATTCGCTGAACACGCGGATCGTCGAGCCCTGGTGCAACGAGTTCCACCACTTCACGGCGAAGTGCACGATCGGCACGTTGACGACGCCGACGAGGGCGAGGAAGCAGGCGGCGCGCGCACCGGCGCGGCGGTCCTCGAACGCCTGCGCCAACGCGATCACGCCCAGGTACAGGAAGAACAGCACCAGCTCCGATGTCAGGCGCGGATCCCAGTCCCACCAGGTGCCCCACATCGGCCGGCCCCAGATCGAGCCGGTGACCAGTGTGATCAGCGTGAAAGCGGCGCCGATCGGGGCGGCTGTCAGCACCATGGTCTCCGCCAGTTTCATGCGCCAGACCAGCGCGATGAATGCGCAGACGGCCATCAGTGCATAGCCCGCCATCGACATCCAGGCGGCCGGTACGTGCACGTAGATGATCCGGAAGGCGTCACTCTGCTGGTAATCGGGTGGTGCCAGCACCAGGCCGCCGTACAGGCCCCACACCGTCAGGCCGGCGGCCAGGACATACAGCCATGGCATCAACCTGCCGGCGAAACGGTAGAAGGTGGGTGGCGATCCGAGGCGGTGGAACCAGAGCGGCAGTTTCATCGTTGCAGAGCGGCTGTTTCGGGGACCGGGGAACGTGGACGGCGGCAGGGACATCACGGTATGCAAAACGGCCCGCCTTGTCGGCGGCGGCGCGATGTCCACGCGGCGGCCGGATGCCAGATCGGGCTAGTGTAGCCGCTCACACCAGCGCGTCGGTCGCGACCGCGGTCAGTGGCGCCTCGCCTGCTGCGAACGCCCTTGCACTGCAGACAACCCGGTCATTTTCCGCCGCGATGGCATGGCGCCGGTTGATCCAGGTCAGCGAAGGCCCAACCGAAGGGCGGCAGCGCAGGCGAACGGCCCGATGCTGCAGGCTGCGATGGCGCCCGCGCCGAGCAGCAGCAGCGGCGACTGCATTGGCAGGCCCTGGGAGGCGGCGTCAATGGTACCGATCGCAGCGATCAGCACCGGTACGGTCAGGGGCAGCAGGAGCAGCGCCAGCAGTGCGCCGCCGCGCCGGGCCTGCACCGTCAGCGCGGCGCAGATCGCGCCGAGCCAGGCCAGGCAGGGGGTTGCCAGCAACAGCGTCAACAGCAGGGGCCGCCACAACTCGACAGGTAGATGAAGCATCGCTGCGAACAAGGGCGCGAAGACGATCAGCGGTAGCATCACCACCAGCCAGAACGCAAGCACCTTGGCCAGGACCAATACCGCCAGGGGTGCTGGTGCGGTCAGCAGCAGTTCCAGACTGCCGTCTTCGGCGTCGGGACGGAACAGGCCGTCCAGTGCCAGCAACAGCGCAAGCAGCACGGCGATCCAGGTGACAGCGGCCGCCAGTCGTCCCAGCAAGGCCGGTTCCGGGCCAATCGCGAGCGTGGTCAGCAGGCAGACCAGTAGAGCGAAAAACAAGGGCTGCAGCAGATCGAAACGGCGGCGCAGCGCCAGCCTGAGGTCGCGGAGGAGGACAGCGGAAAAGGCGCGCATCATGACCGCACATCCAGGTCCAGCAATTGGCGTGGTCCCTCGAAGCCGGCCTGATCGGGCCGGTGCACACTCAACACGACGCTGCCGCCGTTGCGCAGGTGATGGCCGATCAGCCGATCGACCAACTGCGCACCCTGTGGGTCGAGGTTGGCATAGGGTTCGTCGAGCAGCCACAGCGGCGCCGGCGAAAGCAGCAGCCGCGCCAGCGCGACGCGTTTGCGCTGGCCGGCAGAGAGTTCGCGTGTCGGCACGTGTTCGAAGCCTTCCAGTCCAACGGAAGCCAGCGCACTGGCGGGCGTCATGCGTCGACTGCGCGGATGCAGTCCGCTGCCCCAGTGCAGATTCTCGACGACGCTCAGGCCGGTCTTCAGACCGATATGGTGACCCAGCCACGCCAATGCCACCGGCTCACCGGAGTCGTGCTCGATGGCCCGCTCGATCTGTCCTTCTTCGGGAAGCAGCAGTCCCGCGAACAGGCGCAGCAAGGTGCTCTTGCCACTGCCGTTGCTGCCGCACAGGACCAGCGCCGTGGCCGGTCGAAGACACAGGTCGATGTCGCGAAACAACGCCTGATCGGCGTAGCCGAAGCCGAGGCCCCGGGTAGCGAGCAGGGGCGGGAGTTCGCTGTTCAGTTCGGCCATTGCAGTCGGTCGTCGTGGACAGGGTGTGGCAACCAGCCGCGGTGCTGGATGCGCAGACGGCAGACGCCGTCTTCGGCGATGGTCACGCTGGCATTCTGGCCGAACCGGCCGGCCAGCTCGTCAAGCACCACCGGCGCGATATTGGCGATCCAGCAGGCCGCTTCGCGCCAGCTGCCGTCGGGCGCGTGATTCACTGCGGGCTGCCAGTGCAACGCACGTGCGTCGAGTTCCGATTGGAGTTGTGCCTGGCGCGCGCCGTTGGCGTCTTCGGTCAAGGGCAGCGATGCCGGATTGCAGGCGCTCAGTAGCGCATGGAGATGGCCTGCCGACGGCGGCGCCAGAGGCGGCCGTGCGCCCAGCACAAGTCTCAACCGCGTATTGCCGGTCGACACCAGGTAGATGGCATCCAGGTACGCCGCGAGCAGCGCATTGCCGGGCACTCGCGGGCGTGCGCCGGAGGCTGGGTCGTGACAGGTCATCGCTCAGACCAGCTGCCGCGGCGATCAACCCCCGTCGGATGAGGGTGATCCGCCGCCCTCGGGTGTCTTGCCACCGGGACGCTTGCGCGCACGGCCGAAGGGACCGCGGCGCTGGCGGTTGTCACCGTCTCCACCCGTCGGCGCGGCCTTGCCCGACACGTTTCCGCCAGGGCCACGGCCAGCGTGCGGCTTGCCTGGCTTTCGTGCGGGTCGGTTGCCGGGGGGGCGCGGCGCGACGTTGCCGTTGTCATTGCCGACTTCGCGCGGCGCAGGACCATTGCCATTGCCGGGTGTCGACGGCCGTGGCCGCCGTGTGGCCGGCCTGGACGAAGATCGATTGCCATCGGCCTCACCGATGCGGTTGCCGCGGTTGTCGTCGTCGTCGGGACGCTTCCGCGGTGAAGCGACGTTGCCCGCTGCGTCACCCGGGTACCAGGTGCGAAACAGCATTTCATTGCTGTCCATCGGACCGGTCAACGTGCGGGGTTTGCGCTGCCGGCGCTCAGGCGCGCCGCCGGCCGGACGATCCGCCCGGTTGCCCCGTTCGATACGTTCGCCCGGCGCACCACCTGCGCCCGCCTGGCGCGCGCGGCCGCGTCCGGCAGGCTTGCCGCGTGCGCCCGCCGGTCCGGCACCGGCACCGCCTGCACCTGGGCGACCGCGACCCGCCGCACCGGCAGGGCGCTGGGCCTTGCCGCGCTTCCCGACGGCGCCGGCCGGGCGCTTCTTGCGTCGTCCAAGGCTGTCGTCAAGCAAAGGCCGGTCGAAGGCCCGCAGTTCGCGCGCCTCGTCCATGCTGGCGCCCGTCCAGGCACGCTGTGCCTTCGGCTCCGGGCGATATTCGTTGCTGGAGCGTGCCGGTGCGCGGCGCTGCCCGACCACCGCGTCCAGGGTAAGCGATTGCGGGGCGTCATCGAGGCCGACGCTATGCCGCAGTTCGCGCACCTGTTCGGCATCCAGCGCGCGGTAGTGGCCACGACGCAGTTCGCGCGGCAACTCCACGATGCCGTAGCGGATGCGCTTGAGGCGGCTGACCATCAGGCCCAGGGCTTCCCAGAGACGGCGCACCTCGCGGTTGCGTCCTTCGCTGAGCAGTACACGGAACCAGGAGTGGCGTTCATCGCGATGGATCTCGACGATATCGTCGAAGGCGGCCGGTCCATCCTCGAGCTCGACGCCGGCCTTCAACTGGGCAAGGTGGGCATCGGTCACTTCGCCGAATACCCGGCAAACGTATTCGCGCTCGACGCCCTTGCTCGGGTGCATCAGCGCGTTCGCCAGTTCGCCGTCGGTGGTGAGCAGCAGCAGGCCGGTGGTGTTGATATCGAGGCGGCCGACACTGACCCAGCGTGCGCCCTTCAATCGCGGCAGCTTCTCGAAAACGGTGGCCCGACCTTCCGGATCGTCCTGGGTCGTCACCAGGCCTTCCGGCTTGTTGTAGACGAGCACGCGGATTTCTTCCGGTGTGCAGGGTACGGCGGCGAAACGGCGGCCGTCGATCTCGACGCGGTCCCCATTGTTGAGCTGCGCACCGATCTGTGCGACCTCGCCATTGATGCGGATTTCGCCGGCGGCGATTCGCTCCTCGATGCTGCGGCGCGAACCCAGGCCGGCATTGGCGAGCACCTTGTGCAGGCGCTCGGTGATCTGCGGCATGCCGGTCGTATCGCGGCGCAGTGAAAGGACTTTGCGTTCGGTGGTCATGGGTGCTTCATTCAGTTGCGTGGCGTGTCGCCATCGTCTTGGTCATTGACGGTGCTCCGGCGATCGTGGTCGGCGTCGTCGTCAGAGTCGGTGTCGTCTTCGTCGTCGGAATCGTC
>CAZYHP010000139.1:0-5975 GCA_964647135.1 uncultured Rhodanobacteraceae bacterium
CCCAGGCGCTTGGCGATCGCCGCGCCGAGGTCGGCTGGCGAACGCACCGTGGTGACACCGGCCTTTTCCAGCGCCGCGAACTTGCCTTCGGCGGTGCCCTGGCCGCCCGATGCGATGGCACCGGCATGGCCCATGCGCTTGCCCGGCGGGGCGCTGGCGCCGGCGATGAAACCGACGACCGGCTTGGTGACGTTCTCGGCGATGAAGTCGGCGGCTTCTTCTTCGGCGCTGCCACCGATCTCGCCGACCATGATGATGCCTTCGGTCTGCGGATCGTTCTGGAACAGCGTCAGTGCGTCGACGAAGTTCATGCCCTGGATGGGGTCGCCACCGATGCCGATGCAGGTGCTCTGGCCGAGGCCGACCTGCGTGGTCTGGAAGACGGCTTCATAGGTCAGCGTGCCGGAGCGGCTGACGATGCCGATCTTGCCGGGCTTGTGGATGTGGCCCGGCATGATGCCGATCTTGCACTCGCCCGGCGTGATGATGCCAGGGCAGTTCGGGCCGATCAGCCAGGTGTCCTCGTAGTTCTTCTTGAGGACGTTGTGCACGCGGAGCATGTCCAGCACCGGGATGCCTTCGGTGATGCAGACGATGACGCGGATACCGGCCGAAGCGGCTTCCAGGATGGCGTCGGCGGCGAACGGCGGCGGCACGTAGATGACGCTGGCGTCGGCACCGGTTTCCTCGACGGCCTCGGCGACGGTGTTGAACACCGGCAGGCCGATGTGTTCGCTGCCACCCTTGCCGGGCGTGACGCCACCGACGAGCTTGGTGCCGTAGTCCAGCGCCTGCTGCGAATGGAATGTGCCCTGCGAGCCGGTGAAGCCCTGGCAGATGACCTTGGTGTTCTTGTTGACCAGAACGGACATGGGTGTTCGGCTCCTCAGGCAGCGGCGGCGACGGCTTTCTTGGCCGCGTCGTTGAGATCGGTGGCGGTCTGGATGGCCAGCCCGGATTCGGCCAGCAGCTTGCGGCCCTGCTCGACGTTGGTGCCTTCCAGGCGGGCGATCACCGGGATGGTGCAACCCACTTCCTTGACCGCGTTGATGATGCCTTCGGCGATCAGGTCGTTGCGGACGATGCCGCCGAAGATGTTGACGAGGATCGCCTTCACCTTGGGATTGGCGAGAATGATCTTGAACGCTTCCTTGACGCGCTCGGCATTGGTGCCGCCGCCGACGTCGAGGAAGTTGGCCGGCTCACCGCCGTTGAGCTTGATGACGTCCATGGTGGCCATCGCGAGGCCGGCGCCGTTCACCATGCAGGCGATGTTTCCATCCATGGTGACGTAGTTGAGGTGGTGCCTGGCGGCCTCGACTTCGGTGGCATCTTCCTGGGACTCGTCGCGCATGGCGGCCAGGTCGGGATGGCGGAACTCGGCGTTGTCGTCGGAGTTGATCTTGCCGTCCAGGGCATACAGGTCGCCGCCCTTGATGATGGCCAGCGGGTTGAGTTCGACCAGCGACAGATCCTTGGCCATGAACAGGTTGTAGATGCCGGTCATGATCCTGGTGAGCTGGTTGACCTGCTTGGCGGTCAGGCCCATGGCAAAACCGATCTCGCGGCAACGGTACGGTTGCAGGCCTTCGATGTAGTCGACCTCGACGGTATGGATGGCGTCCGGATTCTCTTCCGCGACCTTCTCGATCTCGACGCCACCCTCGGCGGAGACGATGAAGCTGACGGTCTTGCTCGAACGGTCGATCAGGGCGCTGAGGTACAGCTCCTTTACGATATCGGTGGCCTCGGCAACCAGGACCAGGTTCACCGGCAGCGCGCGACCGCCGCTCTGGTAGGTTTCCATGTTCGTGCCGAGCATGCCGGCAGCAGCCGACTTCACGTCGTCCAGGCTCTTGCAGTACTTGACGCCGCCCGCCTTGCCACGACCACCGGCATGGATCTGCGCCTTGACCATCCAGGCTTCGCCGCCAAGGGCCTCGGCCTTCGCGACCGCCTCTTCGGGCGTGGCTGCCGGCTGGCCGGCGGGAACGGGTATGCCGAAATCGGCAAACAACTGCTTGGCCTGGTACTCGTGGAAGTTCATCGATGGGGTTCCTGGGTACGTGCGAACACGGGCGGCTGCCGCCTGCACGCGAAACCGCATGCGTGCACCGACGGGCCGAAGGAACCGCTATTGTCGGTCCGATGGTGCGCAGCGTCAAAAGCGGCTTGCAGTTGACGCGGCCACGCGAGTGTTCTACGGGACCGGCGCCTTCACCGCCGGACCGGGGATCTCCCGGCCCTGCACGTCCGGTCCGGCCGCCCACGAGGCGATGCGCGGACGCATGGCGCTGCGGCCAGGGGCCGCGAAATGGCTACACTAGCCCTGTCCAACCAGGGATGCAGCCGATGGCCCATGTCGCGTCGAGGAGGAAACGGTCCTTCCTGATGATCGCGCTGCTCGCCGTTGTCGCGTCCGTGTCCGCAGTGGCGTCGGATGTCCTGACGCTCGGCCGGATTTCGGACGATCCCCGCAACCACTACGCGCAGCTCAAACCGTTGCTCGACTACGTCGTGCCACGCCTGCGCGACGTCGGCATCCGCCAGGGCCGCATCCTGATGGCCCGCGACGCCCGGCAGATGGCCAACTACCTGCGCCGTGGCAGCGTCGATTGGGTGACGGAGACGCCGGCCATGGCCGTTGAGCTTCGCAATCTCACCGGGGCACGGGCGATGCTGCTGACCGAACGCAGCGGCGTCAGCGACTACCGGAGCTTCGTCATCGTCCGCCGCGACAGCGGCATTGACAACCTGGCCGGTCTGGCCGGACGCAGCATCGCCTTCGAACATGTCGCCTCGACCAGCGCCTATCTGGTGCCGGTCGTCGACCTGCTGCAGGGCGGCCTGCGCCTGGAACCGCTCACCGCCATCGGCGACTCGCCCCAAGGCGATGCGGTCGGCTACCTCTTCTCGCGCTCGGAGGCCAACACGGCCATCTGGGTTGCCAAGGGACTGGTCAGCGCCGGTGCGATCAGCAGCCTGGGCTGGGACAATCCACGCACGCTGCCGGACAGCGTGCGCAGCGAACTGGAAGTCGTCCATCGCAGCGATCGCATGCCACGCGCCTTGGAGCTGGTGCGCGCCGACCTCGATGCGCGCGTCCACGACCGGCTCCGGCAGGTCCTGATGGCCGCCGCCGACGATCCCGACGCCGACGAAGCGATGAAACAGTTCTTCGGTGCCAGCCGTTTCCTGCCCCTCGATGACCAGCACGAAGACCAGCTGGAACGCCTGAGCAGGGGTCTGGTACGTGTCCACCGGGAGGTCGAATGATCGCCGGCAAAGGACTGCGACGAAAAGTACTGATTGCCAGCACCGGCATTACGCTGGTCATTCTCGGCGTGCTGTTCCTGCTCCTCATGCAGGAACGCAGCAGCCGGCGCGACATTCTCGCGCTCAACAATGAAGTGCAGACGCAGCTGGTGTCGCAGGTTGCCCAGTCGCATGGCGTCGCGCTGATCCGGCATCTCGCCGACGCACTGACCAACGACCTGTACTACTTCGACCTGCGTTCGATCGGCGAGCAGCTGGCCGCCGCGCTGCGGCAGCCGACGATGACCGACGCGCAGGTGTTCGACAGCCAGGGCCGTGTGGTCCACGACGGCAGCCACGACATTTCCACCTACGGTTCCTCGCTGAGCCTCGAACTGGTGACGGCGGCGCTGGCCAGTGACGAGGTGCAGGTGGAACGCGACGAGGGCGTCATCACCGCCGCACTGCGCATCCGGATCGGCGACGAGGTGCTGGGCGGCGTACTGGCGCGCTTCGGGCTCGACGAGCTGAACCTCGCCGTCGCGTCCGGAAACCAGCGCCTGTCAGAAAACCTCGAACGCGCCTCGCGGCTGCGCATCGGCAGCCTGACGATCCTGCTTGCCCTGAGCGCGATCCTCGGCCTGGCCGCCGGCTGGATCATCCAGCGCTGGATCGTCCGCCCGATCCAGCGCCTGGCGACGGCAGCACGCGAAATCGAGGCCGGCCAGTACGGCGACTATGCGCTGGACAGCGGCCGGCGCGACGAGATCGGCGAACTGGAACGCGTCTTCGAACGGATGAGCCAGCGAATCGCCGAAACCCACCGCACCGTGGCGCGCAAGGCGTACCAGGACAAGCTGACCGGCCTGCCCAATCGCCGTGCCTTCGACGAAGCCCTGGCCGAACACGTCGCGCGCGCACAGGCCGACGGCTCGCGCTTCGCGCTGTTGTTCCTGGACGTCGACAATCTCAAGCAGGTGAACGACCGCATCGGCCATGATGCCGGTGATCGCGCGCTGATCCGCTTCGCGCTCCTCGCCGAACGCAGCCTCGAACAGAGCACGTCGGGTACGGCCTGGCTGGCACGGATCGGCGGCGACGAATTCGCCGTGCTGTTGCGGGACGAACCGTTGCCTGACAGGGCCATGGCGCACGCCGAAGCCCTGATGACCCGCGTGCGCGCCACCACCGACAGCGACCAGACGGCGCTCGGCGCGTCGGTGGGCATCGCCGTGTTCCCGACGCACGCCACCGATGCCAGCGCGCTGCTGCGGTGCGCCGACCATGCGATGTATCGCGCCAAGCAACTGGGCAAGAACCGGATCCAGATCTCGCAGTGCGCACCTTCGCCCTGAGGCGACCCTCGTGCTCGGAGCGGAATAGCGGTGTGCGTGGGTTTCGCGGACCTGACTGGTCTTGCGGCGCGCCTGGATGGCACAGGCGCGACGCCCGTGACGCCCGGCGGATGCCGATCCCGCAGCTTTCGCGCAGCGTTGTCTTGGCGACGCCCGCTGCGCTGGCCTCGATGCGCTGCTGCGCTAGCCGCCGGAGACGCCGCGGTGCCCAGCTGCCAGGGCGGGCTCGACCAGTGCCGGCCAAAGCATCGCACCCGGCTTCCTGCGGAAGAAACCGAAGTGTCCGATCCGGTCCAGGCCCAGCGTTGAGGGTTCGACGCGCCGACAGGTCTTCTCGGCGCGCGAATAGAAACCATGCAGGGATTCGGTGTTGCGTGCCGACATGTACTCGTCATCGCTGAAACTCAGGATCGTCATCGGCTGCGTGACGCTGGCGTAGGCGTCGCGCAGCCACTCGCCCTCGATACCGACGGCGTAGTCGGGATGCAGGCACCAGCGACGCCACTGCGCCATCACGCCACGCGGCAGATCGCCGATCTTGCGCAGCCGTCGCCCCGGGAAATAGCCGGCGATGGGCAATGCGAGCGGCACCACGACATACCACAGCCACCAGACGTAGCGCTTCAGGGTGGTCGCGTTCTCGCGCCAGTAACCACTGCCGGTGGCGACCGTGATGATGCGCGTGATCCGATCACGATTCGGCACCATCGCCAGGATCTGCCCGCCCAGGCTGTGACCGATCCAGTGCAGCGGCAGGTCGGGCGCCAAGCCGGCAGCGGCGTCCACGGCAGCGGCGCAATCCAGGCGTGCCCAGGTGAGGACGTCGGCGTCGAGTCCGCGCAGCGAGCCACGCCGCGACTGGCCAATGCCGCGGTAGTCGAACGTCATGACATGCCAGCCCTGCCCCGCCAGCCATTCGGCAAAAGACCGGTAGTACGACTGCGTGACGCCCATGGCCGATGCGACCAGTACCGAACCTCGCAGCGGACCCTCGGCCGGGTAGTGCGTGGCCGAAAGCGTGTGGCCATCGGCTGCGCGCAGCGTCGTTGATCGTGACCGGGACATTGTCTCTCCATACCTGTGCGTATGGAATGGAGCATAGCAAAGCCCGGTCAAGATCTTCCGTCAACAGCGGCGACCGTGCCGTCATGGCTGCTCGGAATGCCCTGCCCCAGGCTACCGGCTCGATCCGCCCTGATCGACCCGAAGATCAGCCGCCATCAGGCCGATTTCGTCGACGCACCGTTGCGCAGACTCCGCAGCGCCTCGCCCGACAGCACCTGTTGTCGCTGCCACGGGAGTCGCACACGCCTGCCCGCTGAGGCGTCCGTCGAGCGACCAGTCCATTGCCGTGTCCGGGCGCTG
>CAZYHP010000140.1:0-5966 GCA_964647135.1 uncultured Rhodanobacteraceae bacterium
TGTTCTCGACGATGTAGGTCATGTTCACGCCGCGACGGATCGCGTGCACGAACTGGCCGATGCCGATCGATGCGGAATCGCCATCGCCGGAGACGCCCAGATAGATCAGCTCGCGGTTGGCGAGACTGGCGCCGGTGAGCACGCTGGGCATGCGCCCATGCACGGTGTTGAATCCATGCGACTGGCCGAGGAAATAGTCCGGCGTCTTCGAGCTGCAGCCGATGCCGGAGAGCTTGGCCACGCGATGCGGCTCGATGTCCAGTTCCCAGCAGGCCTGGATGATCGCTGCCGAGATCGAGTCATGCCCGCAACCGGCGCAGAGCGTGCTCATCTTGCCTTCGTAGTCGCGACGCGTGAAGCCGATGGCGTTGCAGGCCAACGTCGGGTGGTGCAGCCGCGGCTTGGCAAGGTAGGTCATGGTCGAACCTCCACGAAGGACGGATGCGGGAAGGCGTTCAATCGCCGCGCCCGCGTCACGCCACGTTCTCCATCTGCGCCGTCTTCGCTGCCGCTGCCGACTGCGCCAACGCATCGGCAATGGCGCCGGCGATGAATCGTGCGGTGATCGGCGTGCCGTCGTAGTGCAGCACCGCCACCAGGCGCGCCGGGTCCATATCGAACTCGTTGACCAGCAGCGTGCGCAGCTGGCCGTCGCGGTTCTGCTCGACGACGAAGACGCGCGCGTGCGCCTCGGTGAACTCGCGCACCGTGTCCGGGAACGGATAGGCACGCACGCGCAACGTATCCAGCGCGATGCCCTGTCCGGCCAGCAGTTCGATGGCCTCGGCCATGGCCGGACTGGTCGATCCGTAATAGATCACGCCATGCCTGGCAGGCGGGCTGGCCTGCACGATCTGCGGCTGCGGCACCAGCGACGTCGCGCTGTCGAACTTCTTCAGCAGGCGCTGCATGTTGTAGACGTAGTCCGGACCACGCTCGGAATACTGCGCCTGCGGATTGCGCGAGGTGCCGCGGGTGAAATAGGCGCCCTTGTCCGGATGCGTGCCCGGCAAGGTGCGCCAGGGAATGCCATCGCCATCGACATCCTTGTAGCGCGCGAACTCGCGGCCGGATTCGAGGTCCTCGGCCGACATGACCTTGCCGCGGTCATAGGGACGCGAGTCGTCCCATTCGAACGGCGCGCAGAGGCGCTGGTTCATGCCGATGTCCAGGTCGGTCATCACGAACACCGGCGTCTGCAGGCGATCCGCCAGGTCCAGTGCCGCCGCCGAGAAGGCGAAGCACTCGTGCGGATCCTCCGGGAACAGCAGCACGTGGCGGGTGTCGCCGTGCGAGGCATAGGCGCAGGCCAGCACGTCGGACTGCTGCGTGCGCGTCGGCATGCCGGTCGACGGCCCACCCCGCTGCACGTTGATGATGGTGGCCGGAATCTCGGCGAAATAGGCCAGGCCGATGAATTCGTTCATCAGCGAGATGCCCGGACCCGAGGTCGCCGTAAAGGCACGCGCGCCATTCCAGCCAGCGCCGACGACCATGCCGATGGAGGCGATCTCGTCCTCGGCCTGCAGGATCGCGAAGCGTGCGTTCCCCGCCTCGTCGACGCGGTATTTCTGGCAATACTTCTGGAACGCTTCCGCCAGCGACGAAGACGGCGTGATGGGGTACCAAGCGCAGACGGTCGCGCCGCCATAGACGCAGCCCAGCGCGGCAGCGGCGTTGCCCTCGACGAAGATGCGATCGCCGACCGCATCGGCCCGTCGCACGGTCAGGCCGATCGGACAGGCCAGGTTCTGCAAGGCCCAGTCGCGGCCGAGATGCAGCGCCTTGAGGTTGGGCGGCAGCAGCTTTTCCTTGCCACGGTACTGCTCGGCGACCAGCGCTTCGAGGGTCGCGACATCCAAGTCGAGCAGTGCGCTCAACGCACCGACATACATGATGTTCTTGAACAGCTGGCGTTGCCGCGGATCGTCCCAGGCGGCGTTGCACAGCTCCGTCAACGGCACCGCGATCACGGTGATGTCGTCACGGAACTTCGATTTCGGCAGCGGCTTGCTGCCGTCATGGAACAGGTAGCCACCCGGCTCGATCTCGGCGATGTCGGCGTCCCAGGTCTGCGGATTCATCGCCACCATCAGGTCGACGCCACCGCGACGGCCGAGCCAGCCGCGTTCGGTCACGCGCACTTCGTACCAGGTCGGCAGCCCCTGGATGTTCGACGGGAAGATGTTGCGCGGGCTGACCGGCACGCCCATGCGCAGGATCGCCTTGGCGAACAGTTCGTTCGCCGACGCCGAACCCGAGCCGTTGACGTTGGCGAACTTGACGACAAAATCGTTGACCGCCCGCAGGGGTGAAACAGCCGACGTCATGCCGCCTCCTTGCGTCTGGAACCGCAGCCGCCGGCATAGACTTCCTGGAGCAGGAACTTCTGCATGTCCCAGGCGCCGGTCGGGCAGCGCTCCGCACACAGGCCGCAGTGCAGGCAGACGTCCTCGTCCTTGATCATGACGCGCCGGGTCTTCAGCGGGCCGGACACATAGAGGGGCTGCGCGGTGTTCAGCGCCGGCGCAGTCAGGCGTTCGCGTACGTCTTCTTCCTCGCCATTCTCGGTGAAGGTGATGCAGTCGGTGGGACAGATGTCTACGCAGGCATCGCATTCGATGCACTTGCTGTCGGTGAACACCGTCTGCACGTCGCAGTTCAGGCAGCGCTGCGTTTCCGCCCAGGCGGTGGCCGGATCGAAGCCCAGCTCGACCTCGACATGCATGCTGTCGAGCTTCTTCGCCGCTTCCGACCAGGGCACGGCGTAACGCGGGTCCGGCGAAACGTCATTGTCGTAGCGCCACTCGTGGATGCCCATCTTCTGCGAGGCCAGCAGCGTATCCGGCGCCGGCCGCTGCGCCGGATCCCGGCCCTGCAACAGGGCATCGATGCTGATCGCCGCCGCATGGCCATGCGCAACCGCCCAGATGATGTTCTTCGGCCCGAACGCCGCATCACCACCGAACAGCACCTGCGGCAGCGTCGACTGGTGGGTGACGGCGTCGACGACGGGAAGGCCCCACTGGTCGAACTCGATGCCGACGTCGCGCTCGATCCACGGGAACGCGTTTTCCTGTCCGACCGCGATCAGCACTTCGTCGCAGGCATGGAACTCGTCCGGCTCGCCGGTCGGCACCAGGCGACGGCGGCCATTGCCGTCGTATTCCACCCGCACTTTTTCGAAGGTCATGCCGGTGAGCCGGCCACTGGCGTGCACGAAACTTTTCGGCACGCGACAGTCGAGGATGGGGATGCCTTCGTGCATGGCGTCCTCCTTTTCCCAGGGGCTGGCTTTCATTTCGTCGAAACCGGAGCGCACCAGTACCTTGACGTCGGTGCCACCCAGGCGACGCGCGCTGCGGCAGCAGTCCATGGCGGTGTTGCCGCCGCCGAGGACCAGCACGCGCTTGCCGACCTGCGTGATGTGCCCGAAGTAGACATTCGCCAGCCAGTCCAGGCCAACATGGATCTGGCCCGCCGCTTCCTGGCGTCCCGGCAGGTCGAGGTCGCGGCCACGCGGCGCACCGCTGCCGACGAAGATGGCGTCGTAGCCTTCCGCCAGCAGGGCGCGCATCGATTCGATGCGCCGGCCGGCGACGAAATCGACGCCGAGATCGAGGATATAGCCGGTTTCCTCGTCGATGACTTCTTCGGGCAGGCGGAAGCGCGGCACCTGCGTGCGCATGAAGCCACCGGCCTTCGCTTCGGCCTCGAAGACGGTCACGCGGTAGCCCAGCGGTGCGAGGTCGCGGGCGACGGTGAGTGCCGAGGGCCCGGCACCGACGCAGGCGATGCGCCGGCCGTTCCACTGCGCCGCCGGTCGCGGCATGCGCGAGCGGACTTCGCCCTTGTTGTCGGCGGCAACGCGCTTGAGCCGGCAGATCGCCACCGGCTCCGGATGCGCGCCATTGTTTTCCTCGACGCGGCCTCGCCGGCAGGCCGGCTCGCAGGGTCGATCACAGGTACGCCCGAGGATGCCAGGGAACACATTCGACCACCAGTTCACCATGTAGGCGTCGTCGTACCGACCGGCGGCGATCAGGCGGATGTATTCGGGAACCGGCGTATGGGCCGGACAGGCCCATTGACAGTCGACGACGCGATGGAACGTGTCGGGATGACGGATATCGGTCGGCTGCACTGCGACCCCCCGTTGCGGGCTGACCGGTCGCGCCGGCCTCGCTTGCCGGGTCGAGTCTAGACGCTCGTCCCCCTTCCGGTTGTTGCGCCGCAATGTCGGCGTCGACCGGCCTACCGGTTCACCTGGCGCGTCCCGCGCAACAACTGCGCGGCGCCGAGCAGGCCCGGATGGGCGTGGGTGACCACGTACACGGCGACGGCGCGCAGATAGTCGCCCATGCGGCCCTTGTCGATCATGCGGGCGCGGAAATCGCTGTCACGCAGGACGGCGACGAATCGCGGCACGATGCCGCCGGCGATCACCAGCGTGCGCGCGCCGTGCAGCAGCGCGATGTCGCCGGCGACGCTGCCGAGAATCGCACAGAAACGCGCCACCGCCGCGCTTGCGAACGCATCGCTGCCGGCCAGTGCGGCTGCCGTCACTTCGGCCGGATCGCGGCGCATGGCCGCGGCGACGCCGCTGCCGGACTCGCGAGCCCGCAGTACCCGGTCGATGTGCGCCAGTCCCTCGCCGCAGAGCACCCGTTCGATCGAAACGCGTCCATGGCGTTCGCGCAGTGAGCGTTCGATGTCGCGCTCGACATCGTCCAGCGGCGCGTAGCTGGCATGGCCGCCTTCGGTCTCGACGAACTGCGCCTCGCTATCGCGCGAACCCGCATCGCCGGATCCGGCCAGCAGCGCCACGCCCAGCCCGGTGCCGGGACCGATGACGCTGACCGGACCGGCCAGAGCGCCGCGCTCCGGTCCGGCAATGTGGACGAGATCGCCACCGGTCAGCACGGGCACCGCCCGCGCGACCGCCCCGAAATCGTTCAGCACCCGCACCTCATCCAGGCCGACACGCTGCGCCAGCGTGCTGCGACGGAAGGACCAGTCCAGGTTCGTCAGGCGGATGTCATCGCGGTCGACCGGACTGGCCACCGCAATGGCGGCGCGTGCCGGTCGCCGCGGAAGGTCCTGCAGGTAGCACGCCAATGCCGATTCCAGGCTGTCGAAGCCGTCGTTGCGCAGCGTGCGCGGCGTCAGCAGCGCGGGCGTGTCGGCGTCGGGATCGCTGAGCGCGAAGCGCGAGTTGGTGCCGCCGATGTCGGCGACCAGGTCCAGGCGCGAGGCCGCATGCAGGCGCGCCGCATCGGCCGCCAGCGTGTCGTCGCGATGTTCGTCCTGGACCATGTCGTCTCCGCCTGCGAGGGTCGCACCTGCGACCCCCTGCCGGGCCACTGTAACCGGCCGGGTCGCGAACTGCGCCCGGCCGGTCGTGTCAGTGCGCGTGGAAATGCACGACGGAACGGATCGACTTGCCCTCGTGCATCAGGTCGAAGGCTTCGTTGATGCGCTCCAGCGGCATCGTATGGGTGACGAACGGCGCCAGCTCGATCTTGCCAGTCATCGCGTCCTCGACCATGCCGGGCAGCTGCGTGCGGCCCTTCACGCCGCCGAAGGCCGTGCCCTTCCAGGTCCGACCGGTGACCAGCTGGAACGGACGCGTCGAGATTTCCTGGCCGGCGCCGGCGACGCCGATGATGACGCTCTGGCCCCAGCCGCGATGCGCGCATTCCAGCGCCGCACGCATGACGTTGACGTTGCCGATGCACTCGAAGCTGTGGTCCACGCCCCAGCCGGTCATCTCGACGATGACCTGCTGGATCGGCTGGTCATGGTCTTTCGGATTCACGCAATCGGTGGCACCGAACTGCCGCGCCAGTACCAGGTGACAGACCCCACCGAGATAATCGTCGCCTACGAACCCGGTTACGCACCCAGCGATAGCCGCTCCGCGCTCAGCGCCGCCGGCCTCCAATCCGTTCACGCCAGCGGCAACC
>CAZYHP010000141.1:0-5948 GCA_964647135.1 uncultured Rhodanobacteraceae bacterium
TCGGATTCGGATTCGGCGTCGGCGTCGGATTCGGATTCGACGTTGGCGTCGGATTCGGATTCGGTGTCTGCGTCTGCGTCGGCGACATCGTCGGCGTCGACTTTGGCATCGGGCTCTGCATCGACGTCTGCGGCGATCACCGCCGGCGACGCGTTCGAACCGGTCCTGGACACCGTCGAGGTGCTCGCCGAAGGCGTGCAGTTCGGCCCGGGCGTGTGGCGTGTGCATCGCGATGGCCGTTCGCTGTGGATCCTCGGCACGCAGTCGCCACTGCCGCGACGCATGGAATGGCACGCCGAACCGGTGCTTGCCGTGCTGGAGCAATGCCAGGCGCTGCTGCGACCGCCTTTCGTCAATGCCGATATCGGCATGGTCCGCGGCATGATGCTGGTTCCCGCAGCCCTGCGCGTGCGCCGGAATCCGGACAATGCCTCCTTGCAGGAGGTGTTGCCGGCTGACCTTTATGCACGTTGGCAGGCGTTGAAGGCGCGCTACATGCCGCGCAACCGCAAGGTGGAACGTTTCCGCCCGCTGTTCGCCGCCCAGGCCCTGTATTCCGAGGCCATCGAGTCGATCGGCCTGGATACGCGGCAGGTCGCCAGCGAGCGGGTCATCAAGGCGGCCAGTCGACTGAAACTGGAGCAGATCCGCCCGCGCATCACGCTAGAGCTCGATGCGCCGCGCCAGGTTCTTCGCGATCTCTCGGGCGAGACGCTCGACGACATCGCCTGCTTCGACTTGACGCTGTCGCGGCTGGAAACGGACCTTGGCGCCATGCGCCAGCGCGCCAATGCCTGGGCCATCGGAGATATCGAAGCGCTGCAGTCGCTGCCGGCACCGAACCATCTGGGCGCCTGTGCCGAAGCGCTGGGCAGCGCGCGGGCGCTCGCCGATACCGGCATGGCCGACATCGAGCAGAAGATGCGGGCCGCCTGGCTGGCGGCGGCGGAAGAAGCGCTTGCGACCTACGCCGACACCTTCGCCTATCTGTCAATGACGACGTTGCTGGGCGAGAACGGCCTGTTGCAGGTCTTGCGCGACGCGGGCTACGAGGTCGACGAACCGGAATGAGGCCGCCGCGACGCTGGGCCGCGGCGGCCGTCGGTCGTCAGGACGGCTGGCTGGCGATCCAGCGGTCGATCTTCGCTTCCAGCACGTCCAGCGGCAGCGCGCCGTCTTCCAGCACTTGCGTGTGGAAGGCGCGTACATCGAAGCGCTCGCCCAGCGCTTTCTCGGCACGCGTGCGCAGCTCGCGGATCTTCAGCTCGCCGAGCTTGTAGGCCAGTGCCTGGCCGGGGATGGCCATGAAGCGTTCGGCCTCGGCGACCATGCGCTCCTCCGGTTCCGGCGAGTTGGCGCGCATGAATTCCAGCGTCTGCTCGCGCGTCCAGCCCAGCGCATGCAGGCCGGTATCGGACACCAGCCGGATCGAGCGCCACAGTTCGGCGGCGAGACGGCCGTAATACTGGTAGGGATCCTCATACGCGCCCAGCTCCTCGCCCAGCGACTCGGCGTACAGACCCCAGCCCTCGGTGTAGGCGGTGTAGCCGCCAAAGCGACGGAAACGCGGCAGTTCCGTCAGCTCCTGCTGCGTGGCCAGCTGGTAATGGTGGCCGGGCTCGGCCTCATGCAGGTAGAGCGCGGTCATTGCCCACTTCGGCCGCGCATCCAGGTTCGCGGTATTGACGAAGAAGATGCCGGGACGCGAACCGTCATCACTGGGTCGCTGGTACGAGGCTGCCGACGCCGATGCGGCGCGGAAGGCCTCGACCGGCCGGATCTCGAACGGCGCCTTCGGCTTGGTTTCGAACAGGCGATCCAGTTCGGGGCCGATCTGGCCGCGCATCGCCTCATAGCCATCGAGCAGTTCACGCTCGGTGGCGAAGAAGAATTGCGGGTCGCTGCTGGTGAACCTGAAGAATTCCTCGCGACTGCCCTGGAAGCCGACGCGCTCCCGCACTGCATCCATCTGCGCGAGGATGCGCTTGACCTCGTCCTGGCCGATCTGGTGGATCTGCTCCGGGGTCAGGTCGGTGGTGGTGATGTTGCGCACCTGGTAGGCATACCAGTCGCGCCCGTTCGGCAGTGCCGCCATGCCCACGGTTTCGCGGGTGGCCGGCAGGTATTCGGTTTCGATGAACTGCGCCAGCTTGCGGTAGCCGGGCACCAGGGTGTCGGTGATCAGGGCGCGGTAACGCGTGGTGAGGCGCTCACGCTCTTCGCCTTCGATGCTGTCCGGCATGCCCTGGATGGGCTTCCAGAAAAGGCTGTCCTCGACGTTGTCGACAACGTGCGCGGTGATCTGCGGCAGCGCCTTCTCCATCAGCACGCGTGGCTGCACCACGCCCTGGGCCATGCCTTCGCGCATGTTGGCGATGGCCTGGTCGACCAGGGTCGGGAAGTGGCTGGCGCGCTTGAGCCAGTTGTCGTAGTCCTCGGCGTTCTTGAACGGCTGCGCGTTCATGCCCGAGCCCAGGGTCGCGAACATGGCGGTGACGTTGTAGAACTGGTTGACCGGCAGCAGGTGCGACGGAAACGCGAAGCCTTCCAGCTCGCGCTTCCGGTCCTGGACGAACATGTCGTAGCTCAGGCGATCCTGGCCGCTGAGCGACGAGGGGTCGATGGCCTGCATGCGGTCCAGCCAGCGCTGCGCACTGGCCTGCTGGCGGTCGCGGTATTCCGGCGCCAGCATGTTCTCGAAGCGGTCGTTGTAACGCCGCTCACCCATGAAGGTGGAGCGCATCGGGCTCAGTTCGAGCATTTCCTCGAAGTGGGCCTCATACAGCGCACCCAGTTCGGTGGCCAGGGCAGCGCCCGTGGCGGTGCTGGCGGACGCCGTCGTCGACGGCGCGGCGGCGCCCGAAGGCGTCCCCGGGCCATCACCGCAGGCAGAGACCAGCGCACAGGCGATCAGGAACGGCAGCACTTTGCGCATCGGCGGAATTCCCTGGTTGGCTCGAATGTGGCGGCCAGCCTAAGTCACCGCCACAACACACCACCAGTCCGCACCCGCCGACCGCCCTGCCGCGGGCGGCAGGACGAAGGACCGCGGGCGGTGACGCATAAAAAAACCGCGGCGTGCTTGGAAACACCGCGGCTCGAATCGGGGCTTGCTTTGACTTTTAGGAATGCAGGACACGCCGGTCACCCGGGCGGGCGGTGGGCGCGAAGTCGTTAATTCTACCTGAATGAACGACCCCGGTCACCTGTTCAGCCGCACCCCCCGGAGAGACTGGCCGGAACACCCGGGAAACGTCCACCTGTGGGCCGGAAACCGCATCGTGGGGCGGTTGTAGCCAAGGCCTACAATTGCACGACGCCGCGGCGCGGACGGCCGATGCGATGAAGCGCACACTCCTCTTGGAATGGGCGCCCGCACTCAAAGTGCGGCCGGTCACATCAGCGTGATCGCGACAGCATCGACAGCAGGCCAGCCGTCAACACCAGGATCACGCCGGCGATGACGATGCGCGCCGCATAGGCGCCGAGCCGCTCCAGCGGCAACAGGTCGAAAACCACCAGCAGAGCCAGGCCGGCAAGCAGCACGGTGGTCAGAACGGCGATGAAACGGAACGTGGCGGACATAAGCGACTCTCGGGCAGCAGCGACAGGATGGGCGGATGACAGCCCAGGTGGCCTGAGGCTAATGGTCAGCGCCCCCTGCCGGCAATGGCCGTTCCGCATACACTGCCGCATGCTGCCCGGCATCGGCTGGAGGGCGGCGCGCCGTGTGACCCTTGGAATCCATGGGCGAGGATGCGGTCGCCCGGCACGCCCTCCCGCGCCACGGCGCCCATGTCGCAGGCATCGCCCCGGGGTCGAATTACGCCACACTGGTCGGTGAATCCGGTCGTCGGACTACAGGGCACGGCGTCGACCAGCCGGCTGTCCGACCGTGGCAGATGCGTGCGCGTCGGACCGCCGTAGCCGCCCAGGCTCCGCAGGTGCGTCAGGCCCACGCATCCGTTGGAATCCGGACGGCTCCCGCCTGGCCTCGGAGAGCAGGCGAGTGCGCCGGAGGGGCAGCCCGTGCGAGCCCTTCAGACGACCTCTCGCTCAAAGGTCCAGCGCGCGCTGCTGGCTGACGCGCTGCTGTGCATCGACCGCCGCCAGCGCGGTCATGTTGACGATGCGACGCACGGTGGCGGACGGCGTCAGCACGTGGGCGGCGCCGCGCACGCCGAGCAGCATCGGCCCGATGACGACGCCGTCGGTCAGGCTGCGCACCATGTTCAGCGCGATATTCGCCGAATCCAGATTCGGCATCACGAACAGGTTGGCGGCGCCCTTGAGCGCGGAATTCGGGAACAGGCGTTCGCGAACCGCCTCGTCGATGGCGGCATCGCCCTGCATCTCGCCTTCCATCTGCAGGTCCGGTGCCCGCTCGCGCAACAGGGTGGCGGCCTGGCGCATCTTCGAGGCGCTGGCGTCGGCATGACTGCCGAAATTCGAGTGCGACAGCAGCGCGACCTTGGGCTCGATGCCGAACCAGCGGATGCGCTCGGCGGCGAGCAGCGTGCTTTCGGCGATCAGTTCGGCGTCCGGATCGACCTGGACATGGGTATCCAGGAAGAAGAACGTGCCCTTGCTGTTGATCACGGCGGTGACCGCAGCCGGTGCGTGCACGCCTTCGTCGAGACCGAGGATGTCGGTGACGTAACGAACGCGCTTCTGGTAGCGGCCGACCAGGCCGCAGATCATGGCATCGGCATCGCCCTTGCGCAGGGCGAGCGCGGCGACCGCACTGGCGCGCGTGCGCACGATGGCCTTGGCCACCGCCGGCGTCACGCCCTTGCGCTGCATGATGGAGTGGTAGAGCTGCCAGTAGTCGTTGAAGCGCGGATCGTCGTCGATGTTGACCATCTCGAAGTCGCGCCCGGCGCTCAGGCGCAGGCCGAGGCGTTCGATGCGGCGCTCGATCACCGCCGGGCGACCGACCAGGATCGGCCAGGCCAGGCCTTCATCGACCACGGTGCGCAGCGCGCGCAGGGTGACCTCTTCCTCGCCTTCGGCATACATGACGCGCTTGCGGTCGCGCTTCGCGGCGGTGAACACCGGCTTCATCATCAGGCCGGTGCGGAACACGAACTGCCACAACTTGTCGCGGTAGGCGCCCATGTCCTCGATGGGACGCGCGGCGATCCCGGAATCCATCGCGGCCTGCGCCACGGCCGGCGCCAGTTCGACAAGCAGGCGCGGATCAAAGGGCTGCGGGATCAGGTACTCGGGACCGAAGCTGCACGGTTCCCCGCCGTAGGCACTGGCGGCGATGTCGGAGGATTCCAGTCGCGCCAGGGCGGCAATGGCCTTCACGCAGGCCAGTTTCATGGCTTCGTTGATGGTCGTCGCGCCGACGTCCAGCGCGCCACGGAAGATGTAGGGGAAACAGAGCGCGTTGTTGACCTGGTTCGGGTAGTCGCTGCGTCCGGTGGCGATGATGCAGTCCGGTCGCACGTGCCTGGCCAGCTCGGGCAGGATTTCCGGCGTCGGGTTTGCCAGCGCGAGGATCACCGGCCGCTCGGCCATCGTCGCGACCATGTCCGGGGTCAGCACGCCGCCAGCGGACAGGCCCAGGAACACGTCGGCGCCGGCGACGATCTCGGCCAGCGTGCGTGCAGCGGTCGTGCGCGCGTAACGCTGCTTGTCCGGATCCAGGTCGGTGCGTTCGTGGTGCAGCACGCCGCCGCGATCGATGGCGAGGATGTTCTCCGGCTTCAGGCCCAGCGCGACCAGCATGTCCAGGCAGGCGATGCCGGCGGCGCCGGCGCCGGCGGTCGCCAGCTTGACCTCGCCGATATGCTTGCCCACCACTTCCAGCGCGTTGATGACCGCGGCGCCGACGATGATCGCCGTGCCGTGCTGGTCATCGTGGAACACGGGGATCTTCATCCGTTCGCGCAGCTTGCGCTCGACGATGAAGCACTCCGGCGCCTTGATGTCTTCGAGGT
>CAZYHP010000142.1:0-5929 GCA_964647135.1 uncultured Rhodanobacteraceae bacterium
GGCGGGAAGCCGATTTCTTCGGTCAGCAGCTGATAGGCGCGCGACAGGATCTCGACCTTGCGTGCACAGGTGTCGGCCTGGCCCGTTTCGTCGAAGGCCATGACGACGACGGCGGCGCCATAGCGGCGCACCAGTCGCGCCTGCTCGAGGAAGGCCTCTTCGCCTTCCTTCAGCGAAATGGAATTGACGATGGCGCGACCCTGCGTGCACTTCAGGCCGGCCTCGATGGCGCTCCATTTCGAGCTGTCGATCATCACCGGCACGCGGGCGATGTCGGGTTCGGCGGCGATCAGGTTGAGGAAGGTCGTCATCGCCTTGACGGCGTCGAGCAGCCCTTCGTCCATGTTGACGTCGATCACCTGGGCGCCGCTTTCGACCTGCTGGCGCGCGACTTCGACGGCCTTGTCGTACTGGTCGGCCTGGATGAGCTTGCGGAAACGCGCGCTGCCGGTGACATTGGTGCGTTCGCCAACGTTGATGAAGTTGAGTTCCGGGATCAGGCGCAGCGGTTCCAGGCCGGACAGGTGCGTGCGCTGATCCGCGGCCACCGGCTGGCGCGGCTCGATGCGGCGGGCGACCTCGGCGATGGCCTTGATGTGCGCCGGTGTCGTGCCGCAGCAGCCGCCGACGATGTTGAGCAGGCCGTCGCGCATGAAGCCGCCGAGCGTCTGCGCCATGTCGTCCGGGGTTTCATCGTAGCCACCGAAGGCGTTGGGCAGGCCGGCGTTCGGGTGCGCGCTGATGTGCGCCGGGAAGGCGGCGGCGATGGCCTCGACGTGCGGACGCATGTCGTCGGCGCCGAGTGCGCAGTTCAGGCCGACGCTCAGCGGGCGCGCGTGCTCGACCGAGTACAGGAACGCCTCCGCGGTCTGGCCGGACAGCGTGCGTCCGGAGCGATCGGTGATCGTGCCGGAGATCATGACCGGCACGCGCACACCGCGCTCGGCGAACACCTGGTCCAGCGCGAACAGCGCCGCCTTGGCATTGAGCGTGTCGAAGATGGTTTCGACCATCAGCGTGTCGGCGCCGCCATCCAGGAGACCGCGCGCGGATTCGCGGTAGTTCTCCGCCAGTTCGTCGAAGCTGACGTTGCGGAAGCCCGGATTGTTGACATCCGGCGACAGCGATGCGGTGCGGCTGGTCGGGCCGAGCACGCCGATCGCGAAGCGCGGCTGGTCCGGCGTGCGGCCAGACCAGTGATCCGCGGCAGCGCGCGCCAGCCGTGCCGCCTCGAGGTTGATCTCGTAGGCGAGTTCCTCGAGCCGGTAGTCCGACTGGCTCAGGCGCGTGGCGTTGAAGGTGTTGGTTTCGACGAAGTCC
Source organism: uncultured Rhodanobacteraceae bacterium (assembly GCA_964647135.1). Classification (GTDB taxonomy): domain Bacteria; phylum Pseudomonadota; class Gammaproteobacteria; order Xanthomonadales; family UBA2363; genus Pseudofulvimonas. The sequence goes on from CAZYHP010000142.1 coordinate 1,321, forward strand.
GCGCCGGCCTCGAAGTACTGTTCGTGGATGCCGCGGATGATGTCCGGGCGGGTCAGCACCAGCAGGTCGTTGTTGCCGCGCAGTTCGTGCCGGTGCTGACGCAGGCGTTCGCCGCGGAAGTCGTCCTCGGAAAGTCCATGCCCCTGGATCATCGTGCCCATGGCGCCGTCGAGCACCAGTACACGGCGTGCAAGGGCTCGATGCAGCAGGTCGACGCGGGCGGGATCAAGCCAGGGCAGGGCGCTCATCGTTTCATCCTTGGAAAATGCCGGGGCATGCGATCGATCGCGATGCACCGGAAAGGGCTGTGTTCGGGTTGCCGGCAATCGCATGCCCTTGCGGGAAGCAGGACAGGCTTGTCACCGGTGTCCGCTAGGGCCGTCGGGCCAGCAGCGTGAGGATCTCGAAGTGCGGCGGTCGGCGTTCGCGCGATCCGCGCTCCAGCGCGACGATCTCCAGCCCGGCGGCCTGGCAGAACTTGCGCAGGTCGTCGCGGCGGAACCCCAGGTTGACGTGCCCGTAGGGCTTCACGGCGGCGGTATGGGCGTGCCGGCTCAGCGTCGTGGCCAGCATGTTGCCGCCGGGTCGCAGGACCCGGGCCGCCTCGGCGATCGCGCTGGCCGGGGTCGCACTGTAGGTGAGCGCGTTGAGCAGCAGCACCAGGTCGACGCTGTTGTCGGCGACCGGCAGGTCGTGCATGTCGCCGGTATCCACGCGCACGTTGGTCAGCGCGCTGAGGCGTTCGCGGGCGGCTGCGACGACGCGTTCGGAGATGTCCAGGCAGGTGATGCTGCGGGCGCGCGGTGCCAGCAACTCGGCGATCACGCCATCGCCGGAGCCGACATCGAGGACGTCACCGGGTTCCAGCAGCTGCGTGAAGGCGCGCGTCAGCGTTTCCCAGGTGCGGCCGGGCGAATAGTGGCGCTCCATGCTGCCGGCGACGCTGTCGGCCCAGTCGCCGCCGCGACGCTCGGCAAGCACCAGCTTCAGCCGGCTGGCGTCCTGGTCGAGCAGGGCATCGTCCAGCTGCGTCACCAGTGCATCGAGCAGGCTGGCGGCGCCGGCGTCGATGCGGTCGTTGGCACGGTAGAAGGCGGAGACGCCCTGGCGGCGGTCGAGCACCAGGTCGGCGTCGCGGAGTTTGGCCAGATGGGTGGAGACGCGCGGTTGCGCCAGCGCGGTGATGGCGGAGATCTCGGCGACGCTGAGTTCTTCAACGCGCAGCAGTGCCAGCAGGCGCAATCGGGTTGCGTCTGCCAGCACACGTAGCAGGACCGATCCGTGTTCCAGCTCCATCGTTCAATCGCGATAAAAGGATGAGTCAGCCTAGCTGCGGCTGTGACGGTGGTCAAGATTGTTGCCGGAGGACGCCCGATTCGTCGGCGTTGCGGGCCTGTGAGGTCCAGTTACCCATCGCGTCGGCGAGCGGCCAGTCGCCCCCTCCTTTGCGCATCCCATTGGTGTGATGCAAATCACGGAACGACGCTTTTGCTGATAGGCTCGTTGCCGGCACCGAACCCGGGATCCACTTCGTGCGGGTCGTACATTCCTCTGATCACCGGACGCGACTTGGGCTGTGCAGAGGGCGGCTTGTACATCGGCGCGGGATGTCGCCGGCGGTATCCATGTCGAGTGGAAATGTTCCACGACAGGATGGATGGGGCAGGCGCGGTATCTGATAGATTCGTTCAACCGATGAGCGGGTGACAAAGGGGAGAGGGATGAAGCGCAGGACTGTGTCCGGTTTTCTCGCGGTGACGCTGCTGGTGATGCCGACCTTGCTCGTCGCGTCGACGCTGGCTACGGCCGACCTGTCTGTCGACAATGCGCCTGGCGGCGCATTCCGACTGGCTGGACTCAACCGGGGAGCTGCCGCTCCGACCTGGCTTGCGTTGCGTCCGGCGCAGCCTTTCAGCCCCGACGCCAGGTTGATCGTGGTTGGCCCGGAGGGCGAACGCGAGCTGCCGATGCCCACGGTGCGGCACTTCATCGGCAGCGAACGCGGCGATGACGCCAGCCAGGCCTTCGTGTCGGTGGCCGCGGACGGCAGCATCCGTGGCTGGCTGCAGCGCGGCGATGCCATCGAAGCGTTCTCCCGTGCCGCCGAAGACCGCAGCGGCGCGCCCCTGGAACTGGCCCGTGTCGACATGGCGGACCCGGCCCTGCCGGCGCGGAATTTCTCCTGCGGGACGGATGAACTTTCGACGGTGCCGGCGCTGGCCGAGGCGGCCGACGAGGTGGCGGATCAGCGGAACGGGACGGCGCCCCAGGGCGGCAATGTGCTGCTGGCGCGTGTCGCCATCGACACCGACCACCTTTATCTGGACAGGTTCAGCGGCAATGTCACCAACGCCGCCCGATATGCGGCCGATCTCATCGGCTTCGCCTCCCTGACCTATCGGGCACAGACGGGATTCGGCATGACGGTGTCGTACCTGCGGCTCTGGGAGGGCGGTACCTCGCCCTGGCAACAGACCTCCAGCAGCTGCCTTCTCTATGAATTCGGCAAGCACTGGAACGACAACATGTCTGGCGTGCAGCGGACCATCGCGCACTTCCTGTCCGGGCGCAGCGGCATCGGTGGCATTGCCTGGGTGGGCGTGCTGTGTCGTTCGTCGTTCCAGACCAATGTCACCTCCGCCAATTGCCCCGGCCTGACCGGCGAACAGAATGTCGGCGGCGACTACGGCTTCACCGGTTCGATTGCCGGCAACTTCAACCCGGCTGCGCCGCAGGTGGTCTGGGACCTGATGGCCACCGCCCACGAGATCGGCCACAATTTCAATTCGCCGCACACGCACTGCTATTTGAACCTGCCGAGTACGGGGTTGGCACCTATCGACCAGTGTGCGACGCAGTCCGGCACCTATTGCTATTCCGGCGGCCCCACCAGCCTGCCGGGTCCGCAGGGACAGGGCAGTGGAACGATCATGAGCTATTGCCACCAGCAGCCGGGCGGCATGAGCAACATCACCTTTACGCTGGGCTCCGGGCATCCCTTCGGCATACTCCCGGGGCGTGTGCCGGATCGGATGGCGGCCCACGCGCAGACGGTGAGTTCGAACCTGCCGTCCTGCTTCGCGGTTGACGATACCCTTTTCGCCAACGGATTCCAGTGATCCTCGCGGCACGGTGACCATCGGAAGGAGCAAGCCCTGATGTACCTGTGGATCAAGTCATTGCACCTGCTGTTCGTCATCGCGTGGATGGCGGCGGTGTTCTATCTGCCGCGCATCCTCGTCAACATGGCCGAAGCCGACGGCCAGGTCGCGGTGCGTGACCGGCTGGTCCTGATGGGCCGGCGACTGTACCGCTTCGGCCACGTCGTCTTCGGTTTCGCCGTGTTGTCGGGCCTGGGCCTCTGGCTGCACTACGGCATCGGCGGCGGCTGGCTGCATGCGAAGCTGACGCTGGTGATCCTGCTGCTGGCCTATTTCATCTGGGCCGGGGTGATGGTCAAGCGTGCCGCCGCCGGCGGCTCGCTGCCGGGCACAAAGGCCCTGCGGCTGCTGAACGAGCTGCCGGTACTGGTGTTGCTGGCGGTGATCTGGCTGGTGCTCGCAAAGCCGTTCTGATCACATCGAGCGCAGGGCGCGCGCGAAACGGCTGAGGCCGAACCAGAGCACGGCCAGCGATATCACCGCGATCAGGCCGCCCCAGAACCAGTAGGGCAGGAACAGCGCCTGCGCGATCTGGCCGGTATCCGAGGCCATCCGTCCGGCCCCTGTATTGGCGTGCGCCGTGAACAGGTAATCAGCGCTGGCGAAGGCGGCCAGGCTCAGTTCTATCGCCAGGAAGCAGGTGCCCGTCTGGATCGCCAGCGGCGAACCCCGCCGCCACAGAATGGTCAGCGCCAGGACCACCAGCAGCGCCAGCACGATGCCCACCGGCGAGCGCAGCCACAGCAGCAGACTGAGAACGAGCAGGGCGGTGAGTCCCTGCAGCGCGATGCGCGCCGACTGCGGCCGCCGTGCCGACAGGAACAGCGCCAGGGCGGCCAGCGGCGGTGCGAGCGGTCCACCCGCGGCGATGATCGCCTGGCTCATCCGCGATCCGCTGCTGCGCGTGCTGGCGACGCCGGAGCCATCGGCGAACACCTCCAGGCGCACGAATTCGCCGCCACACAGGATCGCTGCCACGCCATGCCCGAGCTCATGGAACAGGGTCGCCAGCAGCTGCAGCGGCCAGGCGATCCAGTACAGGCCCGGGAACACCAGCGGCAGCACCAGCATCAGCAGGCTGAGGGCCGTGGCCGTGGCAAGGGCGGCGAGCGCATTGCGGCGGGTCATGGGCGCGCAGCTTAACCGGATCGGACAGGTCGATCGCAGCTGGCTCGACTTCCGCCAGCGGAACAGGCAGGGTCCTGTCTGGCGCCTGCCACGGCGCGTGTGACTGCAGAGCGCGACTGCGCCGACGACTTCGGCGCAGCGGCGAAGGCACGCGTGGCAGGACTTCCCCAGGTACGACGGAGTGTAGGCATGCAGTGGGAAAACTCGTTGCAGGGATTGCTGGTCGCATTGGGTATCGGCCTGCTGATCGGCCTGATCCAGGAAAACCGCGAAGACGACAAGCGACCGCTGCTGGCCGGCGTGCGTACGCATGCCCTGGT
>CAZYHP010000143.1:0-5875 GCA_964647135.1 uncultured Rhodanobacteraceae bacterium
CCGCCTGCGCGGGTGTGACGAGCGATGACGGCGCGGTGAGCGCACGCGAGCCCGCCATCAGGGCGCGTGAAACGTGGCGCGGACATTTCGCGAGCCTGCCAATTGGGCTCGCTTTGTAGTGGCTGTCAGCGATGCTCGCGAGGTCAGCGGCGCCAGAAGCGCCAGCGGTGCCAGCGTTTGCGCAGCCAGCGGCCGGCGGGCGAGCGCCATTCCAGTTCGCTGATGCGGCCGCCGTCCCAAGCGTCGAGCAGCGATGGCAGTGGCGACGCGTCGCCGCGCAGGTCGAACAGGATGTGTCCGTCCCAGTCTGCCGCAGCTGCGGCGTCGATCAGTGCGACACCGGCCTGTTTCGCCAGCGCACACAGCAGCGGATCGGCACTGGACACCGCCGACAGCGGGCTGTCGACCCGCCGCGGAAGGCGGCCGGCGCCGTGGAACCACAGCCCGTTGATCGCCGGGAGTTTCGCCTGTTCGCGACGGCGATTGAGCGGATGCTGCGCCAGCACGATCTGCGCTTCGGAGAACAGCCGCCGCCAGCGCCGGCCGATGTGATCTTCCGGCCACAGTTCGAAGATGTCGCGACCGATGGCTTCGTCCGGCGTCGCCATCACTGGAAAATCCGGCACCGCGTTGCTGGCGAAGGCGCGCAGGTACCAGCGTCCGGCGTCCGGCGCGCTCAGTTCGAAACCCTCGTCGCCGAAGACCGGCGCCAGCGCCGCGACCAGCGCCTGCGCCTCGTCGAGGTCCAGGCGCAGGGTCTGCGCGCCGCAACCCATCAGGCGCACATTCGCCATCTCGGCGCGGAAATGCGCGGGATCGGCGCGCAGCCAGTGGCGATCCTCGGCATCACCGGCGTCGCCCTGTCGCGTCAGTGCTGCTGTCGGGCAGCCGGTTGGCGTGATCGCGAAGAGGTCGTCGTACAGGCGCGCGCCGGCATCGGCCGGGGCCGGCCAGTGGTCGGCGCGTGTCAGCACGCTGGCGATGCGCTGCGCGGGCGCCGCGTCGGGCTTCGACGGTGCCAGCACGATGAGTCGCGATCCGTTCATCGGATCCATCTCCTTGGGACAGCCTGCGCGCATGGTCGACGGCGCGGGATTCGCCGGTCAACCTCGGCGTACGTGGCGGCGTCCGCGGCGATGCCTCCAGCCAGCCCTTCTGGTGCGCGAGCCGGTCACGGAGAAGCGCGCGGCGCGGCCTACAGCCAGCCCTTCTGGTGCGCCAGGCGATACGCCTCGATGCGATTGCCGACGCCGAGCTTGCCGATCGCCTCGCTGAGATAGTTGCGCACGGTACCGTGCGACAGGTTCAGCTGCTCGGCGATTTCCTGCGCGCCCAGGCCTTCGCCGGCCAGGCGCAATACCTGGCGCTCGCGATCGGTGAGCGGATCGGACTCGCCCCAGGCTTCGACGGCCAGATCGGGATCGATGGCACGCCCGCCGCGATGCACGGTGCGCAACGCATCAGCGAGACGTTCGGCCGGTGCGTCCTTCAGCAGGTAGCCGCTGACGCCGGCATCGAGCGCGCGACGCAGGTAGCCGGCGCGCCCGAAGGTGGTGACGATGATGACGCGCGTGGACAGGCCGTGCCGCTGCACGCGCTGTGCGAGTTCCAGTCCGGTCAGGCCGGGCATTTCGATATCGGTGACCAGCAGGTCGGGCTGGAGGTCGCGCAGCAGGCGCCAGGCCTGCTCGCCATCGCTGGCTTCGCCGACCAGTTCCAGGTCGGACTCCAGGCGCAGCAGTGCCGCCAGCGCACCACGCACCAGGCCCTGGTCCTCGGCGAGCAGGAAGCGGATCATGCCGCGCTCCGCCGCAGCGGCGTGACGTTGCCCGCGACGTCTTCTTCGCCGGGTGGCAGCGGCAGTCGGATGACCAGTCGCGTTCCCTCGCCGCTGGGCGAATGGATGGACAGCGTGCCACCCAGCGCCTGGACGCGTTCGGCCATGCCACGCAGGCCGTTGCCGTGCTCACCAGCGCCGCCGCAGCCGTCATCGACGACCGTCAGCAGGGCGAAGCCGTCTTCGCCACGCAGGCTGATTTCGACGCCGCTGGCGCGCGCATGGCGATGGATGTTGGTAACCGCCTCGCGCACCGCCAGCGCCAGCGCGGTTTCCTGCGCCGGCGTCAGTGCCAGCGCCGCCAGGCTGTAGGTCAAGCCGACGCCTTCGCCATCAAGCAGCAGCCGCGCCGAGGCCAGTTCCGGTTTCAGCGCCGCGGCGCGGATGCCGGTGACGGCGCGACGCACCTGCGCCAGCGCTTCGCGCGCGACGCGCTCGACCTCGCCGATTTCCACCTGTGCCGCCAGCGGGTCGCGCTCCACCAGCCTGCGTGCCAGCTCCGACTTCAGTGCGATCAGCGACAGCGTATGACCCAGCAGGTCGTGCAGGTCGCGACCGATGCGTTCGCGCTCGGCGACCTGCGCCAGACGCCGCACCTCGTCGACCGACAGGCGCAGCTCGGCGTCCTTGCGCATCTTCAGCATCATGTAGTGGTTGCCGACGCAGCTGGACATGCCGACCAGCAGGGCGATGGCCGGCGACAGCCAGTGGCCGCCGATCAACCAGGTCTGCAGCGCATACAGGCCGACCAGCCCCAGCAGCAGGGCGACGGCACGCGGCAGCGTCCGCGTCAGCCCGGGCAGGAAGCCGGCCGCATAGATGAGATAGGCGTTGCCGAACGGATTGAACGGCGTCAGCACAAAGCCGATTCCCGCAATGGCAAGCACCGCCAGCAACAGACGCGCGCCGGTCTGCCGGAACGCCAGGAAGTACACGACCATGAACGCCGGCATCGCCAGCCAGGTCGCCGCGATACCCATCGGGCCCAACCAGCCGGCGAACATCGGCAGCAGCGTGAAACTGAGGTAGCCCAGCCACAGGATCGGTGCCCAGCCCAGTCCGTGCGATGCGGGCACGAGCCGGTCCCGCCAGCGCAGCACCTGCGTTTTCAGGGTCCGCCATGTCATCGCCATCCGCTCCCGTTCCTTACAGCGGCCGATTCAGCCGGCGCACTGCCAGCGCGAAGAACACCGCCGTGACCAGCGCCAGCACCGCGACATGCCGAAGCAGTCCATCAGCCGGCGCCTGGCCGATCGCCATCAGTCCGATCCGGCCCAGATGATACGCCGGCCACAGCGGCGCGATGCCCTGCACGAAGGCAGGCAGCATTGACAGCGGGAACCACAGGCCGGCCAGGAAGCCCATCGGCAGGTAGATGACGTTGACGATGGCCGGTGCCGAACGGCCGGTCGCCAGCGTGCCGATCCACATGCCCAGCGCGCAGAACGGCAGCACGCCGAACACCGCGACGGCCGCCAGTCCCAGCCACGCCGACGCCGGCATGCGCACACCGGCGCCGGTGCAGGCGATGAAGCACATGATCAGGTAGATCATCGCCGCGAACAGCATCGCCATCGCCAGCTTGGCGAGCAGGTAGATCGCTGCCGGCGCCGGAACGACGCGCTTGATGCGCAGCCAGCCGTTCTCGCGATCCATGGCGACGCTGACGCCGAAGCCGAACAGCGCCGGTCCCATGATCCCGAACACCGTGTAGCTGGCCAGCAGATACTGACCGGCGTGCCAGCTGCCGGAGCGGCCCATCGGCATCAGCACCGCGAACAGCAGGTAGAACATCGCCGGGAACAGCAGCGTCGGCAGCGAGAACGACAGCGTGCGCAGCAGCGACAGGAATTCGTAGCGCGCTTCCAGGCCGAGGCTGCGCCAGAACACCCGCGGCTGCCGCACCCTGCCCTGCGCCATCGTGGTCGGTATCGTCGCGTTCATGCCATCGTCTCCGTCAGTTCCATAAAGCGTTCGGCCAGGCCACCGCGGATCACTTCCAGATCGGAGACATCCGGATCCAGTGCGAGCAGGCGACGCAGGACGTCTTCGGCGTGGTCGCAGTCGAGATTGACCAGACCGGACTGGGTGCGCGCCTGCAGCACGCCCGGCCAGCTCGCCAACAGGTCGGGGGCGAAAGCGGTTCGGCAACGGATGCGACGCTGGCCGCTGCGTGCGCGCAACGCATCGACCGTGCCTTCCTCGATGACGCGGCCGCGGCCGATCACGGCAACGCGGTCGGCCAGTGCTTCGGCTTCCTCCAGGTAATGCGTGGTCAGCAGCACCGCGCAACCCGCCGCCACCTGCGTCCGGATCACCTGCCAGAACGCCTGCCGCGACTGCACGTCCAGCCCGACCGTCGGCTCGTCGAGGAACAGGATCGCCGGTCGGCCCACCAGCGCCAGCGCGAATTGCACGCGCCGCTGCTGGCCACCGGAGAGCTTGCCGTAGGTTCGTGGCAGCAGTTCTTCGATGCCAGCCATGACAGCGGCCTCGGCGACCGGCATCGCATCCGGGTAGTAGCTGGCGAACAGACGCAGCACTTCGTGCACGCGCAAGGTCTCGGGCACACCCGCACTTTGCAGCATGGCGCCGATGCGCTGCCGCGCACCAAGATCGCCCGGCGGGCGCCCGAACACGCTCGCCTCGCCGGCATCGGCTTCGACCAGACCCAGCATCACCGACACGGCCGTCGTCTTGCCGGCGCCGTTGCTGCCGAGCAGCGCCAGCACTTCGCCACGGCGCAGGACCAGGTCCAGGCCGGCCAGCGCCTCGATATCCCCATAGCGCTTGCGGATGCCCGCCAGCCGCACGATCACATCCGTATCCATCGTCGCTGCCTCCTGCACTGATTGCGTGGCAGCCAGTGTCGCCATCGACGGCCCACGGCGTCAGCGGCATCCATCAGGCGCCGCGGGTGACAGCTGTCAGCCGCGGGCAGGAACGCTGCGGCATTACGGCTCCTCCGGTAGTCTTCGCCGCATGAGTTCGCCTGATCGCATGCCGGCGGTGTTCTTCGGCCACGGCAATCCGCTCAACGCCCTGGCCGACAACGACTGGACGCGCGCCTGGGCGCGGCTGGGACAGGCGCTGCCGCGGCCGCGCGCCATCCTGATGATGTCGGCGCACTGGTACCTGCCGGCCCTGTCCGTCACGGCCATGGAAACGCCGCGCACCCTGCACACCTTCCGCGGCTTTCCGCAGGCGCTGTTCGATGTGCAGTATCCGGCGCCCGGCGCGCCCTGGCTGGCCGCGCGCGTGGCCGAGCTGCTGCAGCCCGACGACGTCGACCTGGACCGAAGCTGGGGCCTGGACCATGGCACCTGGTCAGTCCTGCGCCACAGTCATCCGCAGGCCGACGTGCCGGTGGTGCAGCTCAGCCTGGACAGCCGGCTACCGCCGCAGCGGCACCACGAACTGGCGCTTCGCCTGGCGCCACTGCGCGACGAAGGCGTGCTGGTTGCCGGCAGCGGCAACATCGTGCACAACCTGCAAGCCTATGCGTGGAAAGAAGCGGGGCCGGTCGCTCCGCAGCCCTGGGCAGAACGCTTCGAGGATCTGGCGCGCGGGATGATTGCCGGCGGCGACCTCGACACGCTGGTGGATTATCCGGCGCTCGGCCCCGACGCGGCGCTGTCGATTCCGACGCTGGATCATTACCTGCCCTTGCTTTACGTTCTGGCGCTGCACGACGGCACCGAGCCGATCCGGGTCGTGGCCGAGGGTTTCGACGGCGGCACGGTGTCCATGCTGTCCCTCCGGCTCGGCTGAACCGCCCGCCTGGGCCAATGCCTGCCCCATGCTATGATCGCCCATCCGAATCAATGCGTTGCCCGGCCTTCCGGCGCGCCTCATCGCGCCGCCAGCGGCCGCATCGTTCCCAATTCCCACCGCCGATCCCGCGTGATCGGCGCGTTTCGTTTTACGGAGGTCAACCATGCACATCCTCAGTCAGCTCCAGCCCCTGCGTTCCGCCGGCGGCAGCGTCCGCACGCCGGGCCTGTCCGACGATGCGCTGACAGCGTTCCAGGACGATGC
>CAZYHP010000144.1:0-5856 GCA_964647135.1 uncultured Rhodanobacteraceae bacterium
TGCAGATCAGCGACCAGCTTGACGACGTAGAGCCCGAAGCCGAGATGCACGCCGCCATCGCGGCTCTTCTCGCGCAGGCTGACGAGGGAGTCGAACAGCTTGTCGCGCATGGCGGCCGGCAGCAGCGGGCCGCGGTTGGCGACTGACAGGCGGGCGCCGTCGCCTTCGGCGGCGAGGCCGATGCGGATCCAGCCGCCGTCGGGGCAGAAGCCGATGGCGTTGTCGATCAGCTTGTCGAGCGCCTGGGCGACGAGTTCGGGCGCGCCGTGCAGGCGCAGCGGCGCGGCCGGCAGTTCCAGGCGCAGTTCGCGTGGGGCCAGCAGCGGCCGGTAGCCTTCGGCGCAGTCGGCGACCAGGGCGCGCAGGTCGAAGGTTTCCAGTTCGGCACCGGCGATGGCGTGTTCGATGCGCGTCGCCTCGCTCATGGCGCGCACCAGTGCGCCGAGCCGTTCGATGCCGCCGCGCGCACGCTCCAGGTAGGTCGGCGCCGATGGTCCCTGCGGATCGGCTTCGAGGTTTTCCAGCGAGGTGCGGACGATGGCGATGGGCGTGTTGAGTTCGTGGCTGAGCTTGCCGGCGAGGCTGCGCAGGTAGCCGGTATAGACGCCGACTTCGCCGAGCAGCGCCGCGAAGCTGCGTGACAGGTCGCCGATCTCGTCGCGCGCGCTGGAAACCGGGAACGCGCGCACGCGGCCGTCGCGATCCAGTGCCGAGCCGGCGGCATCGCGCAGATGGCGGATGCGCGCGCTGAGACGACCGGCGAACACGACCAGGCCGATCACCACCGCGGACAAGGCCAGCAGCGTCAGCATCAACAGGCCGGAAAAGGCCTGGTCGGTGAGGCGCATCAGCGCATCGCTGCGCCGCTGTACCTGCAACTGCGCACGGGTTTCGCCGGCGACGATGACCGGCACGGTGACGGCGAGCACGGCGTGGTCGGCGCTGTCGCTGCGATACCAGGTCAGGGGATCGGCGTCGCTGCTGTCGTGGTCGCTGTCGTCCCGCTCATTCTCTGGCAAATCGTCTTCGAATCGCGGCGGTGTGGCGACGTCCCCGAGCACCGGCTGGAACAGCACGCGCTGGTACAGCCAGCGTCGCCAGGCCGGCACGGCGGCCGCCTCGCTGCGATCGGCGAGCGCGCCGGCGCGGGCGACGCGCCAGCCGCCACGTTCGCGCAACTGCGCCTGCGTGCCGGGCGGCAACAACTGCGACAGCGATCCGGCCAAGGCCGGTGATTCGCTCATTACCGGCCAGCTGGCCGGTGCTTCGGCGCTGCCGGCATTGACCAGCACCTGCGGCGCGCGGTCTTCGGCAGCATCGACGACGCGCACACCCAGGGCGCGCAAGGCATAGCCCTGCGGCAGTGCCAGTTCGATGCTGTAACCGTCGCCGCTGTCGAGCCAGGTGCCGCGCAGCTGCACCGGCAGCGTCGCGCCATCGCTGCCGGTGGCGATCAGCGGACCGCTGGCGGCATTGGCCAGTCGCAGTTCGACCACGCCCTGACGGCCGTGCAGGTCGAGGCGGACATGGTCGAGGCGGTCGACGATGCGCCAATGCGCATCACCGCGCTGGCGGCTGGCGTCGGCCACTTGCAGGAACAGGTAAAGGGTGTCGTCGACGCTCGCCAGTCGCACCGAGGCCGAGGCTTCATTGCCGTTGCCGACCAGGGCGTAGCGGGCATCGGCACCGGACCAGTCGTCGACGCGGCCGTCCAGTCGCGGTGCGCGCGACAGCGCGGGCGCGAACACGCCCTCGCCCGCCGCGGGCAATTGCGCCGGACGCAGCGACAATCCACGCGCCACCGCTTCGGCAGTCGCGCGCAACGCCTGTTCCTCGCCTTCACGCAACACATCGCCGAGCAGGCGCAGCAGCTGCCAACCCGCCCAGGGCAGGACCAGGACGCTGAGCGCCACCAGCAGCAGTTTGCCGCGCAGTTTCATGGCCGCTGCATCGATGCCGTCACGGCCGCCAGCGGTAGCCGGCGCCGTGCATGGTCTCGACTTCGTCGAAGGCGGGATCCAGTGCTTCGAACTTGCGCCGGATGCGCTTGACGTGCGAGGTCACGGTGGCGTCGTCGACGACGATCTGCGCCTCGCGCATCAGCTGTTCGCGACTCTTGACGTGGCCGGGATAGCGCACCAGCGCGTGCACCATCCAGAACTCGGTGACGGTCAGCGGCACGTCGTGTTCGTTCCAGCTGACGCGCATGCGTTCCACTTCCAGGCGCAGGCCGCGCAGGCGCAGCACGGATTCTTTCGCCGCCGGCACACGCAAGGCCTCCATGCGACGGAACAGTGCCTGCACGCGGGCGGTCAGCTGCGGCAGGCTGATCGCCTTGCTGAGGTAGTCGTCGGCGCCCAGGCGCAGGCCGGAGATCACGTCGAGATCGGAATCGCGCGCGGTCAGGAACAGGATCGGCAGATGCGGCATGCGGGCGCGCAGGTCGCGGCACAGGTCGAAGCCGCCTTCGGCCTCGTCGCCGAGGCCGACGTCGATCAGCACCAGGTCGGGCAAGCCCTGCGCGAACGCCTGCAGGGCGCTGGCGCGGTCCGGAAAGTCGCTGACCTGGTAGCCGTAGCGGCGCAGGGCTTCGGCGTAGTTGGCGCGGATGGCCGGTTCGTCCTCGACGATGGCGATGCGGTAGCTCATGGCGGCAAGCATAACGGCCGCCTGCACGGCGCCGACGGGCTGCCCGCAAATCGCCACATCTGGTCAGCGGCCTGCCCGCAGCCGTCATCGCCGCGTCCGATCGCGGCGCTGCAATGGTCACGCCCCCACCGGAGACGCCGACCATGCTGCAGATCCCGACCCACCCGATCGACACCGCCCCGCAAGCGAAGGCGGTGCATGTCGTTGCCAGGCGCCTGCGCAGCCAGCGGCCCGAGCGCCGCGGCCTGCGCGTGGCCGCCTGGCTGGCCCTGCTGGCGTCGATCGCCGCGCAGGCTCGCGCCGACGAAGACCCGCAGGGCCTGATGGTGCGGCCGCAGGGCGGCGACTGGCGCGAGACCGTCGCGCTGGAAACCGATGTCGACTACCGCATCCGCGGCCTGCTCGCCGAAGTCACGGTGACGCAACGCTTCCACAACGACAGCGGCGAATGGCTGGAAGGCCGCTACCTGCTGCCGCTGCCCGGCGACGCCGCCGTCGGCGCGCTGCGCCTGCTGGTGGGTGACCGCATCATTGAAGGCGAGATCCGCGAGAAGGCCCAGGCGCAGGCCGAGTATGCCGCGGCCGCTGCGTCCGGCCGTAGCGCCAGCCTGGTCGAACAGAACCGCCCGAACCTGTTCAACACCGCGGTCGCCAACATCGGGCCCGGCGAATCGGTGGAAATCCGCATCGGCTACTGGCAGTCGGTGGATTTCAGCGACGGCGCCTTCTCGGTGGCATTGCCGCTGACGCTGGTGCCGCGCTACCAGCCGGATTCCGTCGGCGAACATGACGCGCTGGACGTGCCGGCGGTGCTGCGCAACGCCGAGGACAGTGCCATCGACCTGGGCATGGCCTACGAGCCGAACGTCAGCATCAGCGTCGATCTCGACGCCGGCCTGCCGCTGGCCAGCGTCACCAGCCCCAGCCACGCGATCGAGGTCGAGCCGGCCGGACGCGGCTATCGCGTGCGACTGGCCAACCTGGTCGAACCCGGCGACCGCGACTTCGAGCTGCGCTGGACGCCGCGCGCCAGCGCCGTGCCGCAGCAGTCGCTGTTCGTCGAGGAGGTCGAGGGCGAGTTCTACGCGCAACTGATGCTGGTTCCGCCGACGGTGCCGGTGGAGCCGGTGCCGCGCGAACTGATCCTGGTGGTCGACAACTCCGGCTCCATGCAAGGCGAGTCGATGCTGCAGGCGGTTGCCGCGCTCGACCGCGCGCTGTCGCGCCTGCGTCCCGGTGACCGCTTCAACGTGATCCGCTTCGACCACACCACCGAATCGGTGTTCGAACACGCCGTGCCGGCCAGCGCGGACAACGTCGCCCATGCGCGTCGCTTCGTGCAGCAGCTGACGGCCGATGGCGGCACCGAGCTGCTGCCGGCGCTGGAACGGGCGCTGGCCGATGCCGCGACGCCGGGTTTCCTGCGCCAGATCGTGCTGATGACCGACGCCGGCATCGGCAACGAGCAGCAGTTGCTGGCCTTCATCGAATCGCGCCGCGACGAAGCGCGCCTGTTCGCGGTCGGCATCGGCAGCGCACCGAACGAGCACTTCCTGCGTCGCGCTGTGGAGCTGGGTCGTGGCGCACAGGTGATGGTGCGCGACACCGGCGAAGTCACGCGGCGTACCGATGCATTGCTGGCCAAGCTCGACCAGCCGGCGCTGCGCGACCTCGACATCCACTGGCCGGGCATCGCCGAGATGTATCCCAGCCGCCTGCCCGACCTCTACGTCGGCGAGCCGCTCCGCGTGGTCGCGAAGCTGTCGGCACGGTCCGGACGCATCGAGGCGCGCGGCCAGTCACGTCAGCAGACTTGGCGTGATGCCGTCGACCTGGCGCTGGCGAAGAATGTCGATGGTCGCGGCGTCGCGCGGCTGTGGGCGCGTGCACGCATCACCGAGCTGGATGACCAGCTGCGCGACGGCGCCCGCGAGGAAGACGTGCGCACGCAGATCCTCGATGTCGCCCTGCGCCATGGCCTGGTCAGCCGCTACACCAGCCTGGTCGCGGTCGACAGGACGCCGGTGCGTCCGGCCGATGCCGATCTGGCTTCCGCGGCCTTCGCCAACGCCACGCCGAATGGCCTGGCCTATGCGAATGGGTCGACCGGCGCCCGCCTGAGCCTGGCCATCGGCCTGCTGCTTGCCGTGCTGGCACTGGCCGCGATGGGTCGTCGTCGCGAACAGACGCCGGCGCCTGGCCATCTGAACAAGGGCCGCGACTGACTGCCGCCTTCGTCACGTTGCTTCGACATTGACGACTGGAACGAGGAGAACAGCATGGACCTGACCTTCGACCACCGCCTGATCGAAACCCTGCCGGGCGATACCGCCGAGACGCCACGACCGCATTCGTTGCAGCTGGCGCTGCGCCGCATGGGCTTCCGGCCGCGGCCCGATCGCCAGCCGCAACCGGTGTGGCCGCAGAGCTGGCGCGCGCGCCGCTACGAGGACGCGGTCGCCGACTGGCAGGCGCTCTGATCGTCGCCCCGTCATCTGACACACCGGACACCGGAACGGAACACGCCATGGGCATCCTCACTGCGACACGCCGCTGCCACCCCATGCCGGAGGCGGCGCTGCGCACCGGTTCCGGTCCTCACGCGGGCACGGACGCCCGCGCACGAAAGCCCGCCGGGCGCAGGGATGTCGCCCGGCGGCGCCTGCCTGTCATGCTGCTGTCGGCCGCTGCGCTGTTCTGCCTCGTCCATGCCGGCTGGATCCACGCCAAGGCGATGCTGGCGCAGGTGTTGCTCGATCGTGCCTGGAACGCGACACTCGTCGACGGCGGCACGCACAGGCCCTGGCCCTGGGCCGACACCTGGCCGGTGGCCAAGCTGCATGCGCCGCGTTTGCAGCGCACACAGATCGTGCTTGCCGGCGACGATGGCCGCGCCCTGGCCTTCGGTCCCGGTTGGGCGCAGGCCAGCGGCGCGCCGGGTGGCCGCGGCACCACGGTCATCAGTGGTCATCGCGACACCCACTTCGCCTGGCTGGCGCAGCTGCAGGCGGGCGACCGGCTGGAACTGCACACCACCGACGGTCCGCGCAGCTATGTCGTCAGCGGGACGCGCGTGGCCGATTCCCGTTTCGAACGCATCGACGTGCAATCCGGCGACGACAGTCTGCTGCTGGTCACCTGCTGGCCTTTCGATGCCGTCGTGCCCGGCGGCCCGATGCGCTACGTGATCCGTGCGCAGCCGACGAC
>CAZYHP010000145.1:0-5585 GCA_964647135.1 uncultured Rhodanobacteraceae bacterium
CGCACCGAGGCCGGCGCTGAAGTCCTCATCGAGCAGCGCGACCGCGGTCTGGTCGATGCTGCAGTCACCCGGCGCCGCAAGGGTGCGGAAATCGGCGACGACGGAATAGACGCTGCCGCAGCCGTTCTGCGCCGCCACTCGCCAGTAATAGCGCGTGCTGGTCGACAGGGCGGTCACGGCAAGACTGGTGCTCGCGGTGAAGCCACTGTGGACGATGTCGGTGAACGCCGCGTCGGTGGCCACTTCGACGAAGTAGTCGTCGGCACCCGGCACCGCGGCCCACTGCAGCGTCGGCGTCGTGCTGACGTTCGTGGCGCCCGGCGCCGGCGTCACCAGTGCGGGGGCATCCGGCGCCGCGGTGGCGACGAACAGGGTGACAGCGCTTTCCTGCGTCTGGTCCGTCGTGGTGCCGGTGATGGTCACCGTGTAGGTGCCGGCTGTCGCGCTGGCCGTGTTGCCCACCGTCAGTGTGCTGGTGCCCGGCAGCGGCGTGACCGGATTGGGCGAGAACGTCGCCGTCGTCCCGGCCGGATGGCCCGAAGCACTCAGCGTCACCGGCTGCTGGTAGCCCAGCACCGTGCCGATGTCCACGCTGAACCCCGCGGTCTCGGGCGTGCAGATCGATGCCGTCGCCGGAGAAACGGCGAGGCTGAAACCGGCTTCCTCGATGCAGTTGCGGCAGACCAGCGCGAAATCCTGGTCGGTCATGCCGCCGACATTGGGGATGCCGTCGCCGGGCAGGTTGGTGGCACGCACGCGGATGGTGACCGAGCCACCCGGATTGGCCACGAACACGTTCTCGATGTTGTGGCGGTTGTCGGCCGTGCCGCCGGTGACCGACAGGCCGCCGCTGAACACATTGCCGAGATAGGTCTGGCCACCGGTGTCCACCTCGAGGTCGAGGTTGTTCACCAGGGCCGGATTGGCGCCGGCCGCCGCAGCGGCGTCGGTCCACACCAGCGACACCTTCAGTGGCTTGCCGGATTCGGGAACGCCGAAGGTCGCTTCATAGACCTGGCCGACGCTCGTCAGCACTTCGGTCTGGTCGACGTATTCGCTGTAGTCGAAGTCGGCACCCAGGCTGCCCGGTACGTCGACGCGGCCCCAGCCCTGCGTGGCATTGGGAATGGCGCCACCGCCGCCGTAGTCCCTGGCGCCATTGACCAGCAGCGCCTTGACCATGGCCGGGCTGGGCTGCACGCCAGCATTGTTCTCACGCCACCAGTCACTGAGGATCACCGCGGCGCCCGACGCGTGTGGAGCAGCCATGCTGGTGCCGGTGCAGAAGGCGTAGTGATTGCTGGTGCCGGCGATGGCGGTTGCGCAGGAACTTGCCCCGGCGAGCCGACGCGCCGAAGCAATCTGCTGGCCCGGCGCAGCGATGGTGATGCCGATGCGACCATCCTGCGTCGGGCCGCGGCTGGAACTGTTGTAGACAGCGTTGATGTTGCTGGATACGCGGTAATTCTGCGTGCCGCCGGTGATGACCGGATTCTTCGCCGCCTTCGGCGCCGTCAGCGTGCCCGGGTTGGGACCGCTGTTGCCCGCAGAGAACACCATGATGAAGGCGTCGTTGACCGGTGTGTCGACATTGCCGTCGCGCACCAGCTGGTCCCAGGCGCGGGCACCTGCGGTGTAGGTGGTGCCGCCGGATTCACCCGAGGTCCAGCTCGCATTGCCGCCGATGGCACCACCGTTCAGGGCGTCTTTCGCCAACACCTGCCAACCGCCCGCCGGCGGCCATGAGGTACTGCTGTTGCAGATCGGATTCTGGGCATAGAACCGTACATTCGGCGCCATGCCGAGGCCGTACTTGAACCCGAGGCCATCGCCGAAGCCTGCGGCTGCATTGCCGCCGACGATGCCGGCGACGTGCGTGCCATGGCCCCCGTTGGACGCATCGTCACCCGGGTTTCCGGGTGATCCCGGACAGCCGGCGTAGTTGGTGCCCCCGACGATGCGGCCGGTGAAATCCGGATGCGCATAGTCGATGCCGGTATCGATGATGGCCCAGATCAGGCTGTCGCCGGTGTAGCCGAGGTTGTTGATCCAGCTCAGGTAGCCGAGCAGCGGCACGTTGGACATATCGTAGTTGCGTGCCAGGATCTGCGAGGACATTTCGTCATCGAGAATCGGTTTCGGGCTGGCATGCTCCAGCCAGACGACCTGCGGGATCTCCGCCAGCTTGTCGAGATGGGCGGCATCCACTTCCACCCAGGCATCGAAGAAAGCGCGATCGGTCTGCGCCGGACCGTGGTTCACGACGTTCGCGCCGCTGGCACGCAGGGCCGCCAGCACGCCTTCGACATCGCCATCATTGAAGAAGTGCACGCCGACATTGCGGATCAGGCCGCTGCGCTTTGCCAGGCCGGGCTCCA
The DNA here is from genome assembly GCA_964647135.1 of uncultured Rhodanobacteraceae bacterium. Lineage (GTDB taxonomy): Bacteria > Pseudomonadota > Gammaproteobacteria > Xanthomonadales > UBA2363 > Pseudofulvimonas. The sequence goes on from CAZYHP010000145.1 coordinate 2,379, forward strand.
TCTTCCATTCCGGCAGGTAGTCGCCTTGCCAACGCACGTCCGGCAGTGATTCCACGGCACGGCTGGATGATTCGTCGGCCCAGACCAGATAGGTGTCATGCGGGTAGTACTGCAGCGGCCGCGCGCCGAAGGCACGCAGGTCGCCCAGCCATTCGCCGCGGATGGCGCCGTCGAACTGCACGAAGCGCAGTCCCTTGCCATTGGCAGCGGTGCGGTAGCGCGTGCTCTTCAGGGTGGCGGCAGCAGACAGCGGATCGAATGCCTGGGCACCAAAACTGATGACCTTTGCCGTATGTCCCTGCGATGCCTTGGCATCGGACAGCGGTGCGGCCTGCACGGCCGGCATTCCGGCACCGGCCACCAGCGCAGCGACCGCCACGGCCAGCCCAACGGATTTCAACGTCGACATGGAAACTCCCTCGGTGGATGAACCGCCCGGCGGAACGCCTCCGGCCGGACGAAGGCGAACGATAGCAGCAGGCCAAGGCGGCGGGCAGCCATCGCGGGCAACTTTCAAGCCATCAACTGTTCGGCAGGCCGCGGATGGGCTTCGGCCTGTCGGACCGTGCCCGCCTACCAGCGCCTGGACGCTACCATTCGATCTCCCGCCGGCAGCGTGCCGGCCTTGCCTTGAATCGCCGTGAGCCACGACCTCTTTCCCGCCCCGCAACAGCCGCGCCTGGCCATCGCCGGCGTCGACACCGTGTTTCCCGTGCACCGCATCTACTGCATCGGCCGCAACTACGCCGAGCACGCGCGCGAGATGGGCGCGCCGGTCGAGAAAGGCACGCCGGTGTTTTTCCTGAAGCCGGCCGATTCGGTGACGCCACTGCCCGGCGCGATTCCCTACCCGCCCGGCACGTCCGACCTGCACCACGAGGTCGAACTGGTTGCGGCATTGCACCGTGGTGGCCGCGATCTCGATCCGACGCAGGCGCTGGCATGCGTCTACGGCTATGCCATCGGCCTGGACCTGACCCGTCGCGACCTGCAGGCCGCCGCCAAGGCAAAGAGCCTGCCCTGGGATACCGGCAAGTCCTTCGAAGCCGCCGCGCCCATCGGCCCGATCCATCGCGTCGAGGACATCGGCCATCCGATGCACGGCGCCATCGAACTCGACGTCAACGGCGAAACACGCCAGCGCGGCGATCTCGCCGACCAGCTGTTCCCGATTGCCGAGATCATCGCCGCACTGTCGCGCCTGTACACGCTGGCTCCAGGTGACCTGGTGTTCACCGGCACACCGGCCGGCGTCGGCGCGCTGTCCATCGGTGACCGCCTGCAGGCGCGCATCGCCGGGCTGGGCAGCCTTGACGCCCACGTCACCGCCTGAGTGGTCGAACACAGGCGACAGGGCGAGACACCCGGACGCCACATCGACCGGCCATGCCACAGCGTTCCGTGCCACGCTGCGGCTTCCTGTTCCACCCATTCCGACGACCCCGCCATGACGTCACTGACCCGCCTGCTGTTCCCCATCGCCGCCAGCCTGGCGCTGTCCTCCATCGCCGTTGCCGCTTCGCCGCTGCTTGACGCCGATCGCACCATGATCGCCGTGCAGCTGCGCGACAAGGCGCAGGCGGATTCCGGCGCCTACCCGATTGTCGAGGACCTGACCACGCGCATCGGGCCGCGCATGGGCGGTACCGCTGCCGATGCGCGCGCGGTGGAATGGGCGATCGCCAGGTTCCGCGAGCTGGGCTACGACAAGGTCTGGACCGAACCGGTGACGTTCCCGGTCTGGGATCGCGGCATCGAGGTCGCGCGCGTCGTCGAGCCTTATCCGCACAGTTTCGCCATCGCCGCGCTCGGCGGCTCGGTGGGCACGCCGGAAGGCGGCATCACCGCCGAGGTGGTTTCGCTGCCGGACTACCAGGCCCTGCTTTCGGCCACCGCGGAACAGGTCGAGGGCAAGATCGTCTACATCGGGAATCGCATGCGTCGCGCGAAGGACGGCGGCGGTTACGGCGAAGCGGTGATCGCCCGCTCGCGCGGTGCGTCGAAGGCCGCGGCGCTGGGTGCGCGCGCACTGCTGATCCGTTCCATCGGCACCGACGTCAATTCGCGCACGCCGCACACCGGCATGCTCAGCTATGACATCGCCTTCCGGAAGATTCCCGGCGCCGCGCTCTCGAACGCCGATGCCAACGTCCTCGAATACATGCTGGCCGAAGGCAAGCCGGTCACCATCGAGTTGCACCTCGGCGCCAGCGAGCGCGGTGAGTACACCAGCCAGAACGTCATCGCCGAAGTCACCGGCCGCGAAGACACCGGCAAGGTCGTGCTGATCGGCGGCCACCTGGATTCCTGGGATCTCGGCACCGGTGCCATCGACGATGGTGCCGGTGTGGCCATCACCATGGCGGCCGGCAAACTCATCGCCGACCTGCCGCGCGAACAGCGCCCGCGCCACACCCTGCGCGTCGTCGCCTGGGCCAACGAGGAACAGGGCGTCTGGGGCGGCAACGCCTACGGCGAAGCGCACAAGGACGAGGTCGCGAATCATCTGATCGGCTTCGAATCCGATTTCGGCGCCGGCCGCATCTGGCGTTTCGACACCCGCGTGCCCGACGCAGCGTTGCCGCTGATGGACGCCATCGGCACGCTGCTGGAACCGCTGGGAATCGCGCGCGGCAACAACACCGCCTTCGGCGGCGCCGACGTCAGCGCCATGCGCCAGAACGGCATGCCGGTCGCCGGACTGGTCCAGGACGGCAGCAAGTATTTCGACTACCACCACACCGCCGCCGACACGCTCGACAAGATCGACGCCAAGGAACTCGACCAGAACGTCGCCGCCTACGTGCTGCTGTCCTACCTGGTCGCCGAGCACGGCGTGCCGGGACATCCCGACACTGACAACGACGACGACAACTGACGCGAATCGCGACACCGAAAGCGTGCGCCGGTGAGGGCACGCCACGTCGCCGGGACCTGCTCCGCGCTCACGCTGGTTACTGGATCAACGCGCGCGTGAGCGCCGGATCGTCAGCGCAACCAGGCCGAGCACCAATGCCATCCAGGACCACGGACCTCCTGTTGGCACCGGCGTCGCCTGCGGTGCACCGCGTACGGTGAAGTTGACTGAATTGTAAAGCTGGAAGTCACCGGGATTGAATGGCGGCGCTGGCCAGGCACTAACCGATCGCCTATGCAGATTGACCGTGTACTCGCCGGCTACCAGACCCGCTTGCGTGGTGAAGAACT
>CAZYHP010000146.1:0-5510 GCA_964647135.1 uncultured Rhodanobacteraceae bacterium
CGCGGCGCCGCGGCGGTACTGGCCTGTGCCAGTGTCACATTGCTGCGCCAGGCATGCGCACGCTGCACGGTCGCTGCCGCCAGCGCGGCCAGTACGAGCAGGCCGAGCAAGGCCTGCAGCGCGGGCCGTGGGCGCGCATAGGGGCATTGCATCGCGACGCTGCCGACTGCCAGCATCGCCCCGACCAGCGCGAAATGGTTGCGATGCTCGTAGGCCAGTTCCAGTCCGATGACATTGCTGGCGACGAAGTGCGCAGCGAAGAACAGAAACAGGCCCAGTGCCAGCAGCGGGCGGACATGGCGTTGCGACCAGGCAAGGACGAGCAGCGCCGCCACGCCGACGAGCGCCGGCAACGTCGACCACGGCTGAAAAAGGCCGCGCGACGGTTCGAGCCAGTCGTAATGGAACGGCATGTGCGATGGCAGTGGAAACAGGATCTGCCACAGGTACAGCCAGAGGACGCGCCCCTGCGTCAGCAGGCGCTCAAGGGTCGAGAAGTCCCGTCCGGGGTAGGCGTCCCAATGCCAGTGGGCGGGAATGACCCACAGGAGAAAGACCGCTGTTCCCGCAAGTGCCGCAATAAGGTATCCCCGGCGCAGTACGGCCTGCAGCCGCGAATCCATGGCGGCAAAACGCAACACGGTCAGTTCCAGCGCCAGCGTATAGGCCGGCAGCAGGATCGAGTCCTCCTTGCAGCCCAGGGCCAATGCCCAGAGCAACACCGCGCATAGAAGTCCGGTCCTTCCCGGACGGCCTTCGATCTGCGCATGGCGTGCCTGGAGGTAGGCCACCAGCGCCAGCAGCAGGAACAGCGTGCCCATGGTCTGGAGTCGCTGGACGGCATAAAGCACCGCCGACACCTGAAGCGGGTGGACGGCCCATGCGAAGGCCAGGCCCAGGGCCCACCAGCCCGCAGGAGCGGACCGGACACCTGCGAGCTGGAAGACGCGCCTGAAGAACCAGGCCAGGACCAACACGGTGAGCACATGGATCACGATGTTGGTGGTCTTGAAGGCGGCGGGATCGGCACCGCCGGCCCGCCAGTAATCCAACGCAAAGGTGAGCGTCGGCAGCGAGCGCAGACTTCCAGACACCTGTGGCGTCGCCAGCACCTCGGTGACCGCCGCCATGTTCAGCTCGGTCAAATGGATGGAGGTGTTGTTGACGATGTTGGGAATATCGTCGAAGACGAATTCACCCGGCAGCCCTGCCGTGAAAGGCAGCCCTGCCAGCAGCGCCATCAGGACACTGAAGACCGCAAAGGAACGCACGGCAGTCCGGCTATTGGAAACGGCGCCGGCAGGTTGGGACTTCACGGAATGCGACCTCGCCCATTCATTCGAAAAAGTCTTGCGATGGCTTCGGCGTGAGGGTGCCGCCCGCAAACTGTCCCCATAAACACGAAAAGCGCCTTTCGGCGCTTTTCGCTAAGCCAACGGCGAACAGGAATTCGCCGTGCTGGAGCCAGCCCGATTACGGGGCCAGGCTGCAGGTGCCGCTGCCGGCGTCACAGGTGGAGTTCTTCAGCAGCGCAACCGTACCGCGGCTCTGCGGGACGAAGGTCTTGGTGGCACCAGCCTGGAAATCGGCGATGGTCACGGCGCTGTCGATGGACACGCAGGCGACGTTGTCATAAGTGGTCGGCGTGCGGTTGTCGGCGGCGTCGGCGACGGCGGTGTTCATGTAGGCCTTGGCTTCCGACAGGCAGGCGCCGTTGGCCGAGCGCTGCAGGTAGTCACGGTAGGCCGGCAGGGCGATGGCAGCCAGGATGGCGATGATGGCGACCACGATCATCAGTTCGATGAGGGTGAAGCCGCTGTTGCGACGGATGTTCTGCATGACAATCTCCCGGTGAGATAGTGGTTGTTTGTGTTGAACGGTCCGATGCGGGTGGTTTCCACCGCGCGTCGGCACAGAAGAGCCTGAGCAACACGCGTGCCAAGCACGAATCTGGTCAATCCCTGCTCAAACCTCATCACGGTTTTCAGCGAAGTGTGACGGATGTCCGCCTAAATCGCTGATCGGCAAGACAGTTTTGTCACAGTTGTAACGTTCGCGCCTACGAAACGCGGCAGAAACTGCCGCTGGGCGTCACATACTGGCGGCGTCACGTCCTTATCGCTCCGGGGTCACGCCGCGAACATGAAGTGCGGCAGGTAATCGCTGGACGGACGTCACGCGAGCGCCCGTCTTCGGCCCCTGCGCTTCACTTCGAGGGCGGTTTCGCCCTGGATGGGTGACGCAGCGTGGGCAACGGCCGGCTCTTTTGCAGTGGCCTGCGCGTGCAAACGCCGCCGCCGGCACGCCTGTCGCGCACGCCCTGTCAGCGCAGGGCGACGAATCCGCGCCGGCAGCCACCCTCGTGATCAGCCAGGTGCCGTGCCGGGCTGGGACGATCCGCCCCCTCGCCTGTCCTTGAGGCCAATGCCGGCATCGGCACGGGAGGGTGTCATGGCCATCAAGGACGTCGAGACCTCGTGGGGACAGTGGCGGCGCGTGTTCGGTGCGCCCAGCAGCGCGCAGCGGCGAAAGCTGACGAAGCTGCTGGAGAATCGGCCGGCGCTGCTGTACCTGGGCGATTCGTGGTTCACCACGCCGCTGTATCTGAATCTGGCGCTGCAGAGCATGCGCCGCATCGACGGGCTGGCCATGCTGGCCGGCAAGCCGGGCGCGCAGGCGGCACGGTTGTTCGACTCGCGATCCGTGAAGCAGACGGTCGGCTGGTTGCAGGCCTATCCCTTCGACATGCTCTGCCTCAGTGCCGGCGGCAACGATGGCCTGTCGGAGCGACTGGCGAAGATCTTCGACAGGAAGAAGGCCGGTACGGGCATGAGCGCCGAAGAGGCCTTCGACCGCGTGGTCGGGAAGGATCTCTTCAAGTCCATCAGCGGCCACTACACGAGGCTGCTGGATGCGCTGGAGCCGGTGCGCAAGGCGCGGCCGGGTTTCCGTGTCGTCGGCCACGGCTACGCGCTGCTGCTTCGCATCGGCGTCGCAGCCGAGCTGACGCTGGAGAACATCGGCCTGGCGGCGGCATTCAAGAACAACGCCGGCCCGTGGCTGTGGCCGCCGATGAAGCCGGTGCTGACCTCGAAGGACGAGGCGCGGCGGTTTTCGCACCTGCTGATGCGCGAGGGTTTCCGCGATCTGGTGTTGAAGCCGCTGACGAAGCAATACGGCGACTTTTTCAGCTTCGCGGATTTCACGGGCGTTGACGCGGCGGCGAGCGAGTCGTTCTGGAACGACGAGATCCATCCGACCGAAGCCGGCTTCGAGGCCATCGCGCCGACACTGAACGCGGTGATCCGCGAGGCCTTGCCCGCCCACAAGCAGCAGGCCGTGGGCTGAGCGCGTGGCCGGCCGCGCCTTGCGGCCCGGCAGCCGGACAGTCACGGCGCACATTCGCCTGCCTGTAGGCTCGATGCGGACAGGCAGCGGGGAAAGACGATGAACGAGCCCAGCAAGCGCGACCCTTCGCCACCGACGTCTGCGCGCCGGCGCATTCCCATCGTCCGCAAGGTGTTGCCGGACGCGGCGCTGCCGACCGAATGCGACCTGGTGATGAAGGGCGGCATCACCAGCGGCATCGTCTATCCGCGTGCGATTGCCGAGTTCGCCCGACGTTTCCGCCTGCGTTCCATCGGCGGCGCCTCCGCCGGCGCGATTGCCGCGGCTGCGGCGGCGGCCGCGCAGTACGGGCGCAACCACGGCCACGACCGCTTCGACGAACTGGAACGCCTGCCGGAGTGGCTGGCCGGTGACGAAGGCTCGACGCAGACGCGGCTGTTGCGCTTGTTCCAGCCGCAGGCGGCGTTGCGGCCCCTCTATCGCTGGCTGCTCGGCGGACTGTCGACCACGACCTACAGCCGCTGGCGCACGGCGCTGCGCTGGGCCGCTGGGGCGGCGCTGCGGTTTCCGTTCGCGGCGGTGGCGGCGCTGTTGCTTGTGCTGGCGATCCACGCCGGCTTGCGATGGTTTGCGGCGTTGCCTTTCTGGCCGTTGTCGAACGTCGGCGTCGTGCTGCTGGGCGTGCTCGCGGTGTTCGCCTTGATGCTCGGCGGCTGCGTCGGCGTGCTGCGGGCGTTGACACGCACCTTGCCGCGTCACCTCTATGGCATCTGCGATGGCATGCAGCACGATGCCGATGGGGCGCCCGCGCTGACACCGTGGCTGCATGGCCTTCTGCAACGGCTGGCGGGGCGCGATGGCGGCGGCACGCCGCTGACCTTCGGCGATCTGTGGGGCGGCGCGACAACGACGGGCCGCCGCAAGGGCCATCCCGCTGCGACGCGCAGCTCGAAGCGCGACATCGATCTGCGCGTGATGACCACGGCGCTGTCGCAGGGTCGTCCCTACAGCCTGCCGTTCGAGCCGAAGGACCGCTTCCACTTCGACGAGGCGGAGTTCCGGCAACTGTTTCCCGGCGATGTGGTGGACTGGATGCTGGCCCATCCGGCGACGATCAGGGACGCGCGCATGCAGCTGCCGACGCTGCACCCGCTGCCGGACATGGAACACCTGCCGATCCTGGTCGCGGCGCGCATGAGCCTGTCGTTTCCGCTGCTGATCTGCGCGGTGCCGCTGTACCGCAGCAATCCGGTGACGCGCAGGATCGAGCGCATCTGGTTTTCGGACGGCGGACTGTGCAGCAATTTCCCGGTGCACTACTTCGATGCGCCGCTGCCATCGCGACCGACCTTCGCCATCAACCTGACCGACGATGCCTTCCTGCCGCGCGGACGCGAGCTGCGCGAGCCGGCCGACTTCGTGTTCCTGCCGGAGAGGAATGCCGGCGGGCAGGATCATCACGTGGTCGACCTGGAACCGCGGGGCCGGCCGAAGCTGGGTGGCTTCATCGGCGCGCTGATCGAGACGCTGCACAACTGGACGGACAACACTCAGCTGCGCGTGCCGGGCTTCCGTGATCGCGTCGCGCATGTGCGCCTGCGTCGCAACGAAGGCGGGCTCAACCTGCGCATGCAGCGCGATCTGATCCTGCAGCTGGCCGAGCGCGGCCGCCATGCGGCGAAGCGGCTGGTGGATGCATTCTTCCCGCGCGCGGAGTACGAGCACGACACCACCTGGCAGAACCATCGCTGGGTGCGCTTCCGCACCAGCTTCGCGCTGCTCGAGGAGGCACTGGCCGGCGTGCTGGCTTCGCACCGACGGTTTGAAGGCCAGGACACGTCGATCGAGGCCTTGCACGCCGAGCCACCGAGCTATGCCTTCACGCCCGCGCAGGCGGAGCGTTCATTGGCCGCGTACGGCCGCATCATCGCCCTGGCGCAGCAGCTGGAAGGCCTGCGCGGCCGTCGCGCCAGCGTCTTCGATCCGCCCTCCTCGCCCGCCCCGAAGCCGCGCTCGCAACTGCGCATCCGCCCGCGTATGTAGGCATGCGGGCGGCCGCTGGCGCAGCCGCGGGTGCAGCCGCCGCCGCGGCCGCAGCCGGGATTGCAGCCGCGGCCGGGCTGCAGCGGTGGGGTTTTCGCTCGCCCTCCCCGCGCAAGCGG
>CAZYHP010000147.1:0-5446 GCA_964647135.1 uncultured Rhodanobacteraceae bacterium
GCCGGCCTTGCCGTCGCGACCGATGTCGGCGACGAACAATTGAGAGCGCGTGCCGTCCTTCCAGGTGTCCCAGTGACGCATGAACAGGCGGTCGTAGACATGGCCACTGGCCTTGTCCTTGGCGCGTGCCTCCTTGCGCTGCACGGTACAGGCGATGTCGGCACAGTCGACGAACATGTCCATCGACACGGCGATACGACGACCATCACGACTGAGGCCATAGGCACCGATGCCCAGCGGGTAGCTGGTGACCTGCTCGGCATCACCGCCATCGACCGGCAGGCGCCAGACCTGCGCCGAACCGGATTTGCCCGACACGGCATACAAACGGCCATCGCCGCCAAAGCGCGCGCTGGACCAGCTCTCGCCGGCCGGGGTCAGGCGCACCGCGTCGCCGTCGCGACGGTCAAGGCGGCGCGCCCACAGGCTGTTGACGCCCTTGTTGTTCTCCAGGTCGGTCTCGCGCACGGCGTAGACCAGCAGCGTGCCATCGGGCGAAATCTGCGGATCGGACACGCGCTCCAGCGTGACCAGGTCGCGGACATCGAATCCGCGGGGGTCGGCCAGTGCGGGCACGGCGACGAGGGAACACAACACGGCGGCAGTCAATGCGCGCATGGGAGGACTCCAGGACGGCAATTCGGTGCAGCGATGGTAGCAGCCGGCCGTTGGCACCGGCACGGGCGCGACAATGACGGTGAATTGCGCTACGGTCCGCGCTGGCGTTGCCGGCCACGGAATGCGGCGCGCCGACCGGATGGGAGGCCGGCCATCGCATGGTCGATCGCTCCCGAAGTCGATCCCACTGCATGGAATTTCCGATGCGCGCCGAAGCCTTACCGCAGCTCACTGCACGTGCCGTCATCCTGGCCATCGTCCTGGCCGTGATCCTGGCCGCCGCCAATACCTACCTCGGCCTCTTCGCAGGCATGACCATCGCGTCGGCGATCCCGGCGGCCGTGGTGTCGATGGCCGTTCTGCGCGCCCTGGGGGGCGGCACCATCCTCGAAAACAACATCGTCCAGACCGGCGCCTCCGCGGGTTCGTCGATCGCCTCCGGCGTGATCTTCACGATTCCCGCCCTGATCATCCTGGGCTACTGGACCGAGTTCAAATACAGCTGGGTACTGGCGATCGCCGGCCTCGGCGGCCTGCTTGGCGTGCTGTTCTCGGTGCCGCTGCGGCGCTCGCTGATCGTCGACCAGGGACTGGCCTTCCCGGAAGGCAAGGCCGCCGCGGAAGTGCTGAAGACCGGTGAGAACCCGGCGCAGGGCGTGAAGATCCTCGCCGGCGCCGCGCTCATCGGCGGCTTCATGAAGCTCGCCGCCGGCAGTGGCATGCGCCTGATCTCCGATACCGCCGCCGGTGCCGCCTGGCTCGGCAAGGGCATCGCCTATGCCGGCACCAACCTCTCGCCGGCGCTGCTCGGCGTCGGCTATATCGTCGGCCTGAACATCGGCATCGTCGTATTGGCCGGTGGCGTCATCGGCTGGAACATCGCGATTCCGCTTTACAGTGTGTTTGCCGAGAGCAACCCCGAACTACTCGCCGCGATCACTGGCGCCTGTGGCGCCATCGGGACCGGTGATGCCGAGTGCGCAGCCGGCGTCATCTGGTCACGGGAAGTGCGCTACCTCGGCGTCGGGGCGATGCTGATCGGCGGTGTCTGGACGCTGATCTCGCTGCGCAAATCGCTGTTCTCCGGTATCAGGACCGGCCTGGCCGTTGCCCGTGCCGGCGCCAGTGCCGACATCGCCCACACCGAGCGCGACCTGCCGATGAAGGCGATCCTGATCGGACTGGTGCTGTTCACGCTGCCGCTGCTGGCCCTGTACCAGGCCATCGTCAACAACTGGGGCGTCAGCGTGCCGATGACGATCATCATGATCATCGCCGGCTTCCTGTTCGTGTCGGTGTCCGCCTACATGGCCGGCCTGGTCGGTTCATCGAACAACCCGGTGTCGGGCATCACCATCGCCACGATCCTGTTCTCGGCCGCCGTCCTCGTCCTGCTGCTGGGACCCGATGCCGAAATCGGCCCGGTCGCGGCCATCATGATCGGTGCGGTGGTCTGCTGCGCCGCCTGCATCGGCGGCGACAACCTGCAGGACCTCAAGTGCGGCTACATCGTCGGCGCCACGCCCTGGAAGCAGCAGGTCATGCTGGCCATCGGCGCGATTTCCAGCGCCCTGGTGATGGCACCGGTGCTGAACCTGCTGGCCCAGGCCTATGGCATCGGTGTGCCGACCGAATCGCATCCCAACCCGCTGCTGGCGCCACAGGCCAACCTGATGGCATCCGTGGCACGCGGCATGTTCGGCGGCGACCTGCCCTGGAACACCATCGCGATCGGTGCCGCCATCGGCGCCGCGATCATCGCCCTGGACAGCTGGCTGAAGGCGCGCGGCTCGACATTCCGCGTGCCGGTGCTGGCCTGCGCCATCGGCATCTACCTGCCGATCGAACTGATGGTGCCGATTTTCCTCGGCGGCCTGCTGGCGCACTTCGTCGAGCGTCGCGCCAATGTGGGCAACGACGAGGAAGCGCGCGACAAGGTGCACCGCATGGGCATGCTGTTCGCGGCCGGCCTGATCACCGGCGAGGCGCTGATGGGCATCTTCATCGCCATTCCGATCGTGGTCTCCGAGAACGCCGATGTCCTCGCCCTGCCGTCCCGGATGCAGCTGGGCCAGTGGCTGGGCCTGGCGATGCTGGCGGTGGTGGCGTGGCTGCTGTATCGCAGCGCCACCAAGCTGCGCCCGGAACACTGATCCGGCAGACGTTGAAACCGCGTGGGGCGCATGATCGCGCCCCGCGCATCAAGGACACTTCCTCGATGCCGCACGCGATGGTCTGCCCTGGCCGCGAGACCCTGTTCCAACACGACGACCCGACGCACAAATGATTGAACGCCTGCCTCTGTGGCTGCAGACCTGGCTGCACGACCTGCTGCCCCTGATGCTCACCATCCTGGTCCTGCTGGTCGCCTGGCTGGTCAAGCGGATGCTGCGACGGGTCATCGACCAGGCCGGCCGCCGCTACCAGATGCCATCCGCCATGGTGATGGCACCGAAGCGACTGGGCGGCTTCGTCATCAATGTCGCGGCGCTGCTGCTGATCCTGCAGCTGCTCGGCGTGTCGGGCACGGTGTTGTGGACGGCGTTCACCGGTTTCGCCGCCGTCGGTGCCGTCGCCTTCTTCGCCGCCTGGAGCGTGCTGTCCAACCTGTTCTGCACGATCCTGATCATCACCACTCGCCCGTTCCGCCTGCACGACCGTGTCGAGCTGCTCGAAAACGGCGAGAAGCCCGGCCTGAAGGGTGAGGTCATCGACATCAACATGGTCTTCACGACCTTGCGCGAGGACGGCGAAGCCGGCACAACGCTGCGTGTGCCGAACAACCTGTTCTTCCAGCGCACGATCCGGCGCTGGCCTCCGGGCGCCCTGCCCTCCGCCCCGCCCGAGGTCGCTGCGGGCGCCGCCAGTGACGCGCCGACGGGCTAGCTCGCCCGCATTGTTCGTGCGTACTCAAGGGTAGCCGCCGATCCCCCGGTCGGAGGCGAACGGCTGACTTCCGCCGCCCCGGCATCGTGATGACAGCGCCGCCGCCGGGTCCAGCGCCGGCTCGCCTGCCGTCGCCACGATCATCCGGCCACGAACGCCACCGGACATTCCGGACGGGCCGAGGCACCGCTCCAGGACGGGGATCGTCCACATCCGCTCACGACGCTGTGCGCAGGGGCGAGTGTCCTGGCGATGCTGCGACTGTCAGCGCTGCGGAACACCTGCAAGCGACGAGAACCATGAGCCAGTTCCGGCGTTTCATGCGCCTTGCAAGTCAGCCCTGATCGATTGCCATTGCCGGCCCCGGGCTGACCGGCCACGGGAGGCCACCATGATCCGGATATTGCTCGTTGCTTTCACCCTGCTGGCCCCGCTCGCGGCGCAACCTGGCCACGCTCGCGCCCTGTACCGGGATGGCTTTGATCCACCGGTGATCGCACCCCTTTTTCCACCGTCGGGCAACACCTTCCAGTTGCCGCCCGGACCGGTGAGCACGCAACTGGAGTGGCTGATGTCGGAACTGGCCGCCGGCGAGACCACCACCCTGGCGGAAATCAACCAGCACTTTGACCCCGGCTGGCTGGCACAGATCACGCCGGTGCAGACGCAGGACTTCATCAACAACATCCGCGCCAGTTATCCCGACGCGGTCATCCGCGATGTCGTTGCCCTGACGCCGGTGCGTGCCACCGTCGTGATCGACAGCCCCGGCGGGATGCCACCGCATGGCTACCTCTCGATCGGCGCGCGCTACACGGGCGGCCAGGGAATCACCCAACTCGGCGTCAGCGCCTGGTCGGGAAGCGTGCAATATCCGTCCGACCAGACCCTGACGATGACCCAGGCGGCCGACAAGTTCGCCACCTTGTCCACCGCAAACAGCCTGCTTGTCGGCCGTATCGGCGGCAACGGGCAGTGCACGACACTGGTCGAACGCAATGCCAACCTGCCCCGCGCCACCGCCTCGATCTTCAAGATCTACGTGCTGGGCGGTATCGCTCGCATGATCGCGGACGGCCCGCTGTCTGCCGCCGACCCCGTCGCGCTGGTCGCCAGCGAACTGGCGCCAGGTGGCGTGATCAACAGCGAACCCTTGGGCACGCCATTCCAGGTCGAGGAATTGGCGCGCCTGATGATGGGCATCAGCGACAACACCGCCACCGACCTGTTGCACGAGCGCGCCGGACGCACGCGCATGAACCTCGCGGCCAGCCAGATGGGCATGTCGCAGCCAACGCTGATGACGCCGCTGCTCGGGATCAGCGAACAGTTCCATGTCTTCCGTTCGTTCCCGCTGGCGACGGCGTTGGACTACGTCAACGGTGACGAGGCGTACCAGGCGCAGTTCGTCGTGGATCAGATCGAACCGTTGGGCCCGTTCACCAATGCGCCGTACTTCCATTCGCAATTGCTGACCTCCGGGACATGGCAGGCTTCCCCCCTGGACATCTGCGCGGCCTTTGCCGCATTGCGCCGGCTGCCGCAAGGGTCCGAGGCGATGACGACAGTGGATGCCGCACTGGGCGCATCGGCCGGGCAACCTGACGTCCGCGGCGACTTCGACCGCGTCTGGTACAAGGGCGGCTCGCTGGCGGTTACCGCCGGCAACTTCCACGTCCTGACCCATGCGTGGATGCTGGAGGATGCCGGCAGCGACCCCTACGTGGTCATTGCGCTGTCCAACCGCAGCACGGGAGGCATCGACCAGTACGACATCCAGTCGATCACGGGCCGCCTGCTGGAGCTGGTTTCGCAGCGGCCGTGACCTTGCCCTGTTCCGGCTCCGGCTGGCGCGTCGTTCTCGCGAAAGCAGGTCCCGGACACATCACGGCACCGGCGCCGACACTGGATTCCCGCCTTCGCGGGAATGACGGCGCGGGCC
>CAZYHP010000148.1:0-5318 GCA_964647135.1 uncultured Rhodanobacteraceae bacterium
CCGAAGCCGGCCGGGTCACCGGGCAGGCCAATCGCCAGCCACGCCTCGTCGCCCGCCACCGAGAAGCCCGCCTCCGAGGTCGCGAAGCTGGCGGCGATGGGATCGAAAGGCTCATCGCTGTGGCGGGTCCAGGTGCCTGCGTCGAGCAGGTAATGGATGACCTGGCCGAAGTAGGAGGGATGGGGGAAATGCGGCACGCCGGCGACGATGCGGTTGGCTGTCAAGGCGTGCACGGATTGGCCCATGCGGTTCTGCCCGACCAGGACAGGGACCAACGGGACGGAAACGATCTCGTCGACGTTCTGTGACCAGCCGCAGTCGCCCATCAAGGTGCAGCTGCGCGAAAGGATGGTGATGCTGCCCGACGGCGTCGCAGTGGGCGGGGTGATCGTCGGATTCAGCACCAGTCGTTCAGGCGCGCCGACGACGAGACGTCCGGCATGCATGTGGATGGCATGTCCGAAGCGACTGTTCGCCGGGCCGTTGATCGTGCGTTCGACCGGCCAATCCGCCACCGTTGCGCCCATCGCGCGCATTTCCACGCGATCCTTGCCGGGAATGCCGACGCCCAGCAGCAGGGTCATTCCCGGTTCCGGACCCACCCGGTTGAACAGCAGCGAGTGGCCGAATCGCGAATTGTTGTTGGAGGCTGCGGCGGGTGGCGCCAGCGTGGTGGCGTGGTCCCAGGCCAGCAACCAGCGGTACACCTCCACGGCCCCCGTGTTGGCGCCGAGTCCGCCCCCGGTCGGGAAGATGCGATCCGGACAGCCCATGGCGGCCATCGGCAGTGGGCTGTCGGTTCCGGCAGCGGCGTCGATGAGCGCGACGCTGTAGCCGCAGGCGCCGCCATTCGTGGTGCCGACCAGGTTCAATGCGTCGACATAATCGCCGCTGGCCTCGTCGCGTGTGTAGATCACGGCGCGGCCGCGGGCATTGCCTGACACCTGGTGCCAGGGGCAGCCGACCATCAGGAAGTTGTCGCTCAGGGCGACCGCGTGCCCGCACTGGCCGTCGCCACCGGTTCCGAAGGCGATGCGCTGGTGCAAAGACCACCCGAGGTCGGGCTCGTTACGACGGTAGATGAACACGGCACCGCGCTCGAAGACGTTGCCGCCGTTGCCGGTGAGGGTGCCGGGCGCGCCGACCACCAGGGTGTCGCCGCGCAGCGCCACGGCGTGGCCGAAGCGTGGATCGTCCTGCTCCGGCAGGCCGCTGAAATCGCCGTCGAGCGAGGACACCAGTTCGTGGACCGGGGTCAGGATGGCCGAACCGCGATCATCCGCGAAGGCCGGCGAGACCGCCTGTGCTGCGAAGGCACAGGCCAGCACGATGCGGTAATGGGAGGCGGTGGGACGCTTGGACATGATGGGCTCCATGGGTGGAAGGACAAAGGCGTGCCCGGCCCGTTGCTCGTTGCCTCTGCACGGATGCGAGGTCGCAGCAGCTTGTACTTGTGACCGGTTGCCCAGTGGAGACGACCCTGGCGAAGGAAAACGCACAGATCGGGCGGTCGGCGGGTCCGTTGTATAGTCCCGACTGCGGGTTACAGGGGTGGAAAATGAGCGCCAGCGGACTGCAGTCCCTGTCCACCGAAGCGCTGCTGAAACGCTGGCAGGCGGGTGAACACGCCGCCCGCGAAACGCTGATGGCCCGCTACCTTCCCATCCTGCGCCGCCTCGCCCACAACCGCCTGCCCGCACGTGCGCGCGACCTCGCCGGTACCGAGGACGTGGTGCAGCTGACGGCCATCAAGGCGCTCAACGTCCTCGACAGCTTCCAGCCGCAAGGCCCGGGCGGCCTGCTGGCCTACCTGCGCACGACGCTGATGAACACGTTGCGCGACGAACTGAGGCGGGGACAGCGTTCACCCGTCCGTGTCGGCGACGAGGTCCTGGTCGGGCAGGCCGACGCCTCGCCCTCACCGATGCAGAGCATGCTGACCGAACAGGCGCTGGCCGCCTACGAGGCCGCGCTCGCACAGCTGCGGCCCAATGATCGCGATGCCGTCAGCCTGCGTGTCGAGTTCGGTCTCGATTACGAAGAAATCGCCGGCCTGTGCGGCTTGAAGACAGCCAACGCCGCGCGCATGCGCGTCAGCCGCGCATTGCTGCGCCTGGCGGAGTTGATCGATGTCGAAACGATCCGGCCGTGAGCCGCCACCGACGCAGCGGCCTGTCGCCGGCGCGCCCCTTCTGGCACTCGCCGAAGCGGTCGCCGATGGCATCCCGCTGCCGCGTCCTGCCGGCGCTGACGGGCGCCTGCGCAGCGGACTGGAATTGATTGCCGACCTGTCCGAACGCCTCGGCGCCTTCGCCGGACGATCCCGCGGCGCGGCCTCTGCGCCCGGCCGCTTCCAATGGGGGCACCTTGAGGTGCTGGAACTGATCGGCAGTGGCGCCACTTCCGAAGTGTTCCGCGCCGTCGACCCGCTGCTCGCTGTCGAAGTCGCGCTCAAGCTCAGTCGACCGGGAAAGGGCTGGGCCGGTGCCGGCGACTGGATTGCCGAGGCACGCAGCCTGGCGCGCATCCGTCATCCGAACGTCGTCGCCGTACATGGCGTCGACCGGCACGATGGCCGCAGCGGCATCTGGCTAGACCTGGTCGACGGCGAGTGTCTGGATGCGCTGGTCCGTCGCGAGGGGCCCTTGCCGTCCATCGAAGTCCGGCAGATCGCCGCCGACATCTGCCGTGGCCTGGCGGCAATCCATGATGCCGGCGTTCTGCACTGCGATCTCAAGCCGGCCAACCTGATGCGCAGTCGCGACGGCCGCATCCGTATCACCGATTTCGGCGCCGCGCTGACGCCGGGTCAAGCCAGCGGAGTCGCGCGGGGAACGCCGCTGTGCATGGCGCCGGAAGTGCTTGAGGGCGAGCCCGGGTCGGTGCAGTCGGACCTCTACAGCCTCGGCGTCGTCCTGCACTGGCTGGCGACCGCTGCGCTGCCGGTGTCGGCCAACGATCTCGATGCCTTGCTTGCCGCGCATCGGCAGCGCCGGCAACGCGATCTGCGCGCACAGCTCCTGCCGGTCTTGCCATCAAGCCTGTTCGAGCTGGTCGCTGCGCTGCTCGATCCCGATCCACGACAGCGACCGGCCAGCGCCTTGGAGGTCGGGCGCTGGCTTGCGGAACGGGCGTCGGCGCCGACTGCACCGGTCCCGGCAGGGCAGCCGTCCACGCTGGCCGCTGTTTCCGGCCCGGCCCGCTTCGAACGACTCGTTGCCCGCGAAACCGAACTCGTGTATCTGCGCCAGGAATTCCAGCGCGCGGTGGGCGGGCACGCCCTGCCCGTACTTCTTGCCGGTGAATCCGGTACGGGCAAGAGTTCGGTCGTTGCGCATCTGGGCGACTGGCTGGCCGCGAGGGGCGGGGTGCTCCTGCGCATCGCCGTCGCCGCACACCCCGCGCCGGAACGTCTGGCGACCCTGGTTCGGCGGGCGCTGGCGACGATGGCGTTGCCGGCGGCGTCACGATCCGAGGCACCCGGCGAGCTGGCGGCCGGCTTCCGCACCGCTGCGCGGTCGGTCGTGCTCGCCCTGGACGACCTGCAGCACGCCGATGAAACCGACCAGGCCTGGTTGCGTCGGCTCGCCGTCGAATTGCGCGGACTGCCCGTGCTGCTGGTCGGCCTGGTCCGCACCGACGGCGATCAGGTGCCGCCGGTGGCGGCGCTGTTCGGCGACGGTCCGGTTGGTGTGCTGCGCCTGCATGCGTTTTCGCCAGCGCAGGTGCGCCTTGCCATCGATGAGCTGCTCGGCGCACCGGAATACGGGCATGACATGCCCGACGAGGCCTGCCAGGCGCTGTACCGGCTGACCGGCGGGCGGCCCTTCTTCCTGGTCGAGCTGCTGCGACATCTGATCGCCTGCGGCAGCCTGCAATGGCATGACTCGCCACCGTCCTGGCATTGGCTGGGCATGCCGGAAACACTGCCCGCCAGCCTGGAGCTGGCAATCCTCGAACGTTGCCGGGCATTGCCGCCGGATAGCCGGATCGGGGTCGAGTCGGCCGCAGTGCTGGGCGAACGCTTTGCCTTGCGTCGCCTGGCGGCATTGATGGAACGTGACGTGCGCGATGTCGAAGCGGTATTGCACGCCGTTGCCGATCTGGGCATTGTCGAAAAGGAGGGTGCAGGGCAATGGATGTTCCGGCATGCACTGATCCAGCAGGCGCTGTACCGGTCGCTGGATGACAGGCGGCGAGTCGATCTGCATCGCCGCTGCATGGCGGTTTTCTCGGACGCCGATTCGCCGGCCGAACTGGCGGCGCTGAGCGTGCATGCCGAGCAGGCCGGTGATCGAGAACTGGCGTTCAACGTCGGCTACGCGGCGCTCCGTACCGCTGGACTGGACCGCGCCGACCCGGCACAACTGCAGCGGCTGCAGGATCTGGTCGACGGGGGCGTCCGCGCCGGCAGCGACACACGCTGGGCCCTGGGGCTGGCGCGCATCCGCGCGCTGCGCAATCTGGGTCGCCTGTATCCGGCGCAGGACGTCGCCGCGCAATTGGACATCGCGGTGCGACCGCGCGACGGCAGTCGTCACGGCGACCTGCTGCGAATGGAACGGGCGCGAACGGCCTTCGCGCTGGGCGAGCACCGTCAGGTGCTGGACGAACTGTCGCCGATCCTTGCGGGTGCCCGCGGGCACGCGCCGCAGAGGACGCTGCGGCGTGCAGCACGACTGCTCGAAGTGCAGGCGCAGGCGGCGCTTGGCGACTACCGGTCGGCCGAACGCAGTCTTGTCGATCTGCTCGCCGGCGCAGAGGGCCGCGGACCGCGCGTGCAGACGCTGGCACTGTACGGCTGGTGTCTGGCCTTGCAGGACCGGCTGGACGAAGCGGGCCAGGTGTTCGAAAAGTCCCTGGCGCGCCGGCGCCACGGCGATGTCGCGGCGCGCGCCGATCTCCTGCGTCGCTACCACTGGGTGCTGCTGTGCCAGGGACGTTACCAGGCCGCCTATCGCACGGCGCTGGAAGCCCATGACCTCTACCGTGGTCTGGGTGATGCCATGGGCCAGGCCAAGGCGCGGATGGGACTGGCGCAGGTACGCCTCGAGCAGGGACTGGTTGAGGAGGCGATCGGTTTCCTCCATCGCACGCTTCACGATCTCGACCGCGTCGGCGACCGCCACTGTCATGCCGAGACCCTGTGGCTGCTCGCCGCCGCGGACATACGACTCGGCCGGCTGGCCGAGGCCGAAGCGCATCTGGATCGCGCCCTCGTCCTGATCGGGGAGATCGGCGACCGGGACGACGAGTTCCGGTTCCTGACCGAGCAGGCACGCCTGCGGCGCGCACAGCAGCGCCCCGACGCGGCGCTG
>CAZYHP010000149.1:0-5316 GCA_964647135.1 uncultured Rhodanobacteraceae bacterium
CGTTGCTGCGCGCGATCTGTGCGCGGAACTGCGTCTCGTCGAAGTCGGGCCGGAATTGCGGTGCCGTCGGGTACGAGGTATAGCGCGGCCCGGGCCGGTCGTAGCGGCGCAGCAGGTCGGCATCGAAGCTGAGGGCGGTGGACATGGCGAGGATACTGCGCGTCGGCCGGCGCGGGCGCCTTGATCCGGATCAATCGCCGGGCGGGTCGTTGCGGGATGCGTTCAGCAGTGCACGGGTGGCCTGCAGGAACGATTCCACCGGGACCGGGCCGCTGGCCTCGCTGCTGGCGCGGCGTCGGCCGTCGGCATCCAGCAGCACCAGCTCGCTGGTGTGGTTGAACTCGCCATCGGCCAGGGCGCGATAGCGGACGCCCAGGCCGGCGGCGAGACGGCGCACGGAGGCGGCATCGGTGCGGACCAGCGACCAGCGTGCGGTGTCGAGACGGCGGCGCTCGCTGATGCGCTTCAGTGCGGCGACGTCGTCACGCTCCGGGTCGATGCTGACCAGGACGATGCGCAGGCCGTCGCGCTCCGCTTCGTCCAGCGCGTGTTCGACGCCACGCGCGCTGTCGATGATCAGCGGGCAGATGTAGCGGCAGGAGGTATAGAACATCGCCACCAGCACCGGCTTGCCGCGCAGCGAGGCGAAGGGAAAATCACGGCCGTCCTGGTCGGTCAGCGCGACATCGAGGTGGTACAGGGAATCGCCGGGCAGGGGCGTGGTGTCGGCGGCGCAGACGGTGCCCGCCAGACAAAGCGCGGCGAGGGCTAAGAACACACGGACGCTCATGGCGAGACTCCTTCGATGGACCGCGCGCAGCGGAAGCCGAGATTGCCGGTGACGTCGGCGGCCTGCAGCGACGACAGCATGGCGATGCGCATCAGGACCGCGTAGTTCTCGCGGTCGTCGGTGGACAAGGCGCCGGCGCCACAGAACTGCATGACGTCGGGATCGCCCTGCTCGCGGTTGTCGGCCGAGACCAGCATGGCGGCGTGGTCCTCGACCCATTCCCACACCAGGCCGTTGAGGTCGTGGATGCCATGGACGGTGGCGGTGCCCTGGGCGATGTCAGGCAATGGCGTGTTCGACGGTCGCGAATACCAGGCGAGGATCGCCTCGCGCCAGGCCGGATCGCTGCGCGCATCCTCGCGCTCGGCATCCGCGGCGGCGGCATATTCCCACTCCGCCCAGGTCGGCAGGCGCGCGCCCTGCGCCCGGCAGTAGGCATCGGCGGCAAACCAGCTCACGCGGGTGACCGGTTGCGTCGCACGGACGTCGGGACCGAGTTGCACCGGTCCATGCCAGTGTTCCAGGTAACGGCTTTCGGCAAACAGCGTCGGCACGCGACCGCGCTGCCACGATGGATCGCGGAGCACGAAGCGCAGGAAGTCGCCGTTGCTCACAGGCGTGCGCATCAGTTCGAACGGCGCGACCTTCACGCCCTCGGCCTGGTCTTCCCAGCGCAGCACCGAAGTGAAGGCGGCGTGGCCCGGCAACCTGATCCAGGCGTCGGCGTCCGCGGCGAGCGCGGACGTCGACAGCAGGGCGGACAGCAGCAAGGCCCGCTTTGTCATGGCTAGTGTGCCGCGCCTTCCGCACGCGGCGTGCTGGCGCGGATCTGTTCGACCTTGTCCCGCTGCACCTGGCCACCGCCGTTGTCCCAGGAATTGAGGACGTAGGTGAGGATGTTGGCGATCTCGTCGTCGGTGAGCTGGCTCATCGGCGGCATGACCGAGTTGTAGTCCTCGCCATTGACCTTGACCGGACCGGTGAGACCGTTGAGGACGACCTTGATCAGCTCTTCGTGACTGTGCGACTTCACCCAGTCCGAGGACGCCACCGGCGGGAACACGCCCGGCAGGCCGGCGCCACTGTCCTGGTGGCAGACCGAGCAGGTGCCGGTGTACAGCGACTTGCCGGCGGCGATCTGCTCGTCCAGGGTCAGCGTGCCCGATGCCGCCGAGTCGGCGGCCGTCTGCACCGAGGCCAGACTGGCGACCTTGTCGCCGAGGTACACCGAGTCCACTTCCTTGCCCGAGTAGATGGCCAGGTTTTCCGGACCGTCGACGGTGAGGATGCCCAGCGCGCCCTTGTTGAAGGCACGGAAGATCGAGTGGTCGACCAGCACGTAGCTGCCCGGCACTTCCAGATGGAAGTCGGCGATCATCGCGCCACCGGCGGGAATCAGCGTCGTCTGCACGTTCTCCTGGTAGCGCGTGCCGCCCTCGTACCAGACCTTGTCGAAGATCTCGCCGATGAGGTGGAAACTGGACACCAGGTTCGGGCCGCCATTGCCGACGTACAGGCGTACGTTCTCGCCGACGCTGGCACGCAGGGCGTTGTCGCCGGTGAGCGCCGTTTCCGAACCGTTGAACAGGACGTAGGTGGCGTTCTCGTCGATGGCGCGCTGCATGTCGAACGGCGCGTAGCCCTTCTCGCGGTACTTGGTCGTGGTGTAGAAGTCGCCCTGCATGACGTAGAACTCCTTGTCCACCGGCGGCAGGCCTTCCGGCGGCTCGACGAGGATCAGGCCGTACATGCCGTTGGCGACGTGCATGCCCACTGGCGCCGTTGCGCAGTGGTAAACGTAAAGGCCCTGGTTGAGCGCCTTGAAGGTGAACTGCGAACTGTGGCCCGGTGCCGTGAACGTCGACGAGGCGCCTCCGCCCGGACCGGTGACGCCGTGCAGGTCGATGTTGTGCGGCATCTTCGAGTCGGGATGGTTGTGCAGGTGGAACTCGACGGTGTCGCCCTGGCGGACGCGGATGAAACTGCCGGGCACGGTGCCGCCAAAGGTCCAGAACGTGTAGTTCACGCCTTCGGCGATCTGCATGTCCTTTTCGACCACCTCAAGGTTCACGATGACCTTGGCCGGATAGTTGCGCCCGGTGGGAGGCGGAACCTCGGGTGGACTGGTGAGTACGGCTTCGATCGGTTCGCCCTGTGGCGGGCCGAAGTCGCCCTTGCGCGAGCCACCGGTATCGGCGGGCGTGGCCGCGTTCGCGGGGGCCGCAGCGGGTCCGGCGTCGTTGCGACAGCCAGCGGTCGCGACGGCCAGTGCGATGAGTGGGGCAATAACCCAGTGTCGTGGTGCCATGGCGGTGTCCTTGTTGGAAGTCTTTGATCGCCACTGTGCACCGGGGCTGCTTCCTCTGCCCTGACCTGCGTCAGTCTTTGACGGGCTGGCGCGCTGGACGACCGATGACCATCCTAGACCCGATGCGCAACGGAACGGTAGCCGTTGTGGAAACCGGCACGGCCGCCTTCTTGCTGCACCGCGCCACATACGGTCCGCCCCGGCGTCGATCAGGAGGAGGTACCGGCCCCTTCGGATATGCGGCGAGGCAGGCCCGGCAGGCGCATCAGCACGCAGGTCACCGTGATGGCGATGCCGAGCAGGAGGAGATGCAACGGAAATGCCACTTCCGCGAATACAACCGTAAAAACCATGCTGGACCACAGCATGCCCAGCGCCAGCCATCGCGTGCGCGGCGCGATGCCGCGCCGCAGCTGCCAGTCTTCCAGCGCCCGGCCCAGCACCGGCGTCGCCATCAGCAGTGCATGGCAGCGCGACGAGGCACGGCCGAAACAGGCCGCGGCAAGCAGCGCGAACGGCGTTGTCGGCAACAGCGGCAGCACGGCGCCCAACAGGCCCAGCGCCAGCGCCGTCCAGCCGATGGCGATCAGCAGCCAGCGCATCGCCGTGTATGCCCGGTCAGTGCGAGAGCGTCCATATCAGCCCCAGCGGATGGTGGCTGCGTGCCACCGAATACATGAATCCGAAGCAGGCCAGCGCGGCCAGCCACCAGAGCAGGCGACGGCCGCGCCCGAGGCCCGGTGCCAGCGCGCGATAGCCGAGCAGCACGTACACGACGAGCAGGACGAGTTTCACGGTGAGCCAGTGGTTGGCGAACAGCGCCGAAGGCAGGATCACCACCAGCATCAGGGCCGCGGTCAGCAGCACGGTGTCGATGCTCCAGCTCAGCCAGCGCACTGGATCGGCCCGCGGCCAGCGCATGCCGGCGAGCAGGGCGGCGCCGCGCAGCGCGAACAGCGCAATGCTCGCCAGTACGCAGCCGATGTGCACCATCTTGATCTGCGGATAGAACTCGATCATGGCGTCAACCCGGTTGGCCGTCGCTGCGTGGCCGCAGATAGATGCCGGCGTTGCGCAGCACCCAGGGCAGGAAGGCGACGACCCATGCCAGGGCGGCAAAGACATGCCATGCCCAGCTGTCATCCGCCAGCTCGGCGCCGACGCGCAGGACGGCCGCGACCTGTACCACCGCGAAGGCGAACCACGCGGTCGCGGACATCGTCAGCGGTCGACCCGAATGGCCCTGCGTGACGCGCGTGACCATGGCCACCAGCAGCGATCCGAACAGGCCGATCGACAGCGCATGTACGGGTGCGCGGCCGAGCAGGAAATCACCGGTGAAGGCGAACAGCAGCGATTGCGCCGAATACAGCGCGAAAGCCATCGGCAGCCAGCACAGGGCAATGAACAGGACCACCAGCAGGCCGGGCAGGCGGACGGTGCCGCCGTCGCCCACGGGCCAGATCTTCCACAGCCACAGGCAGGCCAGCAGCGCCATCGCCGTATCGGGCAGCCACAGCCAGCCGTAGGCGTGCGACAGCTCCAGCGTCAGATGCAGTGCGAGCAGCAGCCAGATCGCCGCCAGCAGCCACAGCGGTTTCCACGCCCGGTAGCCGGGCACGATGTTGCCGGCGAAGAACGGCAGCATGCGGTGCGCAACCGTGAGGTAGATCGGCAACAGGAAACCGACGATGCCGAGTTTCAGCGCGGCGAAGCCCAGCAGGCCCTGCGAAGGCGCATGCCACCAGGCGATAAAGAGCAGGAGGCCGGCCAGGCCGACGATCAATGCGAGGAGGCAGCTCGACGCGTGCCAGTCACGGTGCTTCGCGGCGCGCAGCACGCTGGCGAGACTGGCGATGCCCGATATCCAGCCGATCGCCGTGGCGAACAGACCGACGTGCAGCACCTGCGGCAGGCCGCACAGACCAATGAGCGTCAGCGCCTGGCCACCGAGCAGGCCCAGGCCGACCGGCACGTAATGCCAGCGGTCCAGCGGCGGTTGCCCCAGCCAGCGCGGAAATACCGTCAGCAGGAAACCGAAGATGAAGGGTGTGAATACCTGGTACGACATCACCACGGCATGGCCCCAACCCGCGGGCAGCGGCGCCGGCGCATCCGGCATCGCCCACCACTGCCAGCGCAGCGCCACCATCCACAGCAGCCACCAGGTCATCGCCGCCAGCACGTTGACGGCGCCGACGAAGAACAGCAGGCGGTG
>CAZYHP010000150.1:0-2592 GCA_964647135.1 uncultured Rhodanobacteraceae bacterium
TCGGCGCCGGCAAGATGTTCCTGCCCCAGGTCGTGAAGTCGGCGCGGGTGATGAAAAAGGCGGTGGCCCACCTGCTGCCCTACATCGAAGCGGAGAAGCTGAAGTCGGGGCAGGCACAGAAGGCCAACGGCCGCATCGTCATGGCGACGGTAAAGGGCGACGTGCATGACATCGGCAAGAACATCGTCGGCGTCGTGCTCGCCTGCAACAACTTCGAGGTCATCGACCTGGGCGTGATGGTGCCGGCGCAGAAGATCCTCGACAGTGCCCGCCAGCACAACGCCGACATGATCGGCCTGTCCGGGCTTATCACGCCCTCATTGGACGAAATGGCCCACGTCGCGCGCGAAATGCAGCGGCAGGACTTCGATATTCCGCTGTTGATCGGCGGCGCCACGACTTCACGTGCCCATACGGCGCTGCGCATCGAGCCGGCCTATTCGAACGCGGCCACCGTCTGGATCAAGGATGCCTCGCGTGCGGTCGGCGTCGCGCAATCGCTGGTGTCGGACAACCAGCGCGCGGAGTTCGAGCGCGCGCTGCGCGAGGACTATGCCGAGGTGCGCCGTCGCCACGGCGAGCGCGGGCCCGGCAAACAGATCATCGGCCTCGACGACGCGCGCTCGCGCCGGCCGGCGATCGACTGGGCGACGTACCAGCCGCCGGTGCCGAAGCAGCCCGGGCTGACGCGCTTCGACGATTATCCGCTCGAAGACCTCCTGCCCTACGTGGACTGGACGCCGTTCTTCCAGAGCTGGGAACTGTCCGGACGCTTCCCCGGGATACTGGACGACGCCGTCGTCGGCGAGCACGCGCGCTCACTCTACGCCGACGCCAAGGCGATGCTGCGCAGGATCATCGACAACAAGTGGCTGCGCGCCCGTGCGGTCGTCGGCATCTGGCCGGCCAACGCGGTCGGCGACGATGTCATCGTCCACGGCGACGGCGCGTCGCCGGCGACCACGCTGCACTTCCTGCGCCAGCAGGCCGACAAGCCGGCCGAGCGCGGCAACTTCTGCCTGGCCGACTGGATCGCGCCGCAGGACAGCGGCCGGCAGGACTGGATCGGCGCCTTCGCGGTGACCGCCGGCATCGGCATCGACGAGCATGTCGAACGCTTCCGCGCCAACCACGACGACTACAACGTCATCCTGCTCAAGGCACTGGCCGACCGCCTCGCCGAAGCACTGGCGGAACGCATGCACCAGCGCGTGCGCACCGATATCTGGGGCTACGCCAGCGACGAGACGCTCGACAACCAGGCGCTCATCGACGAGAAGTACGCCGGCGTGCGTCCGGCCCCGGGCTATCCGGCCTGTCCCGACCATACCGAGAAGCGCACGCTGTTCGACCTGCTGCAGGCCGAAGCGAACGCCGGCATGGAACTCACCGAATCGATGGCCATGCTGCCCACGGCCGCCGTCTCCGGCTACTACTTCAGCCATCCTGACAGCCGCTACTTCGTGGTCGGCAAGATCGGTCGCGACCAGGTCGAAGACTACGCCGCACGCAAGGGCTGGCCACTGGCCGACGTCGAGCGCTGGCTTGCCCCCAACCTCGACTACGACCCCTGAGCACATCCGCATCTGCGTCGGTGCAACCGCGCAGATGCGCTGTGGCTGCGGATGCTGCGGTCAGCGCTCGAAATCGTTGAGGAAGATCGAGCTTTCGCATTCGGGCAGCGGTACCAGCGTGACGCGATTGCCGCTGCTCTCCGGGACGCCGACGGTGCCCAGCGCACGCGCATAGTCGATATCGGCAGGACTGGCGAGCCCGTTGACGACGACGATCGGCGTCGATCCGGTCGTCAGCGGCGGCTGGAACGCACGCAGGCAGCCACCGGCGGCGCCGCAGGCACCCCAGGCGCTGACCACCACCTGGCCACCGCAGCCCAGCGTGATGCCGTCCAGGTTGCTCAGCGAGGTCTGCACCAGCGGCGTCGGCGTTGCCGCAGGCGTCGTCAGATCCAGCGACAGGATCGCTGCGTTCGATCCCCAGGTGGCGATCAGCAGCCGTTCGTTATCGCGGTCATAGGCCAGGCCATTTGGCGTGCGTGAACCCGTGGAAATGGGCGCACTGACCACGGGTTGGCCGGGATCGCCCAGGTCGATGATCGACAGTCGCCTGGCGGAAAAATCGCTGACATACAGCGTGTCGAGGCCGTTCGAGGTCAGCCCGTTGAGGAATGATGCGCCGGGAACCGGAATCTGGATCAGGCGCTCGCCGGTATCGACGTCGTAGCCGTCCACGCGACCCGAGTCGGCGACATAGACGATGCCACCGAGCAGCTCCAGGCCGTAGGGACTGCCCGGGACCGACGAGAACAGGCTCAACGTGCCGTCGGCGGCGCGCGCGAGGAGGTTGCCACCGCTGGTGTTCGATACCAGGTGACGGTCCAGCCGCGCATGGTATTCGACGCTTTCCGGTCCCTGGTAGACCTGCGCGGAGGCGACCGCGCTGGACAGGCACAACATCGTCGAACTGAGGATCCGGAATCTTGCAGCTCGTCGGGTCATGCGGGGGCCATCCAGGGAAAGACCCGATTGTCGTCGACGACAAGTGATTGCGCCAGCAGCATGCGGACCGGCCCGG
>CAZYHP010000150.1:2692-5288 GCA_964647135.1 uncultured Rhodanobacteraceae bacterium
CGCCAGTGCCGTCGATGCCAGTACCGCCTTGATCCGGTCACGCCGTTTCATGCCGCCGCCCGCAGTGGATCCGCCGATCATGGCTTTGCCCGAGCCTGTGCCGATAACGAAGGAAGGACCCGCAACATGAAAGCCTGCCGCGTTTCCCTGCAACCGGGCCATCCCGCGAAAATACTGGCGCGCGTTGCGAACGATCCCGGGAACCCGGGGGCGCAGGCGGCCTGGCCGGAAGCAGCGTTGTGGGTATACTTTCGAAAGAACCGGAATCACGACCGGTGACAGGGGAAAACCGATGCTTGATCCGCTGCGCGTCCTCGCGACGCTCCTGCTCGCCACCGCCATGCCGGCGATGGCCGACAGCTATGACGACTACGTCAAGTTCGCCAACACCGCCTTCGGGGCCGAACGCGACCCGCTTGTCTACCAGACTTTCGGCGACCAGCTGCAGCCGCCGCAATCCGTCTGGGAGCACCGCTCCGAGCGCTCGGCCGCGATTGGCTTTCGCACGAACCTGCCGGCACGATCACGACTGCAATACGGAACGACGACCGCCTACGGCCATGAAACCGTGGCCAGCGACCGCTTCCACGCCATCCATCTGCACCACCTGCGCGACCTGCAGGGCGGCACGACCTATCATTACCGCATCGTCATCGAAGACGAGCGCGGCAACATCGTCAATGGGCCCGACCGGACGATCACGCCGCAGTCGATTGCCGGCGCCATCCGCATTCCCGACGCGATGCCGGGCGGACCGCCCTACCAGCTCGGCACGGCCGGCGCGACCTATGTGTTGACGGCCGACGTGGTCGCCAACGGCAAGGCCTTCGAGATCGCCGCCGCGAACGTCACCCTGGATCTCGGTGGCCACACCGTCACCTACAACAACACCTTCCAGGCGATTTCCGGCGACTGGCCGACGTATGTAGACAACGCCGCGTTCGGCGTGCGTGCGATGGGCTACCGCGAGAACCTGCGTATCCTGAACGGCCGCATCCGCCAGGGCGCCGGCAACAATCCTGCGCACGGCGGCGCATCGATCGGCTTCAATCCCGTGTATGCGCGCACCGGCAGCGGATTCGAGGTTGCCGGCGTGGAGTTCGATTACAGCGGTGCCCAGATGGTGGGACTGTTCATGCACTGGGGATCGAGTGATGCGCATGTCCACCACAACGTGTTCATCGATCGCGGCAAGGTCATTCTTGACCGCCACGGGTCCGGATCGCGCGCGCTGCTGTTCTTCGGCGGCGATTACAGCGACTCGCATGTCCACGACAACCTGGTCAAACGCAGCCGCCAGAGCGGCATCCAGGGTAACCGTGTGCACCACAACGAAGTGCATCTGGACAGCTGGTCCACCAACTCCTTCGCCATCGCCCGTGGCGACGAGGCGCAGATCCATGACAATCGCATCTTCGGCACCGGTTACCATCCGATCGGCATCGCCTGGGGACGCGGCAACCACTACCACGGCAATTTCGTGCATCTGGTCGGCCAGGGGCCGGATCATCGCGACGACGAATACGGCAACCAGGAATCGTTGAACGGATTCCGGCTGACGCAGTACGCCGGCTCGCACGCCGACTATGCCGACAATCTCTACGAGGACAACGTCATCCTCATCCAGGGCGGCGCCTGCATCGACGGCACCTGCACCGAGGCACGCGGCATCCAGCATTCCTCGGATGCCGCCATCGTCAACAACGTCATCCGCAACAACATCATCAAGGTCGAAGTCGCGGAATCCATCACCCAGGCCGCCGCGATCGTCACACAGGGGCTGCGCAAGCGCTGTGGCACGGAGGCGCCAGTGCTGTGGCAGGACAACGTGCTGATCTCGAACGTCGCCAACGTGCGCATGGGTGACTACTACGCGGCGGGCTGCAACCACGTCATGGTCGGCAACCACCACATCCGCAGCGGCAACCGCACCGACTATCGCACCTTCCAGTTCGACGTGAACTGGGCGCTCCTGGACCACCATCTGATCGACGCAACCTACGCCGGCGGCGCCAGCATCGACAGCCTGCGCTTCCGCCACGGCGGGCAGATGCTGCATGTGGGCTGGACCGCCCAGGTCCGCGTCCGCCGCGATGCACAGCTGGCGCCGGGCGCCGCCGTGATGGTTTACGACAGCGAGGGCGCCGTCGTGGCGCAGGGCGTCACCGGCGCCGATGGCCGCCTCGACGTCATCGTTCCGGAACGCATCCGCCGCCAGGCCGGCGACACCTGGCTGACACCGACGCGCTTCGTCGCCAGTCTGGATGGCGAGACCGCCGAGATCACCCTGCCTGTCAATGCGCCGATCCACGTCCAGCTGGACCTGGGCACCGTCCCCGACAGCATCTTCGCCAACGACTTCGAGTCGCCCTGAGTACAGCAGCGAAACCCGGCCCAGAGCCCCGGTGCCAAGGGCAGCACGATGCACGCAGTACGACAATCAGACACTCGGACAATCGGTCACATAGGTGCACGAAGGACTGGACCCCCGCCTTCGCGGGGGTGACGCGACATGGGCTTGCGGCCGGCGGCTGCCTGCCGCCCACGCCCCGGTTGCCCCAGCGTCGCACCCGCGATGGGCTTGCGGCCGGCGGCT
>CAZYHP010000151.1:0-5192 GCA_964647135.1 uncultured Rhodanobacteraceae bacterium
GCGCACGGCGGACCCTTACGCCTTACCGGGCATGAGGGACAGAGGCTTCAGGGCGACCCGTACACCGGCGAACAAGACTCCTGGCGACGAACAGGGGCACCGGCGATCAACTCATGGCGACCAGACAAGGACAATTCGACGCCGATATTGAGCGGACACTTCGACGCCGTGGTTGAGCGGGCACTTCGACGCCGTGGTTGAGCGGACGCCGGCATTGAGCGGCACCGCGCTTTCCCGCACGGGCGCGGAAACAGGACCGATGTGCCAGTCGTCACCGCGGCGGCCGGACAGGCATGCCGCGGCGGGCCGGCCGGCCTCCTGCTACGCGTCAAGGTCGGGAATCAGGCGGCTCTCGAGGCGACCGATTTCGTCCTTCAAACGCAGCTTGCGTTTCTTCATGCGCGTCAGTGCGATCTGGTCGACGCCGGCCTCGCCATTGAGCCGGTCGATCAGCAGATTGAGGTCGCGATGCTCGGTACGCATCTCGATGAGCCTGCGCGCGATGGTCGCGGGATCGTACTGGTCCATGGACGCGCTCCGTCGGTCCGCTCAGGATAGCGCAGCGGCCGCATCCAGGCGCCCCGTCAAAGCCGGCCATCGCCTACAATGGGCGTCTCACCATGCAGCCGCGCAACGCCACTCCGACCTGGCACCTCTACCTGCCCAAGCTGGTGACGGTGTTGCGCCAGGGCTACAGCCTGCACGACCTTCGCCGGGACACGCTCGCCGGACTCACGGTCGCGGTGGTGGCGCTGCCACTGGCCATGGCCCTGGCCATCGCCTCCGGCACCACCCCTGAAAAAGGCCTGCATACGGCGATCATCGCCGGCTTCCTGATCTCGGCATTCGGCGGCTCCCGCGTCCAGATCGGCGGACCCACGGCTGCGTTCATTCCGGTCGTCTTCAATGTCATCGAGCGCTTCGGCTACGGCGGCCTGCTGCTGTGCACGCTGATCGCCGGACTGATCCTCATCGCCGCCGGCCTGATGCGCGTCGGCGCGCTGATGCGCTACATGCCGCAGCCGGTGATCACCGGCTTCACCGCCGGCATCGCCGTGACGATCTTCCTGAGCCAGATCAAGGATGCGCTGGGACTGCAGATTGAACGGCTGCCGGGCGAGTTCTTCGAGCGGCTGCAGGCCTACGCGGCGCACCTGGGCACTTTCAACGCCTGGAGCATCGCGCTGACGATCGCGTGCCTGGCGCTGATCGTCGGATTGCGACGCTGGCGCCCGGGCTGGCCCGGATTCCTGATTGCCGTCATCGCCGGGTCGCTGTTTGCGCTCGGACTGACGCTGCCGGTGGCGACCATCGGTTCGGCCTACGGCGACATCCCCTCGACGCTGCCGGTGTTCGCATGGCCCGACGTGCCGCTCTCGCGCATCGACGAGCTGCTGCCCAGCGCCCTCACCATCGCCTTCCTGGCCGGTGTCGAATCGCTGCTGTCGGCGGTCGTCGCCGATGGCATGATCGGTGGCCGCCATCGGAGCAACTGCGAGCTGGTGGCGCAAGGTCTCGCCAATGTCGGTTCGGCGCTTTTCGGCGGTCTGCCCGCCACCGGTGCCATTGCGCGCACGGCCACCAACGTGCGCGCCGGCGCACGCTCGCCCGTCGCCGGCATCATGCATGCGGTTTTCCTGCTGGTGTTCATGCTCGCGCTTGCCCCGTTGATGCGCTGGGTGCCTCTGCCGGCGCTGGCGGCGGTCCTGCTGGTGGTGGCCTGGAACATGAGCGAGATCGAACGCTTTCGCCACCTGATGAAGGCGCCGGTCGGCGACCGTGTCGTCCTGCTCGCCACCTTCGGCCTGACCGTGATGTTCGACCTGACCGTCGCGATCCAGGTCGGCGTGCTGCTGGCGGCGTTCCACTTCATGCACCGCATGAGCGAAGTGGTGGCATTGGACCGCGACGTGTCGCTGGTCGACGAGGATCACGATGACCTGGCGGAAGACCGGCAACCCGACATGCGCGACGTGTTGCCGGAAGGCGTGGCTGCGTTCCGCATCAGTGGCCCCTTGTTCTTCGCCGTCGCCAACCGGCTCGACACCGTGCTCGACCAGTTCGCCGATCCACCGCGCGCCTTCATCCTGCGCATGCGCCTGGTGCCACTGATCGACGCATCGGGGGCGCAGGCGCTGGAGGGCTTCCTCGACCGCTGCCAGCGCCTGAAGATCCGCGTGGTGCTGTCCGGCATCCAGCCGCAGCCGTCACGCGTCCTGCGCGACATGGGCATCAGCAGGCATCCGGCTGTTGCGGGCGTGGCACGCGACTTCGAATCGGCACTCCTGCTGAGCCGGCAACTGATCGACTGACCCCGCAAGTCCGAACGACCCATGCACAAACCGTCCAACCCAGCCCGGCCACGGGCCCGTGAAGACCACAAGCTCGCCAAGCGCCTGCGGCGCCTGACAGGACAGGCGATCGCCGACTTCGCGATGATCGGCGAAGGCGACAAGGTGATGGTCTGCCTGTCCGGCGGCAAGGACAGTCACGCGCTGCTCGATATCCTGCTGCACCTCCAGGCCAGGGCGCCGGTGCGCTTCGAGCTGCATGCAGTCCACCTGGACCAGAAGCAGCCGGGTTACGACCCCGACGTATTGCCCACGTACCTGCGCGACAACGACATCCCGTTCACGATCCTCGAACAGGACACCTACAGCGTCGTGCAGCGGGTCGTTCCGGAAGGCAAGACCCTGTGCGGCTTGTGCTCGCGCCTGCGCCGTGGCGCGCTCTATCACCACGCGGCCGCACAGGGATTCACCCGGATCGCGCTGGGCCACCATCGGGACGACCTGGTCGAGACGCTGTTCTTGAACCTGTTCTTCCATGCCCGACTCGGCGCGATGGCGCCGAAACTGCTCAGCGACGATGGCCAGCACGTGGTGATCCGGCCGCTGGCGTATTGCAGCGAGGCCGACCTGGCGGATTACGCCAGCCTGCGCGGCTTCCCGATCCTGCCCTGCAATCTCTGCGGCAGCCAGGACCACCTGCAGCGGCAGGCGGTGAAGTCGATGCTGCAGGAATGGCAGCGGCGTTTTCCCGGACGCATCGAGAACATCGCGCGCGCGCTGGGCGATGTGCGACCGGCGCAACTGGCCGACCGCAGCCTGTTCGATTTCGCGGCGCTCGGTCGCGATCCGGGCGAAGCATTGTTGACGGCGCATGACTGGCTTGCCGATCGCGGCGACGACGCAAACAGCGACGCGGCGTAGAATCCCGTCGCAAGCACATTTGCAGCGACTCGCGCAACGCGATGCACAGGCGCTACAGTCACGCGCCATCACGATGGACGATCACGCAACGCATGTTCCGCAACCTGACCCTGTTCCAGATCCCTGCTGACGTATTGCCCGGCCATGGCGAACTGGTCGCCGCACTCGACGGCGTGCGCCTGCGCCCACCCGGCCCGCTGGAACTGGGCACGCAGGGATTCGTTTCGCCCTACGGCCGCAATCAGGACGTACTCGGCCACGGTGTCGGACCGCATTCGTTGATCACCTTCGGCACCGAAAGTCGCCTGCTGCCCTCGCAGGTGGTGAACGACGCCGTTGCCGAAAAACTCGACAAGCTGGAAGCCGAACGCGGGCGTCGTCCCGGTGGCAAGGAACGCGCACGCATCAAGGACGAGGTGCTCAGCGAGCTGATGCCGCGCGCCTTCATCAAGCCCTCGCGAACCGACGCCTGGCTTGACCACGGCAGCGGCTGGCTGACGATCGACAGCGCCAGCAAGAAGGTCTGTGAATCGCTGGTGCAGGGCCTGCGCGAAGCACTCGGCAGTTTTCCGGCAACGCCGGTCTCGGCACAGACCTCCGCGCGCCTGGTGCTGACCGCCTGGCTGACCGGTGACGCGCTGCCCGAGGACTTCACGCTGGGTGACGAATGCGAACTGCGCGACCCGGCCGACGACGGTGCCATCGTTCGCTGCCGCCGCCAGGACCTGGAAGCGGAAGAGGTCCGCGAACACATCAATGCCGGCAAGCAGGTCTCGCAGCTGGCGGTGAGCTACGACGACCGCATGCAGTTCGTCATCGGCGAGGACCTGTGCCTGCGCAAGCTGCGCTTCAGCGACGTGGTCAACGAACAGCTCGGCGACATCGGCGGTGATGATGCCATCGCCGAGCTGGATGCCCGTTTCGCCCTGCTCACTGGCGAGATCGCGCGTCTGCATGTGCGTCTTGGAGAGTTGTTCGACCTGACATGAGCCGCCTGGTCAAGGAACGCTGGCTGGAGCTGGCCGGCAGCGATGGCCAGCCGCTGTTGATCCGCATCATCGATGTCGCGCGCACGCGCCATCTGCGCCTGAGCCTCGGGCGCGATGGACCGCGCCTGACCAAACCGCGCTGGGTCCCGCTTTACGAGGCGGCGGCGTTCGCCGAGCACAAGCGTGAGTGGCTGGAGGCGGTGATCTCCGAGCAGGCGCAGCGGCGCCAGCCCATGGACTGGCCGCACGGCTTGCCGGTGGGCGCAGCGGCGAACCTGCCGCTGCGCGGAGAACTGGTCCCCGTGCGCCTGACGGATGCGGCACGCGCTTCGGCAATCCTGCGTGACGACGGCCTGCACCTGGCTCTGCCGCCCCGGCTGCCCGAACAGCGGCAAAGGATCGCCGCCGGTCAGCTGCGTACCTTCCTCGAAGCGCAGATGCGCACCGATGTCGCCGCATTGATGCCAACGTATGTCGAACAACTCGGCCGCGCACCGGCGCAACTGCGCATCCGGCCGCTGCGTTCGCTATGGGGTTCGCTGTCGGCGCGCGACCATCTGTCGCTTGATCTCGCCCTCATCATGGCGAAACCTGCAGCGTTGGAATACGTCCTCGTGCACGAACTGGCGCATCTGTTCGAACGCAATCACGGCCCGAATTTCTGGACACTGGTGGCGCGCCTGCTGCCGGATTTCCGCGAACGCCAGCAGTTGCTTCGCGGGGAAGGCGAACGCGTCAAGTCCGCGCTGGCGCTGGCTCTCGCCCGCTGACTCCGGGAAAACAAGGTCACGTCCCCCCGGCGAAGGCGAGACATCGATTCCCGCGCACGGTGCTGACCATGTCGCCGCCGCTCAATCCCGTCATACCCGCGCACCGTGCTGACCATGTCTCCACCGCCCGATTCCGTCATACCCGCGCAGGCGGGTATCCAGTCGGTCCTGCGTCGAGGCTGCGCTCGCTGGATGCCCGCCTGCGCGGGCATGACGGGCTG
>CAZYHP010000152.1:0-5049 GCA_964647135.1 uncultured Rhodanobacteraceae bacterium
GGAATCGATCGACGTCCTCATCGTCGACTCCACCGACCCCATCGGCCCGGCAGAAGGCCTGTTCAACGAAGCCTTCTACCGCAACGCGCTCAAGGCGCTGCGTGCCGGCGGCATCCTGGTGCAGCAGAGCGAATCGCCGCTGGTGCACACCGACCTGCTGCGCGACATGCGCAGCAAGATGAAGGGCTGCGGCTTCGCCTCGCTGCGCACGCTGTGCTTCCCGCAGCCGTGCTACCCGTCCGGCTGGTGGAGCTGCACCATGGCACGCAAGGGCGTGGAGCTGGACGGCTTCCGCGAACGCGGCGCGCAGACCAAGACCTTCAAGACGCGCTACTACAACGCCGAGATCCATCGCGCCGCCCTGGCGATGCCGGAATTCCTGCGCGAGGCGCTGGGCGAGTAACCCTGCGCCCGCCACCCCGGCCGACGCGCCGGGGCGGCCGATCCGCGTGGCGGTAACGCCCGCGGGTCACGGCCGACCTTCACGTCGATACAAGCCCGGCTGGGACAGCGAGGGCCTCCGGCACTCCTTGTATCCGCAGGCGCGGAGCGGGCATGTGCGCCGGGGAATGCTCTGCTGATTCGATGGAGCTTTTGACGGGACCGGGGCAGCGCGCATGTTGGCCGCCCCTATCTGGACGCGTCCTGCGTGCATAAGGCGGTACGCAATGCGGTGCGGCTGGCGGGAATTCACAAGCACGCCACCGCCACACCCTGCGCCACAGCTTCGCCACCCACCTGATAGAGGACGGCTGCGACATCCGCACGGTGCAGGAACTACTCGGGCACGCCGACATGTCGACCACGCGGCTCTACACGCAGATGGTCAATCGCCGCGGGCGCGGTGTGCGCAGCCCGTCTCGGCCTACCCGTCGTCAGTGCGCCCGGTGGCTGAGCACGTCTTCGCGGAGTTTGCGCCGCCAGCCCACTACCGCCCAGGCCACGCCTGCAATAAAGAACAGCAGGCCAATGACGACGGCCATGGAGGGGGCCTCGCGGCCGCCGAACACGGGCCTCAGGACCTCGGTAAGAACCGCAATCAGCACGGCGGTGACGACAAACGTCACTGCAAACCGCGAGAACAGGCGTCGGTTGGCACTCCTGGATCGCTGGCGGAACGCGGCCATGTAGGCTTCTACGAACTCGTTCGGGCCCATTTGCGCCAATGGACTCCCAGGCTGTTCCCTTTGCAGTCTCTCTTGCGCGGCACGCGCCTGGAGTTCGACGGCGCGCATTTCCGAACCGCGGGAAGCCACGACGAGAATCACGGCTACCAGCGGCAGCACCACCAACACGATGAGAAGAAAAAAACCCATGCCAACCTCCCGGCATCAGCCATTCGTGCGGAACCGGACCTCTTCCGTGCAGTGCGGATCGGGACACCGACCAAACGCAGCACACGCGAGAAGCCGCTCGCCGGCCCGGGCCGTCCTCACACGAACCGCTACGGCAAAGCGACAGGAAAATTATCGCAGGCGGCCGTGATTCGCAGGGACGAAGCCGGTATCCAGCAAGATCAGCTCGCACTGTGTGGCTCTTGCACTGGCCCGGCGAGTCGCTCGCTTCGGCGTCGGGCGGCTTTCGATGCGCCACCCCCGATCACGAAGAAGACCATGACGCACGCATCGTCGCAGCCCTGCAGCAACCGTCCCGCCATACGCCTAAGCGTTGCGTCGAAGCTGGCGTCGTCGGCGACCTCGCCCGGCGGCCACCCGGCCGGGTCTGCCGTCAGGCGCCGTCGACGTCGACCAGCTTGAGGCGGCCACCGGCACCGCTGCGGATGCTGACCTGCGCCTTGCGCACACCCATCGCTTTCGCCACCAGCGCGATCAGGGCGGCGTTGGCCTTGCCGTCCACCGGCTGTGCCTTGATCTTCGCCAGCCAGGTGCCGTCCTCCTGGCGCGCCAGGCTGTCCTCGCGCGCATTGGGCTTGACCTTGATCTGCAACGTCGCCATACGGCGATGATAGCGGCGGCTTCGGCACGGTCCGGCATGCAGTGCGTGCAGCATCCGTTCGCCGCGCCGGGATGCTGCCCTGCCGCAGTCACCGTCCGGGCCCGCCGTCCTTTGCACGTACTGGTCGTGAGCGAAACCTGCAAAAAAGGGCGCCGAATACGCCAATT
This sequence comes from uncultured Rhodanobacteraceae bacterium, assembly GCA_964647135.1. GTDB lineage: Bacteria > Pseudomonadota > Gammaproteobacteria > Xanthomonadales > UBA2363 > Pseudofulvimonas. The sequence goes on from CAZYHP010000152.1 coordinate 2,124, forward strand.
CCGCCGCTGATCACAGCGCCAGCGTTTGTTGCGCCGCGTCTCGGTTTCGCCGACGGTGCGTGCTTCCATACCGGGACGTATCCCGCCCGATGGCGGGTCACCCGTCTTCCCGGGAGGCATCCATGAAACGAATCTCTGCGTCGCATCCGCGTCGTCGGCTGCTCTGCCACGCGCTGATGCTGGCCGGCCTGGCCGCCGGCGCCACCGCCCACGCCCAGACCTATCAGGCGACGACGCTCAGCGGGCCCGGCAGCATCGGCTATGACGCCGAAGGCGTGCCGCTGGTGCGCGGACGCACCGACAACGACACCGCCTTCCTGCAGGGCTGGGCGCACGCCCGTGACCGCTTCTTCCAGATGGACTTCAATCGTCGCGGCGCCAGCGGCACCGTCGCCGAACTGCTCGGGCCGGCAGCACTGGCGAATGACGTGCAGACGCGCACCATGGGCCTGCGGCGCGCCGCGCAGAAGACCTGGCCGGCAATCTCGGACGACACCCGCGGCTGGCTGAAGGCCTATGCCGACGGCGTCAACCACTGGCTGCGCAACAATCCGTTGCCACCGGAATATGGCGCACTGGAAATCACCCGGGTGCCCGACTGGACGCCGGTCGACACCCTGGTGATCGGCAAGGCCCTTGCGTTCCAGTTGTCCTTCGATCTCGACATCGAGCAGACGCTGCGCTTTGCTGCCTACCAGCAGGCCGCCGCCGTCGCCGGTTTCGATGCGACGGCGCTGTATTTCGGCGACACGCATCGCATCGCACCGCCGGACAACCGGGTCAGCGTGCCCGGCTTCATGACCGGTGCCGCCGTGGCCGATGATGACGTCCGCAAGCTGGCCGGGCAGGCGCTGAATCCGATCGACCCGATCAGCGCCGAGACCGTCGCGATGGCGCAGGCGCTGCAGGACAAACTCGCCGGCATCGAACTGCTCGGCTATTCGCTGGGTCGCAAGGAGGGCCTGATCGGCAGCAACGAATGGGCGGTGTCGGGACAACACACGGCCAGTGGCAAGGCGCTGGTGGCCAACGATCCCCACCTCGCACTGGACCTGCCGTCGGTCTTCATCACCCACCACATCCAGTCGACCGACCCGCGCCATGGCAGCCAGCCGATGGACGCCGTCGGTGTCAGCCTGCCGGGCGTGCCGGGCATCATCCAGGGCTGCAACCAGCGCATCTGCTGGGGCACCACCACCAACTCGCTCGACGTCACCGATGTGTTCCAGGAGCGGTTCCAGGTCAACACGCTGGGGCTGCCGTACGCGACGCTGCACAACGGCCAGGCCGAGCCGGTGCAATGGGTGGTGCAGAGCTTCTTCGTCAACAGCATCGGTGACGGCCAGCCGAACAACCTCAACCGCGACAACTCGATCGGCTATCTCAATGGCGGCATCACCGTCATCGTGCCGCGTCGCAACCATGGCCCGGTCGTGCAGATCAGCGGGAACCAGGGCCTGTCGGTGGCGTACGCCGGCTGGGGCGCGACCTTCGAACTGGAATCGTTCCGGCGCATCAACAGCGCGCGCAACCTGGAGGAGTTCCAGTCGGCACTGAACTACTTCGACTTCGGTTCGCAGAACTTCATCTACGGCGATGTCGACGGCAACATCGGCTACTTCGTCACCGGCGAGGCACCGGTCCGCGACGACCTGCAGAACATGCAGGCACCCGACGGCGGCATCCCGCCCTGGTTCATCCGCGACAGCCAGCGTCGCCACGACTGGCTGCCGATGAGCAACCGCCAGCCGGCGCAGGCGCTGCCGTTCGAAGTGCTGCCGCCCGCAGAGCTGCCGCACGCGATCAACCCGGACAGTGGTTACCTGGCCAACGCGAACAACGATCCGTCCGGCTATTCGCTGGACAACAACGCGCTCAACCAGCTGCGCCCGGGCGGCGGCATCCACTTCATCGACAAGGGTGGCGCCTCGGCGTATCGCATCGGCCGCATCGACCGCGAACTGCAGCGCCTCATCGCCAGCGGCCGCAAGATCACCGTCGACGACATGAAGCAGCTGCAGGCCAACAACCAGTCAATGGATGCCGAACTGGTGCTGCCGCATCTGCTCAACGCCTGGAACAATGCCGGCGCCGGCGCTGCGTGGGCGAACCTCGCCGCATTCCGCAACGACGCCCGCATGAGCGAAGCCATCGCCCGCCTGTCGGCCTGGGACTATTCGACGCCGACCGGCATCCCGCAGGGCTATGATCCGGGTGACAACCCGAATGCGTTGCCGCAGCCGTCGCAGTCGGAGATCGACGCCAGTGTCGCCGCCACGCTGTGGGCGACCTGGCGCAGCGCGGCCGTGCGTTCCACCATCGATGCGACGCTGCAGCGCGTCGGCCTGGGTGCGGCGCTGCCCGGCGCGGGCGATGCGTATGCCGGCCTGAAGTTCCAGCTCGACTACTTCGATGCGCTGGGCGGACGCGGCGTCTCCGGACTGGACTTCTTCCAGGCCGACGGCGCCCCGACCTCGACGGCCGCGCGCGACTATGTCCTGCTCAAGGCCCTGAAGGACAGTCTCGATGCGCTGGCCAGCCCCGCATATGCCGCCGCGTTCGGGGGTTCGACGTCGCTGTCCGACTATCGCTGGGGTCGCCTGCATCGCATTGCTTTCGACCATCCGCTGGGCGGACCCTTCAACCTGCCCGGCGCCAACCCCTACGGCTTCGTCCATCTGTCGCCGGAACTGCCGGGCATCCCGCGTCCGGGCGGCTACGAGATCGTCGACGCCTCGGGTCATGGCATCCGCAACCAGGGCAGCAACGGCTTCACCTTCGGCAGCGGTCCGGCGCGTCGTTTCGTCGGCGAGATGAGCACGCCGATCAAGGCCTGGCAGGTCCTTCCCGGCGGCCAGAGCGGTGTCTTCGGCAGCCCGCTGTATGCGAGCCAGCTGGGTCGCTGGCTGACCAACCAGTACCAGAC
>CAZYHP010000153.1:0-5023 GCA_964647135.1 uncultured Rhodanobacteraceae bacterium
GGAGTCGACGATGATGACGTCGATCGATTCCGGCTCGACTTCGGCCATGACCTTCAGGCCGTCCTCGACACGCAGCTCGGCCCGCGGATCGTTGTTGGCCTCGCACAGTTCCGGAAAGTACTCCTCGGCCAGGCGGGTGACGCGCTCGTCGATCTCGATCTGTGTGCACTTCTCGACTTCGTCGTGGCGCAGCACTTCGCGCAGCGTGCCGCAGTCGCCGCCGCCGATGATCACGACGCGCTTGGCGCGCGGATGCGAGAACAGCACCGGATGCGACATCATCTCGTGGTAGAGGAAATTGTCGCGGGTGGTGACCATCATGCAGCCGTCGATGACCATGACGTTGCCCCAGTCGGTGCTCTCCCAGATCTCGATGTTCTGGAACGGCGTCTGCTCGGCGTGCAGTCGTCGGGTCACGCGGAAACCGATGGCGGAACCGGAGTAGTCGTGGTTCTCGTTGAACCAGGTCGGGGCAGGGACGTCGGACATGGCGTTGCGCTTGGAAGGGGTGCGCATTGTAGCCGAGTCGGTGCCCGCATCGGTGGCCGGCCATCGGTACAGCGTGCGGGCTGTAGAATCCGCCGCCTGCCCCCTCCGGAACCGCCTGGACCCGCCGATGCCCGCTTTCTCCCTGGATGACGCCCGCCGGACCTACTCGTTACCCTATTGGGGCGAGGGCTACTTCGACGTCGACGGCGCTGGCCACCTGGTCGTGCGGCCGGATCGCGACCCCCGCCGGCAGGTTGCATTGGCCGACGTCGTCGCGCAGGCGCGCGGGCAGGGTCTCAAAATGCCGCTGCTGGTGCGCTTCTCGGACATCCTCGGCGACCGTCTTGCGCGCATGCAGGCGGCATTTGCGACGGCGATGGACGAATTCGACTACGACGGCGGCTACACCGCGGTCTACCCGATCAAGGTCAACCAGCACCTCAGCGTCGCCGGCGAACTGGTCGCGCGCGCCGGGCAGGGATTCGGCCTGGAGGCAGGCAGCAAGCCGGAGCTGGTCGCCGTGCTGGCGCTGTCGCGCGGCGGCATCGTCATCTGCAACGGCTACAAGGATCGGGAATACATCCGCCTGGCGCTGATCGGCCGCAAGCTCGGCCTGGATGTGTTCATCGTCATCGAGAAGCCTTCCGAGCTGGATACCGTGCTCGAGGAAGCGGCCGCGCTGGGCGTCGAGCCGCTGCTGGGTGCGCGCCTGCGCCTGGCATCGCTGGGTGCCGGCAAGTGGCAGAACACCGGTGGCGACAAGGCGAAGTTCGGCCTGTCGCCGCGGCAGCTGCTCGATCTCGCCGAGCGCCTGCGCGCGGTCGGCAAGCTCGATGCGCTGCGCCTGCTGCATTTCCACATGGGTTCGCAGATTTCCAACCTGCGCGACATCGCCGGTGGCATGCGCGAGGCGACGCGCTACATGTCCGAGCTGGTCCGGCTTGGCGCCGACATCCGTTACATGGACGTCGGCGGCGGACTCGGCATCGACTACGAGGGTACGCGTTCGCGCAGCTACTGTTCGATCAACTATTCACTGGAGCAGTACGCGTCGACGGTGGTGGAAGCCATCGACGAGGCCTGCCGCGCCAATGGCATCGCGGCGCCGCATGTCATCACCGAGGCGGGTCGTGCGATGACTGCGCACCACGCCGTGCTGATCGCCGGTGTCAGCGAAGTCGAGACGGCCCCACTTGGCGCGGTGCCGGCCGAGCGCGAGGAGGAGCCGAGCGCGCTGTGGCACCTGCGCGAAATCCTCGCCGCCTTCGACCGCCGGCCGCCGCTGGAGCTGTACCACGAGGCCGTGCATTACCTGGCGGAAGGGCAGGCGCGCTATGCCCAGGGCGAGCTGTCCCTCGAGGACCGCGCCGCGCTCGACGATCTGTTCTATGCAATCGCCCATGGCGTGCGCGCGCGGCTGAAGAACGAGGAACGGGCGCACCGGCAGGTGCTGGACGACCTCAACGACAAGCTGGTCGACAAGTACTTCGTCAACTTCTCGGTGTTCCAGTCGATTCCCGACGTCTGGGCGATCGACCAGGTGTTCCCGATCGTGCCGATCACGCGTCTGGACGAGCGTCCGGACCGCAACGGCGTGATCGCCGACCTGACCTGCGATTCCGACGGCCGCATCGACCTGTACGTGGATTCCGAAGGCGTCGACTCCAGCCTGCCGCTGCATTCGCTGCGCGAGGGCGAGGCCTACCATCTCGGCGTCTTCCTCGTCGGCGCCTACCAGGAGACGCTGGGCGACATCCACAATCTGTTCGGCGATACCGATTCGGTGGACGTGGTGCTCGACGGCGACAGTTTCCGGCTGCGCCAGCCACGCCGGGGCGACAGCGCCGACCGCCTGCTGGGCATGGTCGGCTACGACGTCAACGACCTTCGTCGCCTGTTCGCACAGAAGCTGGATCGTGCCGGACTGGCGCCGGCCGAGCGTGCGTCGCTGCACGGCCACCTGGAAGCCGGCCTGACCGCCTACACGTATCTCGACGACGCCGGCTGAGGCCGGCGAAGCCTGCGCAGTCAATTCAGTCGCGGCGCAGGCGCTGCCGAAGCGTCGCGGCGAAGCGGTCGGCAGCGTCCGCCGCGAAGGCGAAGAACATCGACGGTTCGACCAGTTCCAGTTCCAGCAGCATCGGCCCGGATGCCGACGGCAGCAGGTCGACACGCGCATAGGCGGGCGTCGCGAAAGGCAGGGCCGCCAGCACCTGGCCGGCGACGCCCAGCTCCGCTTCCGAAGGTTGCCGCGCGCTGATGCGTTCCTGCGCGAACAGCGCCGTGCCGATGTCGGCGTCACGATGCAGCAGCGGCGCCTTGCGGATCGCGTGCGAGAAAATGCCGTCGTAGAACAGCAGCGCGGTTTCGCCGGCGCTGTCGACCGCTTCGAGGTAAGGCTGCACCAGCACATGCGACCCGCCCGCCATCAGGTCACGGATGTGGCCGCTCGCCTCGTCGCGCTCGTTGGCGCGGAAGCGGCGCACGCCGGCCGAGCCGGCGCCGACACAGGGCTTGGCGACGAACTCGCCGCTGTCCGGCAGCACGATCTCGTCTCCCGGCGCGAAGAAGCGCGACGGAATCACCGGGACGCCACTTCTCGCCAGCTCTTCCAGATAGCGCTTGTCGACGTTCCAGCGCACGACGTCGGGTGGATTGATCAGATGTGTGGCGACGCCGTCGCGGCTGCACCAGGCCAGGAAGTCTTCGAGCCGCCGGATGTAGTCCCAGGTCGAGCGCAGCACGAGGGCGTCGAAGCGTGCCCAGGACACCGTCGGATCATCCCAGGCGACGACCACCGGCTCCATGCCGGCGCGGCCGCAGGCCGCGGCGAGCGGTGCCAGGTCCTCGTCGAGGACACAGGACGCGATGGCGGTGACAAGCGCGACGGCAGGCATGCGGACATTGTAGCGGTGCCGTCCTGCCGCAGGATCGGGCGCGCCGGCGAGGGCGCGACATGCGGGCAAGGGTGGCCCGCGGCCGGTGGCGCCGTCACCGCCCGCCAGCTGTCGGGCGACGATGCGTTCCAGGGGGCGTCATCGCCCTGCCGCGCAAAAAAAGAGCGCCGGCAAAGCCGGCGCACAAGTCGATCGCGTGCGGATGCGGCCGCGCGCCATCAGGGAGAGCGCTACTTCGAAATATCGACGTCCTTGGTTTCGCGCAGGAACAGCGAGCCGATGACGAAGGTCATGCCGGCGACGATGATCGGATACCACAGGCCCGAGTAGATGTTGCCGGTGAGCAGCACCACCGCGAAGGCCGTGGTCGGCAGGAAGCCGCCGAACCAGCCGTTGCCGATGTGATAGGGCAGCGACATCGAGGTGTAGCGGATGCGGGTCGGGAACAGCTCGACCAGCCAGGCGGCTATCGGGCCGTAGACCATGGTCACGTACAGCACCAGCAGCGTCAGCAGCAACAGCACCATCGGCTTGTTCATCTGGCTGTTGTCGGCGGACTTCGGATAGCCGGCGGCATCGATGGCGGCGGTGACGTCGGCCGTCAGCTTGGCCTGCGCGGCCTGCGCTTCCTCCGGCGTCAGGCGCGACAGGTCGACGCTCTGGATCTCGGTGTCACCGATCTTCACGCGGGCCAGCGAGCCGGGCGCGCCATCCTGGTTGGTGTAGTTGACGCTGCGCGAGTTCAGCAGGCCCTTGACGATGTCGCAGGAGTTGTTGAACTTGACGTGGCTCTTCAACTCGCCGGGCACGAACTGGAACGAGCAGTCGTTCGGATCGGCGATGACCACGCCGGGCGACGTCGCCATGGCGCGCTCGAGCGCCGGATTCGCGTAGTGCGTCAGGCCCTTGAAGATCGGGAAGTAGGTCAGCATCGCGAGCAGGCAGCCGGCCATGATGATCGGCTTGCGACCGATCTTGTCGGACAGCCAGCCGAACAGGATGAAGCCGCCGGTGGCGATCGCCAGCGCCGCGGCGATGAACAGGTTGGCGGTCACCGCATCGACCTTCAGCGTCTGCGTCATGAAGAACAGCGCGTAGAACTGGCCGGCGTACCACACGACAGCCTGGCCAGCGGTGGCGCCGAGCAGGGCCAGCAGGACGATCTTGCCATTCGACCAGTTGCCGAAGCTTTCGGTCAGTGGCGCCTTCGAGCGCGTGCCTTCTTCCTTCATCTTGCGGAACAGCGGCGATTCGTTGAGCTGCATGCGGATCCAGATCGAAATCACCAGCAGCAGGAACGAGATCAGGAAGGGAATGCGCCAGCCCCATTCGCGGAAGGCATCTTCGCCGAGCATCGTGCGTACGCCGAGGATCACCAGCAGCGACAGGAACAGGCCGACCGTGGCCGTCGTCTGGATGAAGCTGGTGTACAGACCGCGCTTGCCCGGCGGTGCGTGTTCGGCCACGTACGTTGCGGCGCCACCGTATTCGCCGCCCAGGGCCAGGCCCTGCAGGCATCGCAATACGACAAGCAGGATGGGCGCCGCCATGCCTATGGTGTCGTAGGTCGGCAGCACGCCGACCAGGAAGGTCGACACGCCCATGATCACGATGGTGATGAGGAAGGTGTACTTGCG
>CAZYHP010000154.1:0-3625 GCA_964647135.1 uncultured Rhodanobacteraceae bacterium
GGCGACGCGCTTTCGTCAGCTTCCAGCTGGGCTACGCCCACGACACCACCGACGCCCTCAGCAGCCACGGCCAGTTCCTCAGCAGCATCGGCTGGGAAGGCGAACGTGTCGTCTACACGCTGCGCCACATCTCGAACGGCAAGGTGTTCTCCGGCCCCAATCTCGGCGAAACCATGCTGCTGGTCGGGCTGCGCTTCTAGCCGCGCGCGCCGGCGCGACAGACGTCGGCGTTCGCGTGGTCGCAGGCCGCAGGCACCAAAGTTGTTTTCCCCCCACCGCGGCCGGTTGCAGGACCGTCGTCAGTCGCAGGCGCCGAGCCGGGCCAGCGACAGCTGTCCGGACAGTCCCCGGAACGCGCCCGCCTGGGGCGCATCATCGAAGTCGTAGCGCAGCGTGAGTCGCCCACATCCGTCGGGCATCAATCTCGCCGTGCCGACGCGGTGATGGTTTGCCGTTGCGGCGCCATCGAAGCGTCCACCCAGCGTCTGGACGAGCGTGGTTTCGATGTGGCCTTCCGGCGAGCGCGACTCGCCCTGCAGCGTGAACCAATGCTGGTCAGCCGCGCTGCCTTCGGGCTCGCCCGGATCGAAGGTGTACCAGGCGCCGAACAGCTGCGGCTGTCCATCGACCTCGACGCGGTGCAGGTCGACGCCCTGGCCCGCCGTGGCCGGGTCGTACCAGTTGCCCGTCAGTGATGGATCGATGTTCACGTCGCCCGCACCTGCGTCGGCGCAACCGCCTGCAGCGGGCAACAGCCGCCGCAGTGCGATCGATCCTTCCGGTGCGACGGAATCGCCGTCACCCTCGAACCGGTATTCCAGCGTGGCCCGCCCGCAGTCCTGTGCGCGCAGGCGCGCCTGACCCACCGATTGCGCCGTGGTGGCGGGCGGCGCCGCAAAGCGCCCCCCGTTGTTCACCATGATGCCCAGATGGGCTTCCTCATCATCGGCCTCCACGTCACCCTGCACCGTGAACCAGCGCAACGCGCCAGGATCCTGTCCCCCCTCATCGGCGTAGGTGAACCAGGGCATGAACAGCTGCGTGCGGCTGCCCTGTGGATACAGGCTGAGGCCGAATCCCTGTCCGCCCTGCAACGGGCTGTACCAGGTCCCTGCCAACGCGGCCGTCGAGATCGGCAGCAACGAGGTGGCGGCGGGCGCTTCGAAGCGCCACACCTGGAACATCGGGTCGGCGTCCACGCCGGACCATCGCAACACATAGACGCCGCCGGCGCTGTCCAGTTGCGTGCCCCTGAAGGCACACGGCAGGTCGCCACATACCATCTCCCGCTGGTCGAGCAACTGGCCGTCGCCATCGAGCCAGCGCAGGACCATTCCGCTGTCGCCACGCCGGCTGGCGACGACGATATCGCCCCGGTCGTTGTGCAGGACCTCGAATCCACGTTCGTTGCTGCCCGTCCAGCGCCGCTGCCACAACAGCTCGCCATTACCGGCCACGCGAGCCAGGTGGAGGTGATCGCCTGGCGCCCAGCGCTGAAATCCCGTGCGCTGGTCGATACGCACCAGTACATCGCCATTGGACAGATGACGCGCGACCGCCGCGTAGGCGGGCATTCCCGATTCCATTTCCGCGGGCCAGCGGCCGAGTCCGGTTTCCAGCACGGTTTCATCGGCGCGGACCTGCACCAGCGAGACCGGGAGGACATCTCCAGCGGGCTCGCCTGCAACCGCCACCCAGGCGACAGCACCGTCGTCCGCCACGCTGCCGGGGAGGGCGATGGGATCCGGCGCGAAGGCCCGCGGCAGGTTGTCGATCACTCGTGCCTGCAACTGCCGATCGGTGCGTGTCAGCTGACCCGTCCGGGTCAGCGATGCGATCCAGCCGCTGGCGCTGGTATTGAGCAGGCTGCCCGCCGTACCGCCACGGGTATAGGTCTGCGTGAACACGACGTTTCCCTCCGTATCGTGACGCGTCAGCGCCTGCGGATCCCGCAGCGGTGGCGTGATGGCGCCGGATACGCCCAGGCGCACGACATCGAGGCCGCCGTCGTCCAGCGGACGAAGCCGCGAACCGTAGGTCGTGGGCGCGACCGTCGACTGCCAGTACGGCTGCAGGGTGTCGACCTGGAAGCAGGCCAGGTTGGGCTGGCCACTGACGCGCCCGTTCAGGCACAGCGAAGCGTCGTCCAAGCTGGCCACTGCCGTTGGCAAGGACAGGGCGGACGGCAGTTGGACATCCCGCGCAATGTTGCCCTCGGGCTCGATCAGCATGAGTCGCGCCAGGGGCGATGTGCGGGCAGGCCCCACTGCAAGGACGAGCCTGTCGGATCCATCGACCGCCAGCGCAGCGGGATGCAGCGTGTCATAGCTGACGCGACCGGGCTCGAACGTGGCGACGCGCTGCGTTCCACGCCACCACTCGATGACCTGCCGGGCTTCGATGAAGTCACCGCTGAGTTCCGACCAGCCCACGGTCAGAATCGTCGTCTCGGCATCGGCTGCCAGGGCGAAGTTCACGAACCCATCCGACCGCGGGAGTACAGGAGCATGGAGCAGTCGCTGCGTGCCATCAACCGACAATCGCTGCACAACCGCGGGTCCGTTGCGGCTGACGATCAGCACGCCCCCATCCGGCGTCACCTGCAGGCACTGGCCTGCACTGATGACGTCCTCAACCTCACACGCCGCCGCGGTCTGGCGCGACCACAGGTAGGCCGCACCGTTGAACCGGTGGATCCACCATTGCGCACCGTCAGCGCGCGCGAGCACATATCCGCCGCCCGCGCCGTCCGGAACGAGGGCGCGCACACGCTCGCCCTGCCGCGGCGGCAATCGGCTCTGGCCAGCCACCTGGCCGGAAAGATCCAGCGCGTGCAGCTGCACGCCGCCCGATGCATCCAGTGCCACGGCTTCGATCACATCATCGCGCCGGACCAGGCCGCTCAAGGCCAGCGAATGCCCGCTGTCGCTGTCCCGCCGCCAGCGTTGACTGCCCTCTGCGGCCAGGGCGAGAACGGAGTATTGCTGGAGATTGCCTGAAGTGATGCGCGCCTGGGCGACGTGGATCGTGCCGTCTCCGTACGCCAGCAGCGGCGGGTCGGCCGCGGCATCGCTGATGGCCACCGACGTCCGCCAGCGTTGGGTCCCATTGCCCTCCAGCAGCGCGACCTGAAGGCGTTGTTCGTCATGCGCGTACCAGGCGACGACCACACCGTCCGTTGTCGCCAGCAGCGACGCTTTCGCGCAGCCGGTGTTCCCGAGATCAACGCGCCAGCGCGGCACCAGTGCCGTGTCCAGATGAAAGATCGAACAGTTCCAGTCCGTGCCGACCCAACCACCACCCGGCATGGGCTGCAGACGCAGCCTGGGCAGTCCGCCGTCTAGCAGTATCGGATCGATCGGTGACGTGCCGACGGATTGTCCATCCGTTGTCATCGACATGGCTCGACCGCCTGCCAGCATCACCAGTTCGCCCGTGGCACCCAGTCCCCAGGCATCCGGCGATGGAGGACCCGAGGAGGTCGGCCAATCCAGCGGCAGATCGAGACGCCAGTCCGGAGCGTCAGCAGCCATGACCCGCGGGCACACAGCGAGTGCGGCGAACAACGGCACCACAGTCCGGGCATTGATGGGCATGGCGGACACCTGGCGAGCGGCAGCAGGGC
>CAZYHP010000154.1:3725-4901 GCA_964647135.1 uncultured Rhodanobacteraceae bacterium
GTGTCTGCGGCGGCACCGTCATTGAGCGACGCGACCACAGGCAATGGGCCGGGAAATTCCATCGTGCCACGCGGCCGGATACCCAGTCGTGCCGTGACCACATTGGCATTGGCGGCGGTCGGGAACGGCAGCGCACCGCCACTGCAGGTTACGACCTGACCTGTCTGCCAGGTGCCGGCGGCGCTGCAGATCATCGCCAGTCCGGTGAAACTGGTTGTCGCCAGTTGCCACTGGAAACCCGGTGGAAGGCTGACCTGCAGATGCGTGGCGGTGGTTGCCGCATTGCCGGTGTTGCGGAACACGACGTTGATGCGTGCGCTCTCGTCATCCGGCTCGAAGACGGTGGGTGACGCCGACATCTGGTCGATGCGCAGCTCGGGCGCCGGCGCGACCTCGATGTCCCGGTCCATCACATCGCAGTAGTTCGGAAAGTCATCATCAAGGCATTCGGCGAGCGTCACCGACTGCGCCGGCAGGTTGTCGTCAACGCCCATGACGATACGCATCGGTCCGAGCGGCGCGTCCGGGGCCACGGCAACGGTCAGAAGCAGCTGCGCCTGGTGGTTGATCGCCCAACTCCAGCCGGCGACACTGCCGCCAGTGCAGGCGACATGCTGGCCACCATCCGGTGCGGCCGCTGTGGTGCAGGTCGCCGGTGCGAGCGGATTGGACGCCCAGTGCGAGACATAGGTGATTCCGGGCGGCAGCCGGTAATACAGGCTGCTGCGTTCAAAGGAGAACGGGCAGCCAGGCACGCTTTCGGTGCACTTGGTTATCATGCTGTCGACCCCGGCTTGCGTGCCACGCAGGAAAGGGCCGCCCCACGAGGTACCACTCATGCTCGGCCGCAGCTCCGCGGTCAGGAATGGCGTCGGCTCGGCGCGCGCCGAAGAAATCGCAAACAGGATCAGCAGGCCGGGCAGCGGGCGGCAGGACATGGACCTTCTTCCGTGAGGGGCTATACCGCCAAGGTAGGCCGCCATGTCCGGGCGGACCATCCCCCGAATGCGGGGTGCGCCATCGTCCGCGAAGGATCGCACGTCCGACACCACGAGCCGGCGACGAGCACGCTGCCAGCGCGACCGAACGCTTCACTCAAGGTCCCCACGAGGCCGGGCGCGACCCGCAATACGATGATGGAGACTGCGCCAGCAAACGTGGGCCAGCCGCGCGCGA
>CAZYHP010000155.1:0-4791 GCA_964647135.1 uncultured Rhodanobacteraceae bacterium
CGACCAGCAGGTGGCGCATGGCCCGCGAGGCGTAGGTGAAGAACTGCGCCGGATGGCTGAAGTGCTTGTCGCCGCTGCCGTGCATGCGCAGGTACAGCTCGTGCACCAGCGCCGTGGTCTGCAAGGTGCCGTCACTGTGTCCGGCCAGGCGCTTGCCGGCCATGGCCTTCAGGCGGTCATAGACACTGGCGAACAGGGCGCCGGCCGAATCCGGCGCCAGCGGCGCCTCGCCGGAATTCCCGGCCGCCGGCATGGTCGTCGCGTTGTATGGAAGTTCCCCGGTCACGGCCTGTGTCCCCTGTGGACCGGGAGAATGTACACCCTAATCCGCATCATTCACGAACCTTCTGCAGCGACCGCCAGGCCGCTGCCAGACCCGCGGCAACCGCGAACCCGTCATGCCCGCGAAGGCGGGCATCCAGTGATCCTCTCCGAAACCCTGCCTACCACCGTCTGTCCCGTGAACCGCGACGATCCCGCAACGCCTCTGGACACCCGCTTGCGTAGGGGTGACGGACAATGATGGTGCGATGACCGCACACAGGGCCGGCAAAAATCATGCGATGTAAGCCGCGCGCCGCGTCCCGGCGGTCCCGTGACGAACGTTCATGAAATAATGCCGGCTCCTGGAGCAGTGCCGAAATGGGGAAATCCGATATGGAATACCGGAGCAGGCTTTGTGGTGGCGCGTTCCTGTGGCGCCAACCCGGGGCGATGGTGTCCGCTGTCGTGGTGGCCGCCATTGCGCTGCTCGGGCCGGCCGCGGCGTCGGCAATGCCTGTCGACGAACGCGTGCGCTGTCACGCAGTGCTGGCGGATATCGACTGGTCGGAAACGCAGTGGTCGTCAGGCAACGGGCAGGCAAAGCCCGCGCGTTCGGCGGTACTGGCCGATTCGGCGATCATCGACCGGGTCGATGACCGGCTGCGAATGGAGGCGGTGTTGCTGGCTGATTTCGGGATCCGCATCGAGGCGAGCCTGCTGCAGCGGGAGCTCGACCGTATCGCCGCCCGGACGATGATGCCCGATCGTCTGGCACATCGTTTTGCAGCTTTGGACAACCATGCGGGACGGATCGCCGAGTGCATGGTGCGGCCATATCTGGTCGAGACATTCTTGCGCCGTGCCCATGAGCAGCAGCAACAGACGCAAGCTGCCGGATCGATCGACAAGAGCTTCCAGACCTGGTGGCGATCGCGCCGTCAAGGCGTGCAGCGACATGATCCGGAAATCCAGCTGGACCTGACACTTCCATTGATGGGTCGAACCGTTGCCGCGCCTGCGGCAGGAAGCGGGCTGCCCGACTACTGGGTGCAGCGCGAGATTCCGGAAGCCCGCCATGCGCCGGCGGTGTGGACCGGCAGCGGGATGATTGTCTGGGGCGGCGGCGACGGACTGGACACTGGCGGTGTCTACGATCCGGTGCTGGATGCGTGGCGACCAACGTCCATGGTCGACGCGCCGACCCGTCGGCACAACCACAGCCGCGTGTGGACCGGCAGCGAGATGATCGTATGGGGAGGCGTCGGACATGGCGGTGGACTTCTTGCCAGCGGCGGCCGCTACGACCCGCTGGCCGACTCCTGGACCGCGGTTTCCATGAGCGCAGCACCGCAGGCGCGGTACGGACATACGGCGATCTGGACCGGCAGCCGGATGATTGTGTGGGGCGGAGCGGGCAGCGGCGGTGTTCTGGATACCGGTGCCAGCTACGACCCTGTCAGCGACCACTGGATGCCGGTATCGCAGTTCGGAGCGCCCGCGTCGCGCATGTCCCATTCGGCCATCTGGACAGGCGATTCCATGATCGTCTGGGGTGGCAATGATGCATCCGGAACCGACTTTGGCGATGGTGCCCGCTACGACCCGTTGGGTGATACCTGGCAACCGTTGTCCGATGCCGGCGCACCCGGGCGGCGTAGGCTGCACGACGCAGTGTGGACAGGTGAACAGATGATTGTCTGGGGCGGAGTCGCAAGTGGCGGTGTTGCGTCAGCCGGTGGTCGATACAACCCGGCTGCCGATGCCTGGCTGCCGATTTCCGATGTCGCCGCGCCATCGTACCGTAGCGGCCAGGCCGTGGTCTGGGCGGATGATGTGATGGTCGTCTGGGGCGGAGTCACTGCCGACGATATTCAGCCGCCTTCCCCGGGCGGACGCTACGACCCGGCCAGTGACACCTGGCAAGCCATCGACCAGTCCGGTGCCCCCGAGGCACGCCTTGTCGGCAGTGCCGTCTGGACCGGGCACGAACTCATCGTGTGGAGTGGTTCGGTCGCCTGGCGGATGCTGGAAAACGGCAGCCGATACAACCCTGATACCGACGTCTGGCAGCCAATGCTGCACGATGCCGCGCCGACAGCGCGACACGGCCAGGCCTCGGTCTGGACCGGGCGGGAGCTTCTGATATGGGGTGGACGGCTGTATCTGCTGAGCGGGGAAACCGCTACCGGTGGCCGCTATGATCCGGTGCTTGCACGGTGGTGGCCGATGTCGCTGGACGGGGCGCCGGATGCCCGAAGTGGACACAGTGCCGTCTGGAACGGAATGGACATGCTGGTCTGGGGCGGAAAGGCTGCGCAAGGCGTCACGGGAACGGGCGGCCGTTACAACCCCATGCAGGACGCATGGCTGCCCCTGTCCTCGGCCGGCGCACCCTCGGCGCGGACCGGCCACATTGCGCAATGGACCGGCAACATGATGCTGGTCTGGGGTGGCAGCACCGCCAACGGTGATGCCGACAGTGGCGGACGGTATGACCCGGCGATGGACGCCTGGACGTCGATGAACCTGCAGGGCGCACCGTCCCGGCGTCACGATGCGACGTCGGTATGGACGGGCAATGAGCTGCTGGTGTGGGGCGGACGCGTTGATGCCGTGGGCGACTATCTCGGCACCGGTGGCCACTATGACCCGGCAACCGATACCTGGACGCCGATGGCCGATCTGGCGGCGCCGAGTGCGCGCACCCGCGCCACCGCCGTCTGGACAGGTCTGCAGATGCTGGTGTGGGGTGGCGAAGACGGTGACGTGGAACGGACCGGTGGGCGCTACGATCCGCAGACGCGGGCCTGGACTGCGATGTCCCTGGCCGGTGCGCCGACGGCACGCTCCGGGCATTCGGCCATATGGACCGGCACCGACATGGTGGTATGGGCTGGCAGTGCGCTGTCGAACCTGCTTGACAGCGGCGGCCGTTACAACCCGGCGAACGACAGCTGGCAGGCCACTGCGACGGTTGGCGCGCCGGCGGCCCGCAGCGGTCATGCGGCAGCATGGACAGGTGCCAGCATGCTGGTGTGGGGTGGCTGTTGCTTCCACCAGAGCCTGGGCCGCTACTTTCCCGATGGCGAGCATTTGTTTGCGGCGGGATTCGAGATCGGCGTAACAATGGATTGAACCGGCACGGCCCCGCAGAAGCGCGCGACCCGCTGCGTCGCCGCCAGCATCGAGCCGTTGGCCGGGCTTGCCCGCATTGCGCATGACCGTTCTGCTGCGACCGCCGATCCATCCGCCGGGACGCGACGAGCGTTGATGAAGGATGCGGGCTAACATCAGGCATGGCTGACAAACCAAGGCGCTATGACAAGGCGGCCGGCGGCATGGATGCGCTGGCCAGTTCGGTGCGTGCGCTGCGCCGGCAGGGCATCCTCGGCAAGGGCGCGCGCACGCTGCTGCGCGCCAACCAGCCGCATGGTTTCGATTGCCCGGGTTGCGCCTGGCCGGACCGCAATCCGCATTCCACCTTCCAGTTCTGCGAGAACGGGGTCAAGGCGGTGGCGGCGGAGGCGACGGCGCGGCGGGTGAGCGCCGACTTCTTCGCCGCGCACACGGTCGGCGAACTGGCTGGCTGGAGCGACATGGCGCTGGAGGAGCAGGGGCGGCTCACCGAACCGATGCGCTACGACGCGGCCAGCGATCGTTACCTGCCGTTGTCCTGGGACGAGGCCTTCGCGCTGATCGCCCGCGAGTTGCGGGCGCTGGGTGATCCGGGCCGTGCGAACTTCTATACCTCCGGCCGCACCTCGAACGAGGCGGCGTTCCTGTACCAGCTGTTCGTGCGCCAGTTCGGCAGCAACAATTTTCCGGACTGCTCGAACATGTGCCACGAGCCGACCAGCCAGGCGATGCCGGAACAGATCGGCGTCGGCAAGGGCACGGTGACGCTGGCCGATTTCGAGCAGGCGCAGGCGATCTTCATCTTCGGCCAGAACCCCGGCACCAATCATCCGCGCATGCTCGGCGAGCTGCGCGAGGCGGCAAAACGCGGCTGCCGCATCGTCGTCTTCAACCCGCTGCGCGAGCGCGGCCTGGAGCGTTTCGCCGATCCCAAGCATCCGGTGGAGCTGCTCACCGGCAAGGGCACGGCGCTGGCGAGCCATTACTACACGCTGCGCGTCGGCGGCGATCTGGCGGCGGTGAACGGGCTGATCAAAGCGGTGCTGGAGGCCGGCGCCGAGGATCGCCAGTTCATCCACGAACACTGCCGCGATTTCGAGTCGCTGGTAGACGCCGTGTCGGCGATGTCCTGGCGCGACATCGAACGCGGCAGCGGACTGGCCGAAGCGCAGCTGCGTGAGGCGGCGCAGGTCTACATCGATTCGCCGGCGAGCATCGTCTGCTGGGGCATGGGCATCACCCAGCACCGGCGTTCGGTGGCGACGATCCAGAGCCTGGTCAATCTGCTGCTGCTGCGCGGAAACATCGGTCGCCCCGGTGCCGGCGCCTGTCCGGTGCGCGGCCACTCCAATGTCCAGGGCGACCGCACCATGGGCATCTGCGAGCGGCCCT
>CAZYHP010000156.1:0-4758 GCA_964647135.1 uncultured Rhodanobacteraceae bacterium
AGCGCGGCGCCGACTCTCTGAAGCGCGCCACATGCGGCGCGAGGTCACCGTGCTTGCCACCAAATCGCGAGGAGAGGGTCCGACATGAAAGGCGAACCGATTCGAGTTGCCCGCCCTGCTGACGCGCTCCTGCCCATACTGCTGCTCGTCGCCTTGGCAGTGCCCACGCAGCTGCGGGCTGATTCGGGCGGTTGCGCCGGCGATCAGGTTCCGATCGGTGGCGTCGGCTCGGTCGAGGGCGGCGAAGCGACGTATACCCTCAAGGTCGAGGCACCCAAGTCCGAATCCGGGCTCGTCCCGACAGTGGATGTGATCTACAGGAGTCGCACCGGGAACGCGCTCGCAGGGACCGGCTGGTCGCTCGCCTTCGGTGGCTCATCGATATTCCGCTGTCCATCGACCTTCGACCAGGATGGCCACTCGATCAGTGTCCGCTATGCCGACACGGACCGGCTGTGTCTGGATGGCAAACGGCTGAACCTGGTCGAAGGCGACTATGGCAAGGACGCCGCCACCTATGTCACCGAGATCTTCGACGGCCGGACGATCATCCAGGTGGGTGACCGTGAGCATCCGGACGCCTACTTCATCGTTCAGAGCGCGAACGGCAGCGTCAGCCTGCACCGCCGCGCATCGCAGGCCCAGGGCGCGCCTGCGCCGTTGTACTGGTATCGGACGGCATGGCTCGACAAGGACGGCAACACCATCGACTACAGCTATCGCGTCACCCGTGCCGGGGATCTGGTTCCGCAGCGCATTCGCTACAGTGGCACCTTCGATGGAGAAAGGCGCAGCGTCGGCCGGCATTTCATCCATTTCGACTATGCGGAACGTCCCGACGTCCTGACTTCTTTCCTGGGTGGCGGCGAGTCACGCAACGACGTGCGGCTGGCAGGAATCACCACGGGCACGACCCAGGACGATGGCACAGATCTTCCCTTTTCCACCTACCAGTTCCACTACCGGCGGAGCCTCTTCAACGGGGATTCCTTGCTGGAGCGGGTGACCGGTGGTTTTTACGACGAGAACGGGGCTTATCGATGCCGCTATCCAACCACACTGGAATGGATAGACAGCGCACCGGCCTACGCGGCCCCCCTCGCCATCGGCGGTATGTCCGAAACCGCAGCGCTGTCGTCGCCATGGACTGCAGGCGGCGCACGGCCTGCCCTGTCGCGACTTCTTCGCACCGGCGACCTGGATGCCGATGGCCGGGTCGAATTGCTCGTCGACCGCCCGGGCGAGTCGACCACCGTTCTGCGGCTTGACATGGACATGCGAGTGGTCGGTCGAACCCCGCTGCCGGCGGATTTCCAACCGCTATCGCAGACGTTTGACGGCTACAGCGTCGATACGCGCAATCTCGGCGCAGCCGACCTCGTGGGCATTCGTGCCGGAGAGATCGTGTCTGCCGGGTGGTGGGAAGGCGGGTTGAACCGATCACACAGCGCCGGCATTCAGCCGAACGGCGATGTTCTGCTCGTCGATATCGATGGTGACGGCATCGTCGATGTCGTGCACGGCGTGCACTCCGGCGACCGCTATCGGATGGAACTTCATCGAGGCCTTCCGCCATCGCCTGCCAGCTGGCGATTCGCGCCACCGGTCTTGCTGCATGAAGTTCCTGCGACGGGTACCGTCTCCCTGAAGGCCCCGGGCTTCGTGCGTGGCGGCGAGGTCAGCGTGCTGCTGTACATGGAGGGCCGTCTCTCCCATATCGTGGAGACGACGACCGCTCCCGGCGGCCGCCTCCGTACGGAACTGCGCACACCCACGGAGTACGGCATCAGCCAGGCCGCACTGGACAGCGGTTTCCTGTTCGCCGACATCAACGGCGACGGCATGCTGGATATCGTCTTTACGGACGACGACATATGGCATGTGCAGGTGAATGCCGACCTGCATTTCCTCCCCGCCCAATCGACAGGGGTCCGTGACGTGCGCACCCCCGCCGCGCGTGCCGCCACCCTGGTCGCCGATCTCGATCGCGATCGCCGCATCGAACTGGTCTTTCCGGTGCGCACGCTGGTCGAGTTCTGTATTGAACAGGACACGGGTGAGCCACTCTGTGGCCCCGCAATCGGCGAGGTCGATCCGAGCATGGATTTTGGCCTGTACCACTATGGCAGCGTCGGGTTCCGTACCGATGCGGCGGGTCGACACCATGCCGAACTCCGCGAGATTCCGGGTCTGGTGGGCCAGGCAAACCGCTCTTTCTTTGCCGACCTCGACGGTGACGGACTCGAGGACCTGATCGCACCCTACGATGCCGGCATCAGCAACGGCCGCTTCCGCCACGCCGATGGCAATCGTTCGGCATGTCCGCCCGACTTCGGCTGTGGCGCGCGTGTCGCCTTGCCGGCCTCGGTCGATCATGAGAACCGTCGCAACGGCAATATGCCGGCTCTGGGCCGGATCAGGAATACCGAGCGGGTCGAACACTCATGGGCCTACTATCCCCTCTCCAATCCGGTGCGGAACCTCTATATCGCACCTGCGCTGGAATCACCGGACCGCTACATCGACGAACGGCACTTCCACTTCCGATCATCGATGCACGTGGTCGGCGAGTACGTTCGAATCGGCTCCAATAGCCGGTCCGAGACCCGGTACAGCTATGGCGCCGCCGCCTACAACTCGCGCGGTCGCGGCATGCAGGGCTTCAAATGGATCACGGTCCACCACCCCGAAGCGCGGCAACGCACCGTGTACTGGTTCCGGCAATTCTTCCCCTTCACCTCCGAATTGGCACGCTTCTGGTTGGAGCGCGACCGCAACAACAGCCTGGACTTCTTTGACGGCAAGGCCGGTCGTCATCCGATTCTGTCCGGCGCCCACGCCTGGCACTGCAATGGGCCGGCGGCGCATCCGCTGACAAGGGAAGCCGGCTGCAAGGCACATGAACATCCGTTCTTCGAGACCTGGCGTGGCAAGGAGGGGCGGCGCCGCTGAACGCCGCACCCGCCCTGCCGGCCCGGCACGAGGGCGCACTGCTAAGATCGAATGACCTTCCTTCGGGCACACGCCATGGCAGCCATAGCCGAGTGGTTGCGGGAACACCTGGTTTCACTGGTCGTCATAACCGTCTACGTGTTGGCGCTTGCGAGCGCTGCCCGGGCCGTGCTGCATTCGCGAACGGCACAGGGTTCGATGGCGTGGGTGCTTGCGCTGTTGTTGATGCCCTTCCTGACCCTGCCGTTCTACTGGGTCTTCGGGCGCAGCAAGTTCGAGGGCTATGTCGGCCGCCGCAACCGGGTGATGGCGCGCGCCGCGACACGCCTGGCCGAGTTCGAGACGGTCGAGAGCTACCTCGACCTGCCGGACGAGCGTTTTGCCGAGCTGCACACGTTGGCAAGACGCCTGGGCGCGGGCGGCTTCGCACGAGGCAACCGCACGCAGCTGTTGATCGATGGCGAGGCGGCATTCGAGGAAATGCTGTCGGCCATCGCGCAGGCGCGGCAGTTCGTGCTGGTGCAGTTCTACATCTTCCGCGACGACGGTATCGGCCGCCGCTTCCAGGAAGCGATGATGGAACGCGCGCGTGCTGGCGTGACGGTCTGCTTTCTTTACGACGAGATCGGCTACCGCCTGGGCGAGCGCTTCCTGCGTCCGCTTCGCGACTGCGGCATCGCCTGCTTCCCGTTCGATCCCGGCCGCAAGGGCGTGCGCCTGCAGATCAATTTCCGCAACCATCGCAAGGTCGTCGTCGTCGATGGCACCTGCGCCTTCCTGGGCGGCGTAAATGTCGGCGATGACTATCTCGGCAAGTATCCGTCGCGCGGCTTCTGGCGCGACACCCACCTGCGCATCGATGGACCGGCCGCCGCGCAGGCGCAGGTCGCGTTCTTCAAGGACTGGTTCTGGGCCACCGACGAGCTGCCGCCGGTCAAGTTCCATATCCGGCCGGAAGAGGACGGCGACGCACGTGTGCTGGTCTGGCATACCGGACCCTCCGATCCCCAGCCGGAATGCCTGCTGAGCTGGCTGGCCGTCATCAACAACGCCCGCGAACGGCTGTGGTTGGCGACGCCCTACTTCGTCCCGCCCGAGCCGATCCTCCATGCCCTGCGTCTGGCGATGATGCGTGGCGTCGACGTCCGCATCCTGGTACCGGAGAAAAACGACAACATGGCGGTGCAGCTGGCCAGCCAGGTGCACCTGGCCGACATGGCGAACTGCGGCGCGCACGTCTACCGCTGGACCGATGGTTTCATGCACCAGAAGGTCTGCCTCACGGACGACGGCCTCGTGATCATCGGCGCCGCAAACCTCGACCACCGTTCGATCTTCATCAACTTCGAGATCTCTGCCCTGTGTGTCGATGCCCAGCTCTGCCTGGAAGTCGCGCAGATGCTCGAACAGGACTTCGAACGCAGCGAGCGCATCAGTCTCGACGAGTTCCGCAACGCCGGCTACTGGCGCCGCCTCGCCTGCCGCACCGCGAACCTCTTCGCGCCGATGCTCTGAATCGGAGTAATCCGGAGCGACACGGGAATGTCGACGCGCCCGTTACGTAACGGTGAATGAAGCGTCGGGTCGGCCGGGCCTGCTACCCTAATGGGCTCATCGATCCGGCCCGCCATGCCTTACACGCCCATCGTCGCCACCCTCGGATACGTGCTGTCGCCCGATCACCGGCAGGTGCTGATGATCCACCGCAACGCACGCCAGGACGATCTGCACCTGGGCAAGTACAACGGCCTTGGCGGCAAGCTCGACACTGGCGAGGATGTTCTGGCCGGCATGGTCCGGGAGATC
>CAZYHP010000157.1:0-4609 GCA_964647135.1 uncultured Rhodanobacteraceae bacterium
ACGCCGTCAACACATCACGCCGTGACCACCGTCATGCCGGCATCATCACGCCGTCACACCCGCGCAGGCGGGTGTCCAGTGCTTCTTTTCGCCAAGTCACTGGATGCCCGCCTGCGCGGGCGTGACGGGGGTTGGGTGTGCGGCGCAGGTCAGTGCTGGCGTCGAGTTGCGGCGCGATTCGGGCTCGCAATTCCGCGAGTGGGCGGAAGCAGCCTCGCGGCGGAACACGCCTTCGGTTTCAGTCCCGCGACGGCGTTGCCGCATCGGGGGCGGGGCAGGACAACCCGGCTTCCAACCCTGCAACAGCCCCGCTCGCCGCAGCCGTTGACAGGCGTGCGTGTGCAAGCTGGCACACAAGCGGTGCAGGTGTGCTGGGGTTTGGCGCGGAAGCGTCAGTCGACCGTGGGCGGACCGGCCAGGCGGGTGCGCGCCTCGTGCAGCAACGGCGGCAGCGGGCAATGCAATGCTGCGCAGGTGGTACGCAGCAATTCCGCCTCGGCGACATCGATGCGGCTGTCATGGGCCATCGCCTGGGTCATCGCGGCGATCAGCAACGACTTGGCGACGGGACTGAGCTGGTCGAGGTCGGTCAGGGCCGGACCCAGGCGCTGCGACCAGTCCAGGGGCACGTCGAACTTCAGCGTGATGCTTTGCCCGAGTTCCGCCAGGCCGGCTGCAAAGGCGCGCTCGGCCGCGTGGCGATCACCGCGGTGGCCGACATCCGCCAGCAGGGACAGCAGCAGCCCGATCGCCGGCTGCATTGCCGGCAGCGACTTGCGGCCGTCCTTGTGATCCCGCGGCGACAGGACCTCGTCGATATGCTGACGCAGCACGAACCCCAGGCAGAACTCGAACAGGCTGGTGTTCCTGTCGGCCACCACCAGCGCCTGCACGACCTCGGCGGTGGCGCGCAGGTGGCCGGCCGGCATTCGACGCAGCGCCGAGAAGGCGATCTCGGCGATGGGCAGGCGCTGCATCGGATGCAGCGCGGCGGTAAGGCGCGCCAGCGCTTCGGCGTGCTGTGCCGTTCTCGCATCGAATCGCTCGGCCACGGCTGCCAGCTGCGCCTGCCGGATCGAACCGGGCTCGGCGAGCAGCAGTGCCGCCAGCACCGGCATCGCCAGCTCTGGCTGGTGCGCGGCGTCGTCGAGGCCGGCCGGCAACGAATCGTGAAGCAGACCCGCGGTGCGGTAGTCATCGGCGCCCGGGCTGCCGACCTGGTCGAGGATATCGTTCGGCGCCAGCGCGGCGGAGGCGGCCGCGGGCAGACCGGCGATGATCACCGGCATCGGGAGGGCGGCGCCGGCCGGTCCCAGTACGTTGGTGAACTCCAGGTCCGGCAGCGGCGCACGACGGGCTTCGGCAGCCGTCTGGACATCCGCGCTTTTCTGCTGGCGTATCCAGGCGGTCAGGTCGGTGAGTTTGAAACCCGGCTCGAGCGCGCGAATGCGCTGTTCCAGTGGTGGATGCGTGGCGAACAGTTTCGAATAGCCGACGCCATCGCCGAACATCATGTGGCTGACTTCCTCGCCGTCTGTGGCTTCCAGCGTCGAGCCGTGGGCGTTGGCGGCGATCTTCTTGAGGGCGCCCGCAAGGCCTGTGTTCTGCCGTGTGAACTGCACCGCCGATGCGTCCGCGAGGTACTCGCGCTTGCGCGAGATGCCGGCCTTGATCATGCGGGCGCAGAACAGTCCGACGGAACCGATCACCATCAGCGCGACGCCGAACATCACGATGCCGCCGGCATTGCGGCCCCGTGCGCGCATCAGGATGCGGCCGATCACGGCCAGGAAGGTGATGCCGGCCAGCCAGCCGATCAAGCGCAGGTTCAAACGCATGTCACCGTTGAGCACGTGGCTGAACTCGTGAGCGATGACGCCCTGGAGCTCGTCGCGGCTGAGCTGGTCCAATGCGCCGCGGGTGACGCCGATGGCCGCGTCCGTCGGCCGCAATCCCGCCGCGAAGGCGTTGATGCCGGGTTCGTGCTCAAGGACGAAGATCTGCGGCACCGTCACGCCGGAGGCGATGGCGATTTCCTCGACGACATTGCGCAACCGCTGGTGGCGGGGGTCGCGACTGGACGCGGGGATCTCCGTGCCGCCGAGGCTGCGCGCGACCGCCGCGCCGCCCTCGCGCAGCTGGATGGTGCGGAACAGGCTGGCGCCGGCAATGGTGGCGACCGTCAGGGCCGCCGTCCAGGCGATGGCCTCCCAGCTGCGGGCCAGCAGGCCCTGGCCGCCTTCAAGACGCGCTTCGTTGCCAAGCCCGAGGAACAACAGCAGGACCGCCGTCACCGCCACGACGATTGCGAGGACGGCCAGACCGAACAGGATGACCAGCCGCTGGCTGTCGCGACGCGCCAGCCGCTGGCGCTCGAAGAAGTTCGTGGCCATCGCCGGTCAGGACGCCGGGTGGGCTGGACTCAGCCGAAATCCACGCGTACCGCCTTGCGCATTTCCTCGCTCTCGATTTCCAGCAGACTGGCCGGCTGGAAGGCGAAGGTGTTGGCGATGAAACTGCTCGGGAACACCTCGCGCCGGTTGTTGTAGTCCATCACGGCATCGTTGTACGCCTGGCGCGCGAAGGCGACCTTGTTCTCGGTCGAGGTCAGCTCCTCGCTGAGCTGCATCATGTTCTGGTTGGCTTTCAGATCCGGATAAGCTTCCGACAGCGCGAACAGGCGGCCCAGGGCGCCGGAAAGCTGGTTTTCGGCGCCGGCGAGCTGTTGCATCGCCGCCGGATCACCCGGATTGTCCTTGGCCTGGTTGAGGCCGCCGACCGCCGCGTTGCGCGCCTGGATCACCGCTTCCAGCGTCTCGCGCTCGTGCGCCATGTATTTCTTGGCGATCTCGACGAGGTTGGGGATGAGATCGTAGCGACGCGTCAGCTGCACATCGATCTGCGCGAACGCGTTCTTGTACGCGTTGCGCGCCATCACCAGGCCGTTGTAGATACCGACCGCCCACAGCACGAGGCCGACGATTACAGCGAGAATGACCCAGGACATGCTCGACCTCCTGTGAATATTGTTTGCCGTTGCGGCTAAGATGCGGCCAGTTGTCCGCGCGCGCCGAAGAATACCATGCGTTTCCTGCCTGTCATCGCAGCCGTTTCCCTGCTCACCGCGGCCTTGCCCGCCCAGGCGGCACCCGATCTGGTGGAGCGACCTTCGCTGGCGACGCCCCTGCCGCCGGAGCAGCAGCGCCTGCAGTCGCTGGCCGCCGATCTGGGCGACCTGATGCAGCGCATCGCCGAACTCCCGCAGGTCGCCGGCCTGGCCGGCGTGGTGGTTCACGAAGGTCGGGTGGTGATGGCGCAGGGCGTGGGCGTGACCGACATCGCCAGCCAGGGCACGGTCGACGCCGACACGGTGTTCCGGCTCGCCTCCCTGTCGAAAGCGTTCGCCGCCACCGTGGCCGCGCAACTCGTGCAAGAAGGCGTGCTCGACTGGGACATGCATGTCCATCCCTGGCTGCCCGGGCTGGCCCTCGCGCGTCCGGAAGACACCAGCCGCTTGACGCTGCGCGACGTACTCAGCCATCGCGTCGGCCTGCCCTTCAACACGCTGGACCGCCGCCTGGAAGCCAACGAGCCGTATCCGGTGCTGCTCGAAACGCTGCAGTCGATTCCCATGACCTGCGGCGTCGGCGACTGCTTTGGCTACCAGAACGTCGCCTTCAGCCTGATCGGCGACATGGTGTTCGCGACCACCGGCAACTTCTACGCCTTCCAGGTCGAGAAGCGCCTCTTCACGCCCCTGGGCATGGCGACCGCCACGCATGGCCGCGAGGCGCTGGAGGCGAGCCGCAACTGGGCGCGCCCGCACGTGCTGAAGGCGGGCCGCCTGTCGGTGGAGACGCCCAAGGACACCTACTACCGTGTCGCCCCGGCAGCCGGCATCAATGCCTCCGCCAAGGATCTTGGCCAGTGGCTGATCGCCCAGATGGGCGGCTATCCGGATGTGCTTCCAGCGGAACTGTTGGCCGAACTGCAGACACCGCAGGTCGACACCCCGCATGAGATCCGCGGCACCGGCTGGCGCACGCAGCGCCTGCGCAGCGCCTCCTACGGCCTCGGCTGGCGGATCATGGACTACGCCGGCGAACGGATGATCTTCCATGCCGGCGCCGTACAGGGCTACCGCGGCATGATCGGCTTCCTGCCCGACCGCCGGTTCGGCGTCGCCTTCGTCTGGAACAGCGAGAGCCATGTGCCGTCCGGCCTGCTGCCGGTGGCCATGGATCGCTATCTCAACCTGCCCGAAGTCGACTGGATCCAGCTCGATCGCATCCTGCACGCGCAGAAGCCGGCACCGGTTCGACGCCCGCAGCGGCGGCGCTGAACGCGGCACCCGTCATTGCACGGAGGATGTCGCTGACGCTGCCGCGCCCCTGCGTACGGCGCGTGAAGGTCGACCGCACCGGACCCGGAACAGCCCTACGCCGCCCGAACCGGTGGCATTGAATCCGGCACCGTCCGCATCCGCATCCGTCCCGACAGCGAGCCTCTCCGGATCCCGGCTCCAACCGTCGCAGGTGGCGTCCGCACCGGGCTGCCGCCCGGCATCCATTCACGCGACGATGCCGGTGTGTTGTTTGCACGGTGGTGC
>CAZYHP010000158.1:0-4551 GCA_964647135.1 uncultured Rhodanobacteraceae bacterium
GCCCAACCCGGCCTCAACAGGCACCAGATCAGCGGGGCGCGAATCTTACGTAGAGGGCCGGACAACTGCAAGCCCTTTCGTGAATGGAATCGACGGCAGGCTGAACCCGTTCCTGCGACGGCGTCGTTAAAGTTAGGTTAAATGGCGGATTCTGAACGAGAAAACGTTTGACGGGGCCGAGAAAGGGCCTCTAAGGTTGCCCGGTCTTGTGGAGCGGACGGCATGATGCGAGGGGGATGGCAGCGGTGGTTGCGTCGCGCGCCCGACATCCGCGCGCAGGCCGTCCGCGTCAATTCACCCTCCGACCAGCAACGGTCGGCTGTCACTGCCGGAGCAGGGATGCGCGCCTTACCCCCTTCCATCAAGCACCTCACCCGATCAATGGCTTCATGGCGCCGCAGGCATTGGCTGGCGCTGGGCGTCACCGCCACGCTGGCCATCTGTGTACTGGGTGTGCTTCCCGAGCTGGCAATCGCCAAGCGCGATGAAGCGGCCGTATCCCTGGTCAGCGCCAACCTGGCGCTGCCGCCGGCGCCGGAGCGCGCAGCCCTGGAGGTTGCCACCCTGACGGCCGACGAAGCGCTGAATCTTGCGATGCAGGGCGAGTCCGATGGCTGGCAGAGCGCGACCGTCGAGTCCGGCGACACCCTGGGCGGTCTGTTCGTCCGTCATGGCTTCAGCGCCCGCGACCTCAACCGAGCGCTGGAAGCGCGTCAGGTCCAGGAAATCGCCAGCAAGCTTCGACCGGGAAAGCGCGTCGCCTTTTTTTCATCCGGGCCGGGGCGCCTGGACAAGTTGATGTTCGACAACTCGGAGCTGTCGCGCGTCCTCGTGCACCTCGATGAACCTGCGGGCGTCCGCGAAGAGATCCTTGAGCGGCAGCTGCAGTACCGCGTGGAGCGCGCCACCGGCCAGATTGAGGGATCGCTGTTCGGTGCGGCCGACCAGGCAGGCCTTTCCAACGTCATGGTGCTCAAGGTCGCACGGGTCCTGGGCTATGACATCGACTTCGCGCAGGACCTGCGCATCGGCGACCGCTTCCACGTCGTCTACGAGCAGGTCTACGACAATGGCGAGAAGATCCGCGACGGCGACGTGTTGGCGGTGAGCTTCATCAATCGCGGCACCCGCTATGTCGCCCTCCGCCACGTACACGCCGACGGCAAGATCGAGTACTACGACCAGGACGGTCGGCCCCTGCGCAAGGATTTCCTGCGCACGCCCGTCGACTTCACTCGCATCAGTTCGCGCTTCAACCTCGCGCGCAAGCACCCCATTCTCAACCGGGTCCGCGCACATCGCGGCGTCGACTATGCAGCGCCCACGGGCACGCCGGTCTATGCCGCCGGCGCGGGCCGGATCGAGTTCCGCGGCCGCCAGGGTGGTTACGGAAACACCGTGGTGATCGACCATGGCCAGGGCCATACGACGCTGTACGCCCACCTTTCGCGATTCAATGGCAACGCCCGCGTTGGCCACCGGGTCCAGCAGGGCGATGTGATCGGCTATGTCGGCATGACCGGTCTCGCCAGCGGCCCGCATCTTCACTACGAATTCCGCATCAAGGGCGTCCATCGCGATCCGCTGACCGTGACGTTGCCGAAGCCGGAGCCGCTGAAGGGTCGTGCGCTGGAACGGTTCCGTCAGGACACCACCGCTATCGCCGCACAGCTGGAACTGCTGGAAAGCTACCGCTCGCTGGCGGGCAACTGATCGCCGCAGCACGCGCACCCGCGCCTCTTTCACGGGTCCGCATCTGGCGATGCGGATCCGCGCCCAGGCAAGCGTGACCTGACATGCCCACCGGCCCTCTGTATGTCGGACTGATTTCCGGGACCAGCGTCGATGCCATCGACGCCGTGCTGGTGGATTTCGCCTCCGGGCGTGCGCAACTGGTGGCTGCCTCCGCTTTTCCCTACCCCGCGCCCCTGCGCCACGCCCTGCTGGATCTGGCACAGGGCGAAGGCCTCACGACATTGGACCAGTTCGGCGCGCTCGACGCACAGGTGGCCCTGTGTTTCGCCGCGGCGGCCAAGCGGGTGATCGCCGAAGCAGGCGTGGGCCGCTCCGCCATCGCGGCCATCGGCTCGCATGGCCAGACGATCTGGCACCGACCTGGCGCCGGCTATCCCTTCACCTTGCAGATCGGCGACCCGAGCCGGATTGCCGAGGCCACCGGCTGCACGGTCATTGCCGACTTCCGCCGGCGCGACATCGCTGCGGGCGGCCAGGGCGCCCCGCTCATGCCGGCCTTCCATGCGGCGATGGTCGCGGCCGGCGACGAGCCGTGCGCCGTCCTCAACCTGGGCGGCATCGCCAACCTGACCCTTCTACCGGCCGGAAGCGGCGCGACCGTGCGCGGATTCGACACCGGCCCCGCCAGCTGCCTGCTTGACGCATGGTCGCTGCGCCACTGCGGCGAGCCTTTCGACCGCGACGGAGAGTTTGCCGCGCAGGGCCAGTGCAACGACAGGCTTCTGGAAGCGCTGCTGGCCGAGCCGTACTTCAGCCTGCCGGCGCCGAAGAGCACCGGTCGCGAAGTCTTCAATCTCGGCTGGCTGGACCGCCAACTCGCGGGACGCGCGATCGAGGCTGCCGATGTCCAGGCAACGTTGCTGGAATTGACCGCTCGCACGGTCGCCGCCGCACTGAAGCGGGAAATGGCAGACGCGGCACAGGTCTTCGCCTGTGGCGGCGGCGTCCACAATCCGGCGCTGATGACCGCGCTTGCGCGGCACCTGGCGCCGACACCGCTGGCCACTACGGGCTCGCTGGGCATCGACCCGGACTATGTCGAGGCCATGGGCTTCGCGTGGCTGGCGCGCGAAACGCTGGCGGGACGGCCCGGCAACCTGCCCGCCGTGACGGGCGCTGCCGGACCGCGCATTCTCGGTGCGATCTACCCGGCCTGACGGTCATCTGCCGGCACGCGCCCTGCATCGCCCAGTGAACGGTCGATGAGGCCCGCCCTCAGCATGAACAGGTACAGGAACACGCCGGGCAAGGCCACTACCGTGGTCAGCACGTAGAACTGCACGTAGCCCATCGATTCGATCAGGGCGCCGGCAGTCGTGCCGGTCAGCAGGCGCCCGACAATGCTGGCCGCCGCTGACAGCAGGGCGAACTGGGTTGCCGTAAAGGCGAGATTGCACAGCGCCGACAGATAGGCGACCACGACCACGCCGCCGATGCCGCTGGCAAGGTTTTCGAAGCCGATGGTGAAAGCCAGCAGGGCATTCGAATGCCCCACCCATGCCAGCCACGCGAAGCTGAGGTTGGAGACCGCCATCAGGGTCAGCGCCAGCAGGACCGACCGCTTCATGCCGACCTGCGCGTAGAGCATGCCGCCGATGAAAATGCCCGCCAGCATGGCGATGAAACCAACGCCCACATCCCAGGTCGCGATCTCGTCGTTGCTGAAGCCGAGATCGTTGAGCAACAGCCGCAGCGTCAGGTTGGCCAGCGTGTCGCCGATCTTGTGCAACAGCACGAACAGCAGGACCAGCAGCGCCCCGCGTCGACGCAGGAATTCCGCCAGGGGTCCGACCACGGCATGCCAGGCCTGCCGCCAGCCGCGGCGCACGGCGACCACCACATGCCGCGCCGGCTCGCCGACGACCAGGCCGGTCAGCATGGCCGGGAGTGCAAACATGGCGCACAACAGGTAGGCAGCGGTCCAGCCGAACCGGGTGGCGACCAGCAGTGCCAGCGAACCGGCGGCCACCGAGCCGATGCGCCAGCCGTACTGCGACATGCCGGAGCCCGTTCCCAACTGCTCCGGCCGCAGCAGTTCGATGCGATAGGCGTCGATCACGATGTCATAGGTGGCGCCCGCAAAGCCGACCGCCACCGCCGCCACGGCCATCATGAAGAGGCTCGCCTTCGGATCAAGGACGGCCAGCCAGGCGACAGCCGCGATCACCATCGTGCCGGCGAGCAGCAGCCAGGAGACGCGTTGCCCCAGCCTGCCGATTACCGGCAGGCGCAACGAGTCGATCAGCGGCGCCCACAGGAACTTGAAGTTGTAGACGAGGAACGCCAGCGAAAACGCGGTGACACTTTTCTTGTCGATGCCGTCCTGCGCCAGCCGTGTGGTCAGGGTTGCGCCGATCATGGCGTAGGGAAAGCCCGACGAGATGCCCAGCATCAAGGCCGCCAGCGGCTCGCGTTCCGTGTAGGGACGCAGGCCGGCGGGCAGCCGGTCGCGCCAGGTGGCTGCGGCACTCACGCGAAATCGACCGTGTAGGGTGCGTGATCGGAGAAACGCGGCTCGCGCTGCACGGCACAGTCGCGCAGCCGGCTGGCCAATGCCGGCGTGACAAGCTGGTAGTCGATGCGCCATCCGACATTGTTGGCGCGGGCGCCGCCGCGGTTGCTCCACCAGGTGTATTCGACGGCATCGGGGCGCAGCTCCCGGAAGCTGTCCTTCCAGCCGTCCGAGGGTTGCGGCGAACCATCGCCATGCTCATCCGCGATGAGGCCATTCAGCCACGCCCGCTCGGGCGGCAGGCAGCCGGAGTTCTTCTGGTTGCTGCTCCAGTTCCTGATGTC
>CAZYHP010000159.1:0-4510 GCA_964647135.1 uncultured Rhodanobacteraceae bacterium
ACGCGCTCGGTACCGTTGATGATGAAGGTGCCGGTGTCGGTCATGAGCGGCAATTCGCCCATGTAGACCTCCTGCTCCTTCACATACTTGATCGCCTTGTTGCTGGCCGGGGAATCCTTGTCATAGATCACCAGGCGGACGAGCACGCGCAATGGCGCGCCATAGCTCAGCCCGCGCGTACGGCACTCGCGCTCGTCGAATGCCGGCTCACCCAGCTTGTAGCTCACGTACTCCAGGGCGGCGTTGCCGCTGTAGCTGACGATCGGGAAGATCGACTTCAGCGCGGCATGCAGCCCGATGTCGTTGCGCTCGCCCGACGAACGATCCAGTTGCAGGAACTCGCGGTAGGAGTCCACCTGGGTGGCCAGCAGGAAAGGCACCTTGAGGATCGAACGCTGCTTGCCGAAATCCCGGCGGATGCGCTTCTTCTCGGTGAAGGAGTACTGTGTGGTGGTCATTGGAACCGCCTCGCTGTGGCTGTCGCCAACGGACATCGCCGGCGACTGGATAAAGAAAGGTCAGACGTGAATGGCGGATCGATGGACGTGCCGAAGGGGTGCCGCGGCAGGCGCATCGGATCAGGATCGCGACTCAGGTCTGGCTTTTCGTCGATGTGGCATTCCCTGAAAGCAGGAAAAGCCCGGGGGCTTTCGCCCCCAGGCTGAACCGGTCGCTGTGAAACCAGCGACGCAACGGTCGATTACTTGAGCTCGACAGTCGCGCCAGCGGCTTCCAGCTCCTTCTTGAACTTGTCAGCGTCTTCCTTGCTGACAGCTTCCTTCACCGTACCGGTCGCTTCGACCAGGTCCTTGGCTTCCTTCAGGCCCAGGCCGGTGATGGCGCGGACGGCCTTGATGACTTCGACCTTCTTCTCGCCGGCCGACTTCAGCACGACGGTGAACTCGGTCTGCTCTTCGACGGCGGCAGCAGCGCCAGCGGCCGGGGCAGCAGCCACGGCGACCGGAGCGGCGGCGGACACGCCGAACTTGTCTTCCATCATCTTGACCAGCTCGACCACGTCCATGACGGACATGGTGGCGATGGCTTCCAGGATATCTTCCTTGCTAACGGCCATGATTGCTTTACCTCAAAAAACGTTACGGGATGATTGATTGCGAAAACGCGGATCAGGCAGCTTTCCTGGCCTCGGCCACGGCGTTGACGACGCGCGCGGTCTGGGCCACCGGCTCGTTGAGCGTGCGCACGAACTTGATGACCGGGGCGATCATGACGCCGGCCAGCATGCCCAGTGCCTGCTCCAGGGTCGGCAGGGACGCCAGCTGCTCCACATGGGAGGCTGGATACATCTGTCCACCGACCGCGACGAGACGCGGCTTCAGCTTTTCATTCGCCTTGGCGAAATCCTTGATCAGGCGACCGGCTGCACCGGGATCGTCCTTCGAGAAGGCGTACAGCAGCGGACCGGTCAGCGCGTCGGCGACGCACTGATATTCCGTGCCATCGACAGCGCGGCGCACCAGGGTGTTTTTTGCCACCTTGAGGTACACGCCGCCCTGACGGGCCTTCGAACGCAGCTCGGTGAGCTGCGCGACGGACAGACCGATGTAATCGGCCGCGACCAGGGAGTACGCATTGGCCGCCACTTCCGCGAGTTCGGCTACCAGCTCTTTCTTCTGAGCAAGATTTAGTGCCATATCGACTCCGAACCTGCAGGCGGAACGCACCATGCGTTCCGCGGTGACCGGATCGCATCCTTGCGATCCGTCGATGCCTTTCGGCATCAGGGTGGTGGCCATCATCCCGCTACGCAAAGGCAGGCGATCTCCTGCACTTGAGTAGCGGGACGAGGGCAGCACCATCTACGCAGGCCGGTTGCCCGATTACCCTGTCGTGGTCTGTACCGACCACGACGGGACCTGCGGTCTTTGACGGCTCGCCTTCCCGTTCCTCACCTTGCGGTGTCACACCGGGACGGGTTGGCAGCCCTCAAACACGGTCTTCCTTGACCGGAACCCGGCCTTCCTGGCCGGATTGAAAACCTCTTACTTGTTGCCGGCGACCGACAGCGTCGAGGGATCGACGCCGATACCCAGGCCCATCGTGCTCGAGACGTAGACCTTCTGAAGGTACTGGCCCTTCGCAGCGGACGGCTTGGCCTTGACCAGGTCGGCGAGCAGCGAATTCAGGTTTTCCTTCAGGGCTTCGAGCTCGAAGCTGGCCTTGCCGATGGTGCTGTGGACGATGCCGCCCTTGTCGGCGCGGAAGCGGACCTGACCACCCTTGGCATTCTTGACCGCCTGCGCCACATCCATGGTGACGGTGTTGGTCTTCGGGTTGGGCATCAGGCCACGCGGTCCCAGCAGGGTGCCGAGCTTGCCGACGACGCGCATGGCATCCGGCGTGGCGATGACGACACCGTAGTTCAGGTCACCGTTCTGCATCTGCTCGGCCAGGTCGTCCATGCCGACTGCCTCGGCGCCGGCAGCGCGGGCCTCCTCGGCCTTCGGCCCCTGTGCGAACACGGCGACGCGCACGGTCTTGCCGGTGCCGTTCGGCAGCACCGAAGAACCACGGACCACCTGGTCGGACTTGCGCGGGTCGATGCCCAGGCGAACAGCCACGTCGATGGACTCGACGAACTTCACCTTGCTGTTGTCCTTGAGGATCTTCAGCGCTTCTTCGATGGAATAGGTCCTGGTCGGGTCGACCAGGGACGACATTGCCTTGAAACGCTTCGTCTGCTTTGCCATGACCTCAGCCCTCCACCGTCAAGCCCATGCTGCGCGCGCTACCGGCAATGGTGCGCACCGCTGCGTCCAGATCAGCCGCCGTGAGATCCGGCTCCTTGGCCTTGGCGATGTCTTCCAGCTGGGCGCGGGTCACCTTGCCCACCTTCTGCGAATTCGGCTTCGGCGAGCCGCTCTGGATACCGACGGCCTTCTTCAGCAGCACGGTCGCCGGCGTGGTCTTGGTGACGAAGGTGAAGCTGCGGTCGGAGTAAACCGTAATGATCACCGGCGTCGGCAGGCCCGGCTCCAGCTTCTGCGTGGCGGCATTGAACGCCTTGCAGAACTCCATGATGTTCACGCCGCGCTGACCCAGCGCCGGACCGACCGGCGGACTGGGATTGGCCTGACCGGCCTTGATCTGCAGCTTGATGTAACCCGTTATCTTCTTTGCCATTGTTCTCTGCTCCTCGGGTTCAAGCGCCAGGGTTCACTGGCTCCCCGTCGGTTTACATTCGGGACCTTCCGGCCCCGGCCTTCTCAGGCTTTCTCGACCTGGGCGAACTCGAGTTCGACCGGTGTGGAGCGCCCGAAAATCAGGACAGCCACGCGAAGGCGGCTCTTGTCGTAGTTGACTTCCTCAACCACGCCGTTGAAATCGTTGAACGGGCCATCGATGACCCGCACCATCTCACCGGGCTCGAACAGCACCTTGGGCTTCGGCTTGTCGGTGCCTTCCTTGACCCGGCGAAGGATGTTGTCGGCTTCGCGATCGCTGATCGGCACCGGGCGGTCGGCGGTTCCGCCGATGAAGCCCATCACCTTCGGCGTCTCCTTGACCAGATGCCAGCTTTCGTCGTCGATGCGCTTGCTGTTGCCGTCTTCGTGGGTCTCGATCTGGACCAGCACGTAGCCGGGAAAGAACTTGCGCTCGCTCTTGCGCTTCTGGCCACCGCGCATTTCGATCACTTCTTCGGTCGGCACCAGGACCTCGCCAAAGCGGTCTTCCATGCCATTCCGGACGATGCGCTCGCGCAGGGTCTGCGCCACCGACTTCTCGAAGCCCGAATAGGCATGTACGACGTACCAGCGCTTGGCCATGCTCAGACTCCCACCAGCCCGCGGACAATCCAGGCCAGCAGCATGTCGATCAGCCACAGGAGGATCGAAACGATGAGCACGACGATCAACACCATGATGGTGGTCTGCACCGTTTCCTGGCGCGTTGGCCAGACGACCTTGCGCAGCTCGAAGCGCGTCTCGCCGAAGAATCCGACCAGCGTCCGGCCTGGGCCGGTGAACGCGGCGATCAGGCCCGCCACCACCAGGCACACGACCAGGCCAGCGAACCGGACAGCGAAGTGCCCCGTTTCCGCGAACCAGTAGTAGCCCACGACACCCGCCACGAGGATCAGCAGGGCCGCGAGCAGCTTGACCGTATCCAGCGACGAACCGGTGCTTTGTTGTTCAACCTTGCCGTTCATGCTTGAGTGGACGGTGGCAGACACGGATCGGACTGGTCCAGGAGCGCTGCGCTTGGTCGCGTCATCCTGTCATCGTCCAACCTGCTGCTCGCCGTCGTCTGTCCTTTGTCAGTGGCACGCCAGGAGGGACTCGAACCCCCAACCTGCGGTTTTGGAGACCGCTGCTCTGCCAATTGAGCTACTGGCGTACGTTGTCCTCAAACGCATTCGGCGAGCCCTTTCGGACCCGCCTTTGCTGTCACTGTCCGGACCGGCCTCGCCAATCCGGACCACCGCATGCAGCGGTTACTCGACGATCTTCGCCACGACGCCGGCGCCGACGGTGCGGCCGCCTTCGCG
>CAZYHP010000160.1:0-4323 GCA_964647135.1 uncultured Rhodanobacteraceae bacterium
CGTTGCGGCCCTTGTGCATCTTGCGGTACTTGGTTCGCTTGGGTTGCAGCATGATCAGTCCCTCGCCTCGCGATCACGGCGCGGGCCACGCGGGCGTTCGCGGTCACCGCGGTCGCCACGCTCGCCACGCGGCGAATCGTCCTGCTTCTCCTGGCCGACCTGGGCGAAGTCGAAGATCTCGCCCTTGTAGATCCAGGTCTTGATGCCGATGATCCCGTAGGTCGTCCTGGCCTCGGCGAAGCCGTAGTCGACGTCGGCGCGCAGCGTGTGCAGCGGCACGCGACCCTCGCGGTACCACTCCGAACGCGCGATTTCCGCGCCGTTCAGACGACCGGCGACATTGACCTTGATTCCGAGGGAACCCAGGCGCATGGCGTTGCCGACGGCACGCTTCATGGCGCGACGGAACATGATGCGGCGCTCGAGCTGACCAGCGATCGACTTCGCGATCAGCTGCGCATCCAGCTCCGGTCGACGCACTTCCACCACGTTGATGTGGGTGGGCACGCCCATGACGCTGGTGGCCTTCTTGCGCAGGCGCTCGATGTCTTCGCCCTTCTTTCCGATCACCACACCCGGACGCGCCGTGTGGATGGTGATGCGGGCCGTCTTGGCCGGGCGTTCGATCTGGATCCGGCTGATGTCGGCGTCCTTGAGGCGCTCGTCCTTCAGCAGCATCTCGCGCACGCGCAGATCGGCGGCCAGGTATCCGGCGAATTCCTTCTTGCCGGCGTACCACTTGGAGTTCCAGTCCTTGGCGATGCCAAGGCGGATACCGATCGGATGTACCTTGTGACCCATCGTAACGTCCTCAGTTGTCGCCGACGACCACAGTGATGTGGCTGGTGCGCTTGATGATGCGGGTGCCGCGGCCCTTGGCACGGGCGCCGAAGCGCTTCAGGCGCGGACCTTCGTCGACGAAGATGCTGGCGACCTTCAGTTCGTCGACATCGGCGCCTTCGTTGTTCTCGGCATTGGAGATCGCCGACAACAGCAGCTTCTTGATCAGGTGCGCACCCTTTTTCGGGCTGAACGCGAGCAGGTCGGTCGCACGGCCCACCGGCAGGCCTCGCACCTGGTCTGCGACCAGGCGGGCCTTCTGGGGGGAAATGCGCGCGCCGCGCAGAATCGCTCTGGCTTCCATCGCTGCTCTCCCTTACTTCGACTTCTTGTCGCCGGAGTGACCCTTGAAGGTCCTCGTCGGCGCAAACTCGCCGAGCTTGTGCCCGACCATGTTCTCGTTGACCAGGACCGGCACATGCTGCTTGCCGTTGTGCACGGCGATGGTGAAACCCACCATTTCCGGCAGGACCATCGAGCGACGCGACCAGGTCTTGATCGGCTTCTTGCTGTTGCTGGCCAGGGCCGACTCCACCTTCGACATCAGGTGGTGGTCGACAAACGGGCCCTTCTTGAGTGAGCGTGCCATCTAGTTCAGCCTCATCACTTCCGACGACGCACGATGAACTGCGTCGTACGCTTGTTCTTGCGGGTCTTGTAACCCTTGGTCGGCACACCCCACGGCGTCACCGGATGGCGACCACCAGAAGTCCTGCCCTCGCCACCACCGTGCGGGTGATCCACCGGGTTCATCACCACGCCGCGAACGGTCGGGCGGATTCCCAGCCAGCGCTTCGCGCCCGCCTTGCCCAGCTTGCGCAGGCCATGTTCGGCATTGCCGACTTCGCCGATCGTGGCCCGGCAATCCGCAGGAACCTTGCGCATTTCACCGGAACGCAGGCGAAGCGTGGCGTAGCCCTGCTCGCGTGCAACCAGCTGACACGAAGCGCCGGCGCTGCGCGCGATCTGCGCACCCTTGCCGGCCTTCATCTCGACGCAATGCACGAGAGAACCGATCGGCATGTTGCGCAGCGGCAGCGTGTTGCCCACCTTGATCGGCACGTCGGTGCCAGAGAGCAGCTGATCGCCGACCTGGATGCCCTTCGGTGCGATGATGTAGCGGCGCTCACCGTCGACGTAGCAGAGCAGGGCGATGTTCGCCGTGCGGTTGGGATCATACTCGATCCGCTCCACGCGCGCAGGAATTCCTTCCTTGTCGCGCTTGAAATCGATCAGGCGGTAGTGCTGCTTATGACCACCACCACGATGTCGCGTTGTGATGTGGCCATTGTTGTTGCGTCCACCAGTCTTCGACTGCGGCTGGATCAGCGGCTGGTAAGGGCCGCCCTTGTGCAACTCCGGCGAGGTGACGCGCACAGCGGAGCGGCGTCCCGGCGAAGTCGGCTTGAGTGTCATCAGTGCCATCGGCGTATTCCTCGGATCAGGCCTTCGCACCCAGGTCGATGCTCTGGCCTTCGGCCAGTCGCACGTAGGCTTTGCGACGATCGCTGCGGCGTCCCGGCTGGAACCGGAAGCTCTTGTTCTTGCCCTTGAGATTGACCACGGTAACGGCGTCGACCTTCACGCTGAAGATCTGCTCCACGGCCGCTTTGACTTCGGCCTTGGACGCACCCTGGATCACCTCGAACACATACTGGTTGTACAGCTCCTGCGTACGGGCCGACTTTTCGGAGACGACCGGCGCCCGCAGGATGTCGTACAGGCGGTTCTTGCTGCTCATGCCAGCCACTCCTCGATCTTCTTGACCGAATCAACGGTCATGAACACACGCTGGGCGTGCACCAGGCTGACCGGATCCAGCGCGCCTGCATCCGTCACGTATACGTGCGGAATGTTGCGGGCGGCCAGGTACAGGTTCAGATCGTCCTGCTCGGTGACGATCAGCGCGCGATCCGCCTTCAGCTCGCCGAGCTTTTCCAGCAGGAGCCGGGTGCGCGGTTCGGCGACAGTGATGTCGCTGACCACGTGCAGGCGATCCTGACGCACCAGCTCGGAGAGGATCGAGCGCAGCGCACCGCGGTACATCTTGCGGTTGACCTTCTGCTCGAAACTGCGCGGCTTGGCGGCAAAGGCACGGCCACCACCGACGAAAATCGGTGCCGTCAGGGCGCCGTGACGCGCGCCGCCGCCCTTCTGCTTCTTCGACTTCTTGGTCGTACCGGACACTTCCGAACGGGTCTTCTGCGCCTTGGTGCCGGAACGGCCACCTGCGCGATAGGCGACGACCACCTGGTGGACGAGGTCCTCGCGGAAGGCCTCTCCCCAGATTGCCTCGGAGACAGCGAGCTTTTCGCCGCCGTGAATCTGCAGTTCCATCGTGTACTCCTTACGCCTTGGCTGCCGGACGGACGATGACGTCACCACCGGGCGCACCCGGAATGGAACCCTTGACCGCAATCAGACCCCGCTCGGCGTCGACCTTGACCACCTCGAGGTTCTGCATGGACTGACGCACGTTGCCCATGTGGCCAGACATCTTCTTGCCCTTGAACACGCGGCCCGGCGTCTGGCGCTGGCCGATCGAGCCCGGTGAACGATGTGACAGCGAGTTACCGTGGGTAGCGTCGCCCATGGTGAAGCCCCAGCGCTTGATGGTGCCCTGGAAGCCCTTGCCCTTGGTCACGCCAGCGACGTCCACCATCTGGCCCACTTCGAACAGGTCGACCTTCAGCTCGCCGCCGACCTCGTAGTTCCCGATGGCGTCATCGGCCACGCGGAACTCCCAGAGGCCACGGCCAGCTTCAACCTTGGCGGCGGCGTAGTGCCCGGCCAGCGGCTTGCTGACCAGCGCGGCGCGCTTGCTGCCTGCGGCAACCTGGATTGCGTTGTAGCCATCGGTGTCACGGGTCTTGACCTGCACGATGCGGTTAGGGCCCGCCTCGATCAGGGTGACGGGCACGGAGCGACCGTCTTCAGTGAACACCCGGCTCATACCGGCCTTCCGGCCTACCATTCCGACTTTCATGACTGACATCCCGTCAATACAGCTTGATCTGCACGTCCACGCCGGCAGCGAGGTCGAGCTTCATCAGCGCATCCACGGTCTTGTCGTTGGGATCAACGATGTCCATGACGCGCTTGTGCGTGCGCATTTCGTACTGGTCGCGCGCGTCCTTGTCGACGTGCGGCGAAACCAGGATCGTGTAGCGCTCCTTCTTGGTCGGCAGCGGAATCGGACCGCGCACCTGGGCGCCGGTACGCTTCGCCGTCTCGACGATTTCACTGGCCGAACGGTCGATCAGGCGGTAATCGAACGCCTTCAACCTGATGCGGATCTTCTGCTGTGCCATAACCTTGGTTCCTGCTGGAAACTGGAGACTAGACTTGGGGACCAGTTTCCAGGCTTTGGGCGATACCTAAAAACGCTTCCGGAAGTCGCCGGCCGGGGCCGGCGACGTAATCCGACTGTTACTCGACGATCTTCGCCACGACGCCGGCGCCGACGGTGCGGCCGCCTTCGCG
>CAZYHP010000161.1:0-4259 GCA_964647135.1 uncultured Rhodanobacteraceae bacterium
ACTGGCGGCCTGGGGCCACAGGTCGAGTCGTCGACGGCGCGATTCAGCCAAATAGAGTTCAGAGTCTTCCCTGATGGCAGGGGCGGTTTCTATTTCGCGGCCACGGTCACCGACCCCACGCCCGGCGCCTGGACCGGTCGAGGCATTTTCCGGCACATCGACGGCGTCAACCTGCCGGTTGCCCGGACGGGTCTGGGCGGGGTGGACAGCTCCGGCTATCACGGCAAGCCGTTCTCCGGGTTTCCACTTCCGCAGGACAGCATGCAGGCTGCGGGCAACGAACTGGTGTTCAAGGCCAGCGTGGCGGCTGAATCAGGCCCGGGTTCCATCTGGGGCTTCTGGCGTGTCGGTGCGGACGGGAAACCGGAACCCATCGCCATTGAAGGTTCCACCGAACCGGGCTATTCACCTTACAGCGGCAGCGCCTGGGATCTCGTTCTCGGCCGTGCAGGTGTATTCAAGGGCGGCGATGTCGTGCTGTGGGGCAAGGCCTATCCTGATGCGCATTACTCGCTATGGCGACTGCGGCGGGGCCAGCGCCCTGTGCGGATTCTCGACAAGGACTTCGAGATCCAGGCGCCCGTTGCCAGCGGTTGGGCGTATCCGCAGGTCGTCACGCTGTCGATTCCCCACTTCGGGTTCCTGAACCATGCCTCGGATGGGTGGCTCAGCCGGAGCGGATACGCGTTGATGGATACCCACCTTTCCGGCTATGGGTCAGTCTACGTGGCGGCCAGAGTGGCGGATGTCGATTACATCTTTGCCAATGGCGTCGAAGGCTGGTAGTCCGTCAGCCAGGTAGTTCAAATCGGAACAGGGTTGCCGTGTTCTGGCGGGTAAGCGTGGCAACGGATTCGCAGGATTCGCCGCGAAGTTCGGCGACCGTGGCGAGCACGTCCGCAAGGCGGGCAGGCTCGTTGCGGCGGCCCTGCATGCTGTGCAGCGGCTGGTCGGGGCTGTCGGTTTCCAGCAGCAGCCATTCGATCGGCATCTCGGCGACGATGCCGCGCAGGCGATTGGCGCGCGGGTAGGTGACGGGTCCGCCGATGCCGAGGTGGAAGCCGAGCTTCCACAGCGCCTCGGCCTGTTCGCGGCTGCCGGAGAAGCTGTGCACGACGCCACGCAGGCCGCCGATGCGGCGCAGCGCTGCGGTGACGTCGTCCAGTGCCTTGCGTGCATGCAGGATCACCGGCAGGTCGAACTCGCGCGCCAGTTCCAGTTGCGCTTCGAAGAACCGCATCTGGGTGTCGCGATCCAGTCCTTCCACCCAGAAATCCAGGCCGCATTCGCCGACCGCGACGGCACGCTCCTGTTGAAGCCAGGCGCGCAGGGCGTCGAGGTGGTCGGGATGGTGCCGCGCCAGGAACAGCGGATGCAGGCCGTAG
Organism: uncultured Rhodanobacteraceae bacterium; assembly: GCA_964647135.1. Lineage (GTDB taxonomy): Bacteria > Pseudomonadota > Gammaproteobacteria > Xanthomonadales > UBA2363 > Pseudofulvimonas. The sequence goes on from CAZYHP010000161.1 coordinate 1,386, forward strand.
GCCGGATGCAGGTCGCCGTGGAGCCGGCACAGTTCACGCAGTGCCGGCCAACCGGCGGCATCGATCGCGGGCACGATCTGTGCAACGACGCCGGCCGCGCGCGCGCGTTCCAGTGCTGCCTCGCGGTCGCTGTCGAACTCGGGCGTGTCGAGATGGCAATGGCTGTCGATGATCCGCACGTCCATGCCGCGCATGATCGCACGCAGGGGCCTGCTAAGCTTTCCGGCGGCTGTCGGAGAGGGTGATGCGAGGACTGGTGTTCGGCCGCTATGCGGCCTTCGTTCTGGTGGTGGTGATGACCGTGCTGGCGGTGTGGCTGGCGTGGTCGACGCGGCACTGGGCGGCAGGGTTCTGGGCGGCGGCGTCGCTGGCGCTGGTCGGCCTTGGCATCCACGACATGCTGCAGAAGCGCCGCGCCGTGTTGCGCAACTATCCGTTGCTGGGACATTTCCGTTACCTGTTCGAGGGCATCCGTCCGGAGATCCGCCAATACCTGATCGAGGGCGATCACGACGAGCTGCCGTTCTCGCGGCAACAGCGGGCCATCGTCTACCAGCGAGCCAAGCAGGAACTCGACAAGCGACCGTTCGGAACGCAGTACAACACCTACGATTCCGACTACGAGTGGATCAACCATTCGCTGCAGCCGACGCAGATTCCCGGCCACGATTTCCGTGTCCGCGTCGGTGCGAACCGCGAGCAGCCGTATTCCTGCAGCGTGTTCAACATCTCGGCGATGAGCTTCGGGTCGCTGTCGGCGAATGCGATCCTGGCGCTCAACGAGGGTGCGCGGCGCGGCGGTTTCTACCACGACACCGGCGAAGGCTCGATCTCGCGGCACCACCGCGTCCATGGCGGTGACCTGGTCTGGGAAATCGGCTCCGGGTATTTCGGCTGCCGCACCGAGGACGGACGCTTCGATGCCGAGCGTTTCCGCGTCCAGGCGCGCGAGCCGCAGGTGAAGATGATCGAGCTGAAACTGAGCCAAGGCGCGAAGCCGGGGCAGGGCGGCATCCTGCCCGGTCCGAAGGTGACGGCGGAAATCGCCGAGGCGCGCGGCGTGCCCGTCGGTGTCGACTGCCTGTCGCCGGCGGCGCATTCGAGTTTCTCGACACCGACCGGCCTGCTGGAGTTCATCGCGCACCTGCGTGACCTGTCAGGCGGCAAGCCGACCGGCTTCAAGCTCGCCATCGGCCATCCCTGGGAATGGTTCGCCATCGCCAAGGCGATGCTGGAAACCGACCTGCTGCCGGACTTCATCGTTGTCGATGGCGGAGAAGGCGGGACCGGCGCGGCGCCACTGGAGTTCACCGACCATGTCGGCGTGCCGATGCGCGAGGCGCTGATCCTGGTGCACAACACGCTGGTTGGCTGTGGGTTGCGCGACCGTATCCGCATCGCCGTGGCCGGCAAGATCGTCACCGCCTTTGATCTCGCGCGCGCGCTGGCGCTGGGCGCGGACTGGTGCAATGCCGCGCGCGGTTTCATGTTCGCCCTGGGTTGCATCCAGTCGCAAAGCTGCCATACCGGCAAGTGTCCGACCGGCGTCGCCACGCAGGATCCCCTTCGCCAGCGTGCACTGGACGTGCCCGACAAGGCGACCCGCGTGCACCGCTTCCACCACAACACGATGGTCGCGCTGAAGGAACTGATGGAAGCCGCCGGCCTGCACCATCCGGCGGAACTGGGACCGGAACACATCATCCGGCGGCTGTCGCCCTTCCAGGTGCGCTCGATGGCGCGCAACTACGCCTGGCTCGAGCCGGGCGAGCTGCTGGACGGGCGCGTCAGCGATCATCCCGTCTTCCAGCATTTCTGGCCACTGGCGCGCGCCGACAGCTTCGCACCCGCCGAACTGATGGGCGCGAGCCGCACGACGCGCTAGGCGTCCGACAAGCGCCCGTCTGGGCTACTGGATCAGCGCCACCTGTTGCGCCGCGGTGTATTCGAGCAGGCCGAAGTGGCCGAGGCTCCAGGTGTAAGACGCGTCCTCGGCCGGAATCTGCGAAGCGTGCACGCCGCCGACCGTGCAGACTCCGCCGTAGCAGACGATCTGGTCGATCCAGGACTTGAACGAATAGACGCGACTGCCGAAGCGATGGCCCCAAAGGCTGTCCAGCAGCGGACTGGAGATCGACAGGCCCCAGCTCCCGCACGTGCTGGTCATCACGTTGAAAGGGTAGCTGCCGCAGGAGCGCAGGCCGCGGAAGGCACCGGCAATGCCGATGAAGGCATCGACCTGGTTCTTCAGCCCGTACTTGCGGATCTCATGCGCCGCCAGCGTCGCGCCCATGGAATGGCCGATGACGTCGATGCGACCGGTGCAGGAACGCGCCAGCGCCTCGACCATCGCATTGAGCACCGGCGTTTCCTCGCTGCCGTTGTGATCGTTGCACGCAGGACACCACTTGTTGCCCCAGCTCGGCCGCAGGATCTGGCTGGCGCTGTAACCGTTGGCCAGCAGGGCGTTGTAGGTGCCGTTGAAGTCGGCTGGCGCACCACTGTTGCCATGCACCAGGACCACCGCGTCGCGACAGGCCTGTGCCCTCGCGAGCGACGGCAGAAGTGAACAGATGATCGCCAGGCCGATCAGTGCCAGGCGAGGCAGGGACATGGACATTGCATCCTCCCGTATGCGGATCCCGTCGATCCGCGGCCACCCTAGCGGCAACGCTGCCGGCTGCCCCTTGTACGTTCGGGCATGACGTGTGTGCGTCTGCAACAACCGTTGCTGTGGAAGGCTGTCGGAAATGCAGACGGCGCGGGCTTTCGCCACGCGCCGTCGGATGTTGCGGAGCGGCGCAGGTCGCGCCGCCCGGGCTCAGTTGCCCTTGTGGATGGCGCGCTTGTCGACCGACAGGGCGGCTTCGTGCA
>CAZYHP010000162.1:0-4208 GCA_964647135.1 uncultured Rhodanobacteraceae bacterium
AGGGCACGGGTCTTGCTAACATCCCGGTTTCCCGATGCAGCGAGCACGTATTCGCATGTGGCCCGAACTGGAACAGGTTCCCGAACGCGTCCTCAAACAGGCGGCGAAAGTCAGGTTGGCGGCCTTCGACATCGATGGCGTGTTCACCGATGGTCGCCTGTGGTTCACGGACGACGGTCGCGAATACAAGGCGTTCCACGTCCAGGACGGCCTCGGCATGAAGTTGCTGGGCGAAGCGGGCATCCGTGTCGCCATCATCACCGCGCGCTTCAGTCCGGTGGTGAGTCGACGCGCTGCCGAACTGGGCATCGAGCTGGTGTACCAGGACCAGGGTGACAAGCTCGCCTGCTTCCAGCGCATCCTGGCGGCCCTGAAGCTGTCGCCGGAACAGGCGTCCTATACCGGCGACGACCTGCCGGACCTGCCAGTGCTCAAGCGCGCCGGCCTGGCGATCGGTGTCGCGAATGCCCATCCCTTCCTGCATCGGCACTGCCATTACCTTACGCGCGCGCAAGGCGGCGCTGGTGCCGTGCGCGAAGTCGCCGACCTGATCCTGCACGCGCAGGGGCGACTCGCCGACATCGGGCAGCGTTTCGGGCATGGCTGAGCGGCGGACCTGGCTGGCGTTTGCCGCGGTTGCCGGTTTCGCCGCCGCGACGCAGTGGCTGCTTTGGCTGTTCCAGCCGGAGCCGGAGGCACCGCCGTTCATCGGCCCCTTGCGACCGGAATACAGCCTCGACCAGTTCGAATTGAAGGTCTTCAAGGAAAACGGACAGCTGTCCCTGGATGTCGCCTCGCCGCGCATGGACCGGCACGGTGGCGACGGCCACTTCATGGTCCGGCAACCGGAAATGGTCATCCTCCGCGAAGGCCTGCCGCAGTGGCAGGCGAAGGCCGAGAACAGCCGCATCGAGGCCAACGGCGAGCGCCTGGAACTGCAGGGCGGCGTGCGTTTCTACAGCTTTCCGGACGATCCGCGTCCGATCGATATCCGTACCGATTACCTCACCGCTTTCCCGGAAGAACAGCGGGCGCAGACCGACGCACCGGTGACCCTCCTGCAGGGCGCGTCTATACTGCGGGCTTCCGGCCTGCGTGCCGATTTCACGACTTCGCGGTTGCAACTCGATGACTTCAATCTGCATTCGCCGCCGCACTGAATTCGCCCTGCTTCTGGCGCTGACGCTGCCCTCGTGGTCTGCGCTGGCGCTGGAGAGCGACCGCAACCAGCCGATGGAAATCACGGCACAAGGGTCGGATACCGACCTGGAATCCGGCATGCATACGCTGATCGGCAAGGTGGAAATCCGCCAGGGCAGCCTGCTCATCCAGGCGGACCGCGGCGAAGTGCACCAACCCAATGGCGGCGAGGAAGTGGCCCGTGTGGTGTTGCAGGGCACGCCGGCCCGTCTCGAACAGGCGCTCGACAATGGCGCCGGCTACATGCGCGCCCGCGCCGCGCGTATCGATTTCGACCGCGCCAGCAACACGGTGGTAATGACCGGCGGCGTTCGTATTGAAGATCCCCGTGGCACCTTGACCGGCGAGCGGGTCAGCTATGACATCGCCCGCGGGCGCGTCCAGGGCCAGTCCAGCGGCGAGGACGGTCGTGTCCGGTTCGTCATTCCGCCCAGGGCGCCGGCTGCCGAAGGCGAAACGGACTGATGCTCAGCGCACAAGGCCTGCGGAAACGCTACAAGGCCCGCGACGTCGTCCGCAATTTCGGCATGCACGTCGCCGAGGGCGAAGTGGTCGGCCTGCTCGGGCCGAACGGCGCCGGCAAGACGACCTGTTTCTACATGATCGTCGGCCTGGTTCCCTCCGATGCCGGCAACATCCGTCTCGACGGTGAAGACATCACGCGACAACCGATGCATGAACGCGCGCAACGCGGCATCGGCTACCTGCCGCAGGAGCCATCGGTGTTCCGTCGGATGACCGTTGCCGACAACCTGCTGTCGATCCTCGAACTGCGTGAAGATCTCGATGCGCGGAGTCGTGCCGACCTGCTCGACGACCTGCTCGAAGAACTGCAAATCGCACATCTGCGCGAAAATCTCGGCATCAGCCTGTCCGGCGGCGAGCGGCGCCGTGTCGAGATCGCACGCGCCCTCGCCGGCAAGCCGCGCTTCATCCTGCTTGACGAACCATTCGCCGGTGTCGATCCGATCTCGGTGCTGGACATCCAGCGCATCGTCCGACACCTCAAATCGCGCGGCATCGGCATCCTGATCACCGACCACAACGTCCGCGAAACCCTAAGCCTCACCGACCGCGCCTACATCCTCAACAACGGCGAAGTCCTGGCGGAAGGCAGTCCGGCGGACATCCTGGCAAACCGCGAGGTACGCGAGATCTACCTCGGCCACGAGTTCCGGCTATGACCTCGGACCTGCGCGCCCGCATCAGTGTCGGAATCCGCGGCTCGATGTCGAGGAGTGGCTGAACCATGCGCGCCAGCCTCGAACTTCGCCTGACCCAGCAACTGCGCCTCAGCCCGCAACTCCGGCAGGCACTCAAGCTGCTGCAGCTTTCCCAGGCCGAGCTCGAAGTCGAACTGCGCGAGCAGATGGAAAGCAATCCTGTCCTCGAACTGGAGGAACCCGAGCAGGCCATGCCCGACGAGGGCCATGCCGGCCCGGAACCCAGCCGCGAGACGACCGAAACAACCACCGAAGTGCGCGAGGAACGCGAAGTCGGTGGCGAGGACGATTACGTCGCAGACCTGGACTACAGCCCTGAACTGCCGGACACCGAGTGGCCACGCGGCAGCGGCAGCGATTCGGACAACGACCCGATCGACTGGGCACAGGCCCCGGAGGGCGGATTGGCCGATCATCTGCTCTGGCAATTGCAGCTCACGCCCGCCAGTCCCCGCGACCAGGCCATAGCCGTCGCGCTGATCGAAGCGCTGGAACCGGACGGCTACCTGCGCGTCGACCTGCCCGAGATCGCCCAGACCCTCTTGCCGACCTTTGTCGTTGAACACGACGAGATCGAAGCCGTCCGACACCGGCTGCAGCGGTTCGATCCGCACGGTGTCGCCAGTCGCGACCTGCGTGATTGCCTGCTGGTCCAACTTGACCTTCTTGATCCCGAGAACACGCACGGATTGCCCGTTGCCCGGCAGCTCGTCGACGCCCATCTCGAACAACTGCCGCGCAGTGACCGGACGCAGCTGGCCCGCCTGCTTGGCGTGGAGCCCGACGACATCGATGCCGGCCTGTCGTTGATCCGCTCGCTTGACCCGAAGCCGGGCGCGCGATTCGATGCAACCGCGCCGGAATACATCCAGCCCGATGCCTACGCCCTGCGTGATGGCGACACCTGGCGCGTGGCCTTGCCTGGCGACGCACAGGGACAGCTGCGTATCAACCGCGATTACCTGCGCATGGCCCGTGAAGCGGGCCGCGAGGCCCGCGGCTATCTACGGGGTTGCCTGCAGGAGGCGCGCTGGCTGCTGCGTGCCCTGCAGCAGCGCCAGGACACGCTGTTCCGGGTCGCCAGTGCCATCGTCGAAGCGCAACGTGATTTCCTCGACAACGGCCCACAGGCCATGCGCCCGCTCATGCTCAAGGACATCGCGGCGAAGCTCGGCCTTCACGAGTCGACCATCTCGCGCACGGTCGCGCGCAAGTACCTGCATACACCGCGCGGCGTCTATGAGCTGCGCCATTTCTTCTCCACCGGTTACGCCGGCGACGACGGCGACGCCGCCGCGACCGCCGTTCGTGCGGTCATCGGCGAACTGATTGCCGGCGAGAATCCGGCCAAGCCCCTGTCGGACCAGGCCATTGCCGTCCTGTTGAAACAGCGCGGCCTGAATGTCGCCCGCCGAACCGTGGCGAAGTACCGTGAGCAGCTTCGGCTGGCGCCCTCGCACGAGCGTCGGCGCGTCAACTGAGGCAGCCAGGGGCCGCAGCGTCCGCCAGGCATGCGCTCACGCCGCCGGAATGGACTTCCAGCGGCCCAGTTCTCCCACGGCGGGGGCACGCGATGTTGCCAGGGCGACAGCTCGCCAACGCGCAGACAGCAGGCAGCGCGACTACCCTTGCCGGCAGCCGTCTGAAGGGATGCCCGGTCGGCTTGGGATTCCGGCCGCATCGGGGAGGATTGTTGCCGGCGCCCGACCTCCGTATAATCGCGGGCCCAATGCCGTTGTAGCTCAGTTGGTAGAGCAACTGATTCGTAATCAGTAGGTCGGAGGT
>CAZYHP010000163.1:0-4199 GCA_964647135.1 uncultured Rhodanobacteraceae bacterium
GCAGTTGAACGCTTCAACCTGAGAGGCGGGGCCATGGCCCCGCCTCTTTTCATTTCCAGGCCCACCACGGGCCATGCAGGCCGACATCCGCTGACCGGACACCAACACGCGGCGCGCCGGCCGTAGCGACCGCCTGCCGTTCATCGTGCTGACACAGCGCTGTTTGGAACCACCGGAAGGTCAGGACATCACGCGTACCGAAGGCGGCCCTCGCCCTGATGCTCGGTTGCGGATGTTGACCGGTCATGACCCTGTCCCGGGTGCTGGTACAACAGCAGGAACGCCGCCTCGGCAAGCCGTACTGCCGCTGCTGCGGTTCAAGGCGGTTGTCCGACGCTGTCGACATCCACTTCCGCGGGCAGACCGCCACGAATGTCGACCTCCACCTCTATCGATGACCTCAGCGCGACCGCTATCGGCTGCAGCCACCGCGACACCGAGTCCCTCGACCGGACGTTGCGCGTCATTTCCGTGCACCGCGGCAAGATCCCGGTCACGCCACTACCTGGCCCGGCGCCGGAGCCGAGGGGGTGCACCGCGACTGCGGCATCCGCTTCCGCCACCGGACCCTTTGAATGCCGGCGCTGTCAGCGCGCGCCCCCCGCGCGGCCCATGGCCCGACCCTGGAATGATGGGGGCTGCTCTCCGCCGATGACTGGCTTACTGTCGCAGGTCTCGATGTCCTGTTCGACCTGCGCTTCGGCCGTATCGACGTCGAGCAGACGCCAACGATCAGCCACACCAGCGTGCACCTGTAGCGCGATGGCGTCTTCGACCCTGGATTCACGTGCACGCTGGCGGATCCGCTGCAACGGTCGAATAGCTCCGGAAGCGGATTCCGCAAACCGAACTATTGCGAACCCGGCACCGTTGGCGAGCGTTCGGGCAACCGCTTCAACATCCGCCATGAACCCGTGGCGGCGGAAGCCGTGTGCAGCTTCGACATCGGCTTCAAACAGGGCAGCGACCCGTGGCCGCGGGAACGATGGCGTTCCACTCCAACTCCCTCGAGAAGATCAACGCGCGCTGGCCGGCCTTGGTCGCAGGGAGAACTTGCCCGCCGCTGCCCATCGCAGCGGCGGGCGATTGCATTACGGGATGATCAGTGCCTCGGCGCGACGCTCCAGGATGGCAATGCCTGCCTGGTCGGTCAGTCGCAGGTCACGGATCGCATACGGCGCCGAGAACTCGCCCAGCACAGTGCCCGGCCAGTTCAGGGTGAGACCCTGCGCACCCGGCTCCAGCCAGGCCGCCGAATAGGACACGCCGACGGGCACCATGCCACCGTGCTTCGCGCTGGTCGCATACATCACGGCGCGCACCTCGTAGCGTCCGGCCGTACCGACCTCGACGCCGAAGCGCGTGTCCATGCCACCCGTGCGCATCACATGCACCGATGCCGAACCATCCAGTCTTGCCGTGGGGGCGACGACGGCGACCGCCGTCCTCACGTCGCGCTGGAAGGCACGCGTACCGTCATTGCCGGCGACAGAGACACGCAGGTCCCAGAGGCCGGGTTGGCCAGTCACCTGCGCCGGCGCACGCACGCTGCCAAGTCGCTCGGCCGGCGTCTTGCGGTCGGCAGTCGCGAACTGCAGGTCGTACGCCGAACCGTCCGGCGAAACCAGCACGCCGGTGATGGAATCGATGGCCGCACCCCCGTCAAGCCTGACTTGAACGCCAAGTTCGCCACCGGCATGGATCACATCGGCAGTCGCCTGCGCGTGCAGCACATCACGACTCCGTGGTTCCAGCACGTGCAGTACATAGCGGCCTTCCGCGCCGGCCAGATGCACACGGGCGTCGGCCTCGTGACCCGGACGCAGTCTGAAGGCGATCGTGCCGGCATTCACGTCCATCCCCGCCTGCCGCAGGGCATCCGCGTCGGCCAGCGTCTCCGTCGCGGCATCCGCATCGAACTGGCGGCCACCGCTGGACACTGTCAACTGCTGGCGATCCAGCGGGCGTGCATCGATGCCGGGGCTGATCATCACCACGGCGCCCGGCGATGTCAGCGCCAGGGCGTAACCTGCGCGAAGTTGTCCACCATCGACCTGCTGCCAGTATTCGCGGCTGTCGGCCGTGAACGGCTCATGCTGGGCAGATATCAATTCATCGGCCGCCAGCGGGTGGAAGAACTGGACGGGTGCGCGCTCCAGATCGGGCGCCGCGATGCGGCCCGTCGCCACGATCTGCGCCGTGACCAGATCGCCCGGTTGCGCCGGCAACAGACGCGCGCGCTCCTGGGCGACACCGGCGGTGGCGAACGACAAGGCCAGCGCCGTGGCAAGGACGGTCATGCGAAACGAACGGAGGGATGGTTTCATGTCGTTCGTCCTCACAGGTCGTTGCGCAGGATGACATCCAGGCCGAAGCAGTCACGCCGGCTCTGGTTGTGGTTGAGGAAGCGGCCGCCGGTGCGCGAGGTATCGTTGAACCACAGCGAACCCGCTGCGCGCTGGCTGGTGCAGTTGAGGAAGCCGTCCGAGCAGCTCGCCAGCCAGTTCTGGGTGATTTCCAGGCCCACGCTCTGCGTGTAGCCGGCGCAGTAGGCCTGGCTGCTGAAGATGCCCGACGACACATCGGTGCCGACGACGTTCCAGAAGCCCTTCGGCAATGACGGCCGGCCGCTGGTGCCATGCAGGTTGTTGGCGTTGTACTGCGCCATCCAGCTGACCTGCTGCATGCGCACGGCATCGTTCTTGTAGCCCATCAACCAGCCGAGCGCCGACTCGAAGACGTTCCCGGCCATCACGGCATCGGCCAGCGGCGTGCCGGCACTGGACGGCGCCAGGGCATTGACCCAGCGGATACGCGAGATGATTGTCGGATAGCGGCTGTCGTAGGTCGGATTCGACAGGATCCAGCGCATGACGTTGCCACCGTTGGAATGCGTGATCACCACCAGGTCGGTGATGTTGCGGCTGGTGACGAAGCCGTGCAGCTGTCCGGCGAGACAGCCGGCTGCGCCGCTTTCCCACATGTAGCGGGTGAAGTCGCAGTTCACGACGACGTAATTGGCCTGGTTCGGCAGACCCTGGCGGACGGAATTGACGAAGGCGCTGGTCCAGTAGTCGGCCAGGGCATTGGTCTGATGGCCGGTGCCGTGCACGAAGGCAACACCGGTATTGGCCATGGCGGCCACGGGCGACAGCGCGAGCATCAGCAGCGCGACGCGAAGCAATCGAAGCATGGAAACTCCCTCGGAAAGTGGACATGTCCGCCAGTCCTGAGCCTGGCGCCTGGATCCGTCCCGGATCGGCGATCGCTCCCTGACCGCTTGCGTCCGACGTCCTCCCTGTCGACGCACCGGCTCTCCACACGCCGGCGTACGGACGCTAGCACGGGCGCACGGCAAAGCCATGACGCAGCGCAAGATGGCCGCCACCGTTAGACTCTGGAACCCCACCCGCCCTCCTCCAGTTCCCCATGCCTGTCCGATCCGTCGCCGCCCTGGTCCTGATTGTGTCAACGGCAGCGCCGCCCCTGCAGGCGTCTGAAAGTGTTGGCGTCGCGGCGAAAGTCGTCGACCTTCGCCATGAAGTGGTGAACACGTTTCCGCATGATCGCGCTGCATTCACGCAGGGCCTGCTGTATCGCGATGGCTTCCTCTACGAAGGCACCGGACTCAATGGTCGATCCGGCGTCCGCAAGGTCGCGCTGGAAACAGGCGCCGTCATCCAGCAACGGTCGCTTGAGAACCGGTATTTCGGCGAAGGCCTGGTGGACTGGAACGACACGCTGGTGCAGCTGACCTGGCAGAGCCGGATCGGATTCGTCTACGACATCGACACGCTGGAGCCGCGGCGCAGTTTCGGCTACGAAGGCGAAGGCTGGGGCATCACCCAGGATGGCCAGCGCCTGATCATGAGCGACGGCACGCCTTCGCTGCGCTTCCTCGATCCGGACACGCTGCGTGAAACCGGTCGCCTGGAAGTGCGGTACGAGGGCCAGCCTCTGCGCGGCCTCAACGAACTGGAGATGATAGACGACCAGCTGTTCGCCAATGTCTGGCCGACACAGTGGATCGTCCGCATTGATCCGCAGACTGGCCAGGTAACCGGCCGGCTCGATCTGGGTGGGCTGCTGCCCGCCGAGGAGCGCGGACGCGTCGACGTCCTCAACGGTATCGCCTGGGATGCCAAGGGCCGGCGACTGTTCGTCACCGGCAAGCTGTGGCCGACGCTGTTCGAGATCCG
>CAZYHP010000164.1:0-4021 GCA_964647135.1 uncultured Rhodanobacteraceae bacterium
CGACCAGCAGGTGGCGCATGGCCCGCGAGGCGTAGGTGAAGAACTGCGCCGGATGCGCGAACTGCTTTTCGCCGGCGCCGTGCATACGCAGATACAGCTCGTGCACCAGCGCCGTCGTCTGCAAGGTGCCGTCACTGTGTCCGGCCAGGCGCTTGCCGGCCATCGCCTTCAGGCGGTCATACACGCTGGAGAACAGCGCATTCGCCGTGTTTGGCGTCAGCGACGCATCGTCGCCTTCGTCTCGACCTTCCGCAGCAGGCACCATCGGAACAGGGGTCTCCCGGCTACTGCCGATTGTGAACGTCTGCGTAGAATACGCGCATTATCTGATTGCGGGGCGGATGTGCCCCCTGCGACGCAAGGTTTGGCTGCCGCGTCGCCGATCAAGGCAACCCCGCGACCCGTCCAGGCACAGCCTGGCATTGCGCGCGACGTCGCGATGGCCGTCTCGAAGGCCGGCTGTCCGGCGATCGGAACCGGCGCGCCCCGAACCACGCCGCCGTTGCTGTTGCGGTTACCATGCCTGTGTTCACAGACGGTCGTACGATGGACAGCGGAAACAAGCCCTACGACAAACCCGCCGGCGGCATGGACGCGCTGGCCAGTTCCGTGCGCGCGCTGCGCAAGCAGGGCATCCTCGGCAAGGGTGCGAAGACGATGCTGCGCGCCAACCAGCCGCATGGATTCGACTGCCCGGGCTGTGCCTGGCCGGATCGCAATCCGCATTCGACTTTCCAGTTCTGCGAGAACGGCGTCAAGGCGGTGGCGGCCGAGGCGACGGCACGGCGCGTCACCCCGGACTTCTTCACCGCCCATACCGTCAGCGAGCTGGCGACGTGGACGGACATGGCGCTGGAAGACCAGGGCCGGCTGACCGAGCCGATGCGTTACGACGCACAGGGCGACCGCTATGTGCCGGTGTCGTGGGACGAGGCTTTCGCGCAGATCGGCCAGGCGCTGCGGGCGCTCGACGACCCGGATCGCGCGATCTTCTACACCTCCGGACGGACCTCGAACGAAGCCGCTTTCCTGTACCAGTTGTTCGTGCGGCAGTTCGGCACCAACAACTTCCCCGACTGTTCCAACATGTGCCACGAGCCGACCAGCCAGGCCATGCCCGAGCAGATCGGTGTCGGCAAGGGGACCGTCACGCTCGAGGATTTCGAGCAGGCGCAGGCCATCTTCATCTTCGGGCAGAATCCCGGCACCAACCATCCGCGCATGCTCGGCGAGCTGCGCGAGGCGGCGAAGCGCGGTTGCCGCATCGTCGTCTTCAATCCCCTGCGCGAGCGTGGCCTGGAAAAGTTCGCCGATCCCAAGCATCCGGTCGAACTGCTGACCGGGCGCGGCGTGCAGCTGGCCAGCCACTACTACACGCCGCGCGTCGGCGGCGATCTGGCCGCGGTGAACGGACTGATCAAGGCCGTGCTGGAAGCCGGGGCCGAGGATCGCGACTTCATCGCCGCGCATTGCCGCGACTTCGATGCGCTGTCCGGATCGGTGGCGGCGATGTCGTGGCGCGACATCGAGCAGGGCAGTGGCCTGACCGAAGCCGAACTGCGCGAAGCGGCGCAGGTCTACATCGATTCGCCAGCGACGATCATCTGCTGGGGCATGGGTATCACCCAGCATCGCCGTTCGGTCGCGACCATCCAGAGCCTCGTCAACCTGCTGCTGTTGCGCGGAAACATCGGTCGGCCGGGGGCCGGTGCCTGTCCGGTGCGCGGCCATTCCAATGTGCAGGGCGACCGCACGATGGGCATCAACGAGAAACCGGCAGCGGCTTTCCTCGACCGCCTCGGCCGCGAGTTCGGCTTCGAGCCGCCGCGCCGGCACGGTCACGACACCATCGCCGCCATCGAAGCGATGGCCGCCGATCCGAAGTCCGTGTTCATCGCCATGGGCGGCAATTTCGCCGCCGCCACGCCGGACAGCGCGCGCACGCAGGCAGCGCTGCGCAACTGCGCGCTGACGGTGCAGATCTCGACCAAGCTCAACCGTTCGCATGTCGTGCACGGCCGCGAAGCGCTGATCCTGCCCTGCCTTGGCCGTACGGAAATCGACATGCAGGCCGGTGGCATGCAGGCCGTGACCGTAGAGGATTCGATGAGCATGGTGCATCGTTCGGCGGGCATGAATCCGCCAGCGTCGCCGCAGTTGCTGTCGGAACCGGCGATCGTCGCGCGCATGGCGGCCGCGACCTTGCCGGACAACGGCGTTCCCTGGCTGTGGCTGGTCGAGGATTACGACCGCATCCGCGAACACATCGGCCGCGTCGTCAGCGGTTTCGAGGATTTCAATGCGCGCGTCAGTGCGCCGGGGGGATTCCACCTGCACAACGTCGCCCGCGAGCGCGACTGGCGCGGTATCGGTGGTCGTGCGCGCTTCATCGCGCATGCGCTGGATCCGGCCGACGACGGCCCTCGCGATCCCGGTCTGCTGACGCTGACGACGATCCGCAGCCACGACCAGTACAACACCACCGTCTACGGCCTGCGCGACCGTTATCGCGGCGTCGATGGCGAGCGCCGCGTGCTGTTCATCGCCGCCGCCGACCTGGAGCGTCTGCAGCTCACCGCCGGCCAGCAGGTCGACATCGTTTCGGTCTGGGAGGACGGCGAGCGCGTGGCGCCCTCGTTCAGGCTGGTCGAATACGACATCCCGGCCGGTTGCATCGCCGCGTACTATCCCGAGACGAACGTACTGGTGCCGCTGGGCCATCATGCCGAGCGCGCGCGCACACCGGCCAGCAAGTCCATCCCGGTGCGCCTGCGTGCCGCAGCGGAAGCCGTCGCCACGCCGTGAGTCGCCGGCTGCCCGATCCGGTCTGCACCGTTTCCGCCCGCCGCGTCGAGGGCGGGTCGTCGCGGCAGCGTGAAGACCGTGTTGCCGGCGAGGAGGCGGTGGCGCTGGTGTACAACGGCGTGACCCATGCGGTGATGCTGGCCACGCCTGCCGACCTCGAGGATTTCGCGCTCGGCTTCTCGCTCAGCGAAGGCATCATCGACCGTGCCGCCGAACTGGACCTGATCGAGATCCGCGGCAGCGACGAAGGCATTTCCGTGCAGATGGTGATTCCCGGCGCCTGCTTCGAGCGGCTGCAGGAGCGTCGTCGTGCCTTGCCAGGACACAGTGGCTGTGGCCTCTGCGGCAGCGATTCGCTCGCCGAGGTCATGCGTCCGCCCGCGACGGTGCGTGCGCCGCCCATCGCTGCAGATCGCATCAGCGCGGCGATGGCGATCCTGCAGGCATCGCAACCCCTGAATGCGCAATGCCATGGCCTGCATGCGGTGGCACTCGCCCGTGCCGACGGTGTCGTCCCGCTGGTCCGCGAGGACGTCGGCCGGCACAACGCCCTGGACAAGCTGATCGGTGCGTTCGCGTTTGCCGAGATTGAAAAGGCCGATGCTTTCGTCGTCGCCACGTCACGCGCCTCGTTCGAAATGGTGCGCAAGACGGCGGCCGCCGGCATCGGACTGCTGGCGACCATATCGGCACCGACATCGCTGGCCATCCGCATGGCACAGCGCGCCGGCCTGACCCTGGTCGCTTTCGCACGCGGTGAGGCGATGAGTGTCTACGCCGGCCGGCTGCCGGACTGACGGCAGCCGGCCGGGCGCGAGCTACTGGAACAGTGTGTCCGAAGCGGGCTTGCTGACGAGCTCGAAGCCGTCATAAAGGATGTGGTCACCGACGAACACGGTCTGGTCTGCGACCAGGCCATGGATCGCCCATGACTCCGCGTGCGGGATCAGTCCAATCGAGTTTCCCAGAGCGGCAGTCCAGATCAGGAAGTTCGGCGCAGTCTCGTTGATGAGGTGACTGCCTGCGACGCCATCGGCCGCGTTCCGGCGTCGACATTGGTGAAGCCGAGAAAATCGAGTCCACAGTCGCGCCGGTACAGATCGCGCGTGGTCAGACCGGCGCGGCCCTTCGGATCGTCGAAAGCCGCAGCGCGGACGACCGCGCTACACTCGCCGCGGGTGGCAGGAAGGTTCCGGGGATAGGGATGCGATGACTG
>CAZYHP010000165.1:0-3903 GCA_964647135.1 uncultured Rhodanobacteraceae bacterium
GCCTGTTCTTCAGCATGGCCAGCGCGTGCATCGGGATGTCGGGGCGCGTGGTGGCGTCCGGCGCCGGCGACAGGTCGTCGGTGTTGGTTTCGCCCGGCACCTTGAACACGGTCAGCGTCATCGACGCCGGCACTTCCGGCTTGCTGGT
The DNA here is from genome assembly GCA_964647135.1 of uncultured Rhodanobacteraceae bacterium. GTDB lineage: Bacteria > Pseudomonadota > Gammaproteobacteria > Xanthomonadales > UBA2363 > Pseudofulvimonas. Next base: position 149 of record CAZYHP010000165.1, read on the forward strand.
GAACCACTCGGCATCGGCCCAGCTCTGCAATACCGCGCGCGCATGGGCGTTGCCGTTCTTCGCCTTTTCCTCGATGTCGTGGAAGGCATCGAAGACCAGCAGCGTGTGCTTGAGCGCATCGGCGGCGATATGGCCGACATCGATGTCATCCAGCAGTTCGATCAGCGGATGCACGTTGTAGCCGCCGAGCATGGTGCCGAGCAGGCGCGTGGCGTCCTCGCGCGACAGCAGCGGCGTGGTTTCGCGTCCGAAGGCGATGGCCGCCAGGTAGGAGGCCTTCACCCGCGCCGCGTCGTCGACGCCCGCGGGCACGCGATGGGTCAGCAGATCGAGCAGGAACCCGGCCTCGCCGGCCGGCGGGTCGTTGATCAGCTCGATCACGTCGGCGGTCTGCTGCGCGGTCAGCGGCAGCGGCGGGATGCCGAGCGCGGCGCGTTCGGCCACGTGTTGGCGGTAGGCTTGCAACATGGAAGTCTCCAGGCGGTGTCGCGGTGTGGGAAGCGTCGGGTCGATCAGGGCATCTTTGGAACGATGACCTTCAGGCCCTTGAAATAGTCACGGAAGAATCCGGCGTCGCGGGTGATGAGGCCGGCACATTGCAGCAGCGCATGCGCACCGACGATGAAGTCGGGCACGGTGCGCGGTGAAACGGAACCGCCCTGCCCGGCTGCGCGGCGACGCTGGTTGAAGCGGCGCTGCATCTCGCCGGCGCGGATGGCGGAACGGCGTTCGACGGGCACGTAGCGCATGCCCATTTCCTCGACCACGTCCATGATGTCGGTGCCGTGGCCGAGTCCGGCGGTGATCTCGCTGACGACGACGTCGCAGAGCACGACCGGCCCCTGCGCCAGCGCGTCGCGGACGCACTGCTCGGCGGCATCGGCCCGGACGGGATCGTTGCCGAGCAGGTCGATCAGGACGGGGGTATCGATCGCGATCATGTCGGCGCCGGTCAGGGCTCGACCGGATCGTCCGGCGCGCGACCGCGCAGTTCGCGCATCACGTCGTCGGTGCTGACGCCTTCTGGCAGCTTGAACCGGCCGCGGGCGCGGGAAATGGCGTCGTCGACGTTCTTGCGCAGGATGATGCGGCCGCCTTCGAGCTCGACCTTGAGGAGCGTGCCCTTGGTCAGGCCCAGCGCATCACGGACCGCCTTAGGCAGCGTGATCTGGCCGCGTTCGGCAACGGTGGCTTCCATGGCAACCTCCTGCGAGTAGGCGTCATCCGGTATGCGTGCATTATACGTACCTGGCATGACATACTTCCAGCGGCATACCGGGATGTTCAGGCAACAGCCGCTGGCAAGACCACGGTTTCAGGCGCCTCGACGGAAAATGTCAGGCACTCGCCGTCGTCCGGAATGGACAGCCGGTCGGCGACACCGGCGCGGACCGCTTCCGCGGCAAGGCCGGCACGGGTCTGCGGACAGTGGCTGAGCGCCTCCAGATGGTTGGCCACGACCTGGCCGCGCACCAGGGTCGCCAGTTCGATCACGGCGGCGCCGTCCATGATGATGTGCCCACCCAGATCGAAGCGTGCGCCGCCGGCCGGAACCACGCACACATCCGGCTGGTGCTGCGTGACGAAGGCACGGACCTCGTCCGTGAGCAGTGTGTCGCCCGCCAAGTAGACCGAGGGCTCGCCGGGCATCTCGATCAGGTAGCCGACGCCATGCTCCATCAGCCGCCCTATCAACCCCCGGCCGTGCAGGCATCGCTGCGTGCGAATTCGTCCCTCCAGGAAGGGACTGGGATGTCCGTGATCGGCGGGCAACGGCACGACATTGAGACCTTTCCGTCGCAGGTGCGGGGCGTCATGAGGCGTGCAGACCACGGGCAGCTGGCGTTCGCGCAGCCAGCGCGCGCCGGCCCTGTCCAGGTGATCGAAGTGGCCCTTCTGGCAGTGGGTGATCAGGCCGTGCGTGACCTGATCCAGCAAGGGCTGGTGGCCTGCGGGCAGGTCGACCAGCGGATTGCGCAGACGCCCGCCGCCAAGACGCAAGGGCGGCAGGGCCCCACGCGGCGCCAGCATGGGATCGACCAGGACCCGTGCCTGGCGGTATTCGAGGACGAGGGTGGCATTGCGCAGCTGATGGATCTTCATGACATGGGCTCCGGTCGGGATGCCTAGATGGTCTGCTCGCCCGACTGCCACCGAAATGGCATGATTCGCCATCTTTCATTCGATTCCTGCCATGGTTGCCCCGTTGCGCATCGGCCTGCTGCTCTATCCGGGCTGCATGCCGGCCGGCCTGTTCGCATTCGCCGACCTGCTGCACGCCGCCAACCGGCGCGGCGGCCGCCGGCTGTACGAGACCACGTTCGTGTCGGCGCAACCGTGGACCGCGACCGGACCGCACGGGACGCCCGTGCGCGCGCAGGATTGCCTGCCCTTCGCCGGTGATGCGTTGCTGGTGCCCGGTTTCTGGGCCGAGTCGCAGGCGGACGTCGAGGCCGCGCTGTCCGCCAATGCCGACCTGGTCGCAACGCTTCGCCGGCTGGGCCGTCGCTGCCAGCTTTGGAGCTACTGCGCGGGTGTGAGCCTGCTCGCCGCCGCCGGACAGCTCGACGGCCGGCGGGCGACGGCCACCTGGTGGCTGGCTGACGCATTGCGGCGGCGCCATCCACGGGTGCACTGGGCGTTCGGGCAGGACTGTGTCGCCAGCGACCGGACGATCACCGCGAGTGGTACGAATGGTCATCTGCCTATTGCCCAGGCCTTGATCGAACGCGATCTCGACGCCGAAGCCTTCCTGGATCTGACCCGCCTGATGGTGCTGCCGCGTCCCACGCCGGGCCATGACGCTTTTGAACAGCTGGCGCTGATCGAACAGGGCAGCGATTGCCTGCGCGACCTGCACCGCGTGGTCGAACGCCTGCCGGCCGCGAGGCTCACCGCCAGCGCCCTGGCAACGGCGCTGGGCATGTCTTCACGCACGCTGGCGCGGCGTGTGAGAAGCGAAACCGGGCTTGCCCTGGCCGCGCATGTGCGCCGGCTCAAATTGCGCCAGGTCAGCGACCGTCTGGTCCTGACCAGCGAGCCGGCCAGCGCCATCAGCGCTGCCCTGGGTTTCAGCAGTGAATCGAACATGCGCCGCGCTTTCAAGGCGGTCACCGGGATGACGCCCGGCAACTACCGCCGGCGCCATGGCCGGCGCTGAGCCTGACCGCCATCTGACGGGCGCCGGGGCGCGAGAAGCGCGGGCGACGTAGACTGCGACATTTCCAGCCATGCCAGCCAGAGGAGCCCCGCCATGCATGATTCGTTCTCCACCCGGAGCCAGCTTTCGGTCAATGGCAGGACCTACACCTACTACAGCCTGCCGAAACTTGGCGCGCGCCATGACATCGCCCGCCTGCCCTTCTCGCTGAAGATCCTGCTGGAAAACCTGCTGCGCCACGAGGATGGCGGCATCACGGTCGGCATCGAGCACATCGAGGCGCTGGCGCAGTGGGACCCGGCGGCGACGCCGGCCACCGAGATCGCCTTCATGCCCGCCCGGGTCGTCCTGCAGGACTTCACCGGCGTGCCCTGCGTGGTCGACCTGGCGGCGATGCGCGATGCGGTGGTCAAGCTGGGCGGGCGACCCGAACAGATCAATCCGCTGATTCCGTCCGAGCTGGTCATCGACCACTCGGTGCAGGTCGATGTCTTCGGCCGCGCCGATGCGCTGGACCTCAACGGCCGCATCGAGTTTGACCGCAACCAGGAACGCTACGGCTTCCTGCGCTGGGGCCAGAAGGCGTTCGCCAATT
>CAZYHP010000166.1:0-3785 GCA_964647135.1 uncultured Rhodanobacteraceae bacterium
ATGGCCGTGACCGCCGGCATGCGCATGTCCATGTAGGCCACCCAGCACCTTCAGCACGAGCAGGTTGGCCAACAGTCCGAACACGGCCACGACGAGCATGACGCCGTCGAGGATCGGGCCGGGCGCGCGGATGCGCTCGACGGCTTCCCAGATGATCCAGCCGGCCAGCAGCAACATGGTGAGCGCGTTGACGAAACCGGCGAGCACTTCGACGCGGCCGTAGCCGTAGCTGCGCCGCGCATCGGCGGGGCGACGGGCGATGCGTGCACCGATCCAGGCCAGCGCCAGCGCCGAGGCATCGACCAGCATGTGGCCGGCATCGGCGAGCAGGGCCAGCGATCCCGACACCACGCCGCCGATCGCCTCGGCCAGCATCGTGCCGGTCGTGACCAGCGCGGCCAGCAGCAGGCGCGACTCGCGGCGCACTGGGCTTTTCTGCGGGTCACCGGATTCGGCGCTGCCGCCGGAATCGCCATGACTGCCGCAATGATCGTTGCCGTGCCGGTCGTCCCCGGTCATGTCCATCCCCTGCGTCACGCCGATCCTAGCAGCGCGGGCGGTCGACGACCGGGCCCGCGATGGACGCATCCAGGCCGTCTCGTCCTGCGTTTTTCGCAGGCGACCTGATCGACTCGTTGCATGAGGACCTGGCACCGGTTCGCACCGGACAAACAGTGTGGCGGACTTCCATCGCGCACGACATCGGAGGACACACGGCGCTTCCTGCGAGGCTCCGGTTCCCTGCAAGCGGCGGTCACCGGGCCGTGTACAGCGCGCGCGCCTTCGCCCTCGCGAGGGCGGACTGGTCAGGCGGGGCGACGGAATGCGGTGCGCGCCTGTTCCACCTTCGCCCAGGTGGCGCATTCCCCGACGTGGTCGTTGACCATGCCCATGGCCTGCATGAAGGCGTACAGGGTGGTCGGGCCGACGAAGCGCCAGCCGCGCCGGCGCAGATCCTTCGACAGTGCCTGCGCTTCAGGTGCGGTGGTCAGCGCCCGCGCCTCCGCTTCGGTCCACCCGCGGCTGTTCGCGCCACGATCCGGCTCGAAGCGCCAGACATAGGCGGCGAGCGAGCCGAATTCATCGACGAGCGCCAGCGCGCGGTTCGCGTTGTTGATGGTGGCCTCGATCTTGCCGCGATGCCGGACGATGCCGGCATCCGCCAGAAGGCGCTGGATATCACGCTCGTCGAAGCGCGCGACCCTGGTGAAGTCGAAGCCGGCGAAGGCGGCGCGGAAGTTCTCGCGCTTGCGCAGGATGGTCAGCCAGCTCAGGCCGGACTGGAAGCCTTCCAGGCACAGTTTCTCGAACAGTCGCCGGTCGTCGTCGACCGGGAAACCCCATTCGTGATCGTGGTAGTGGATGTAGTCGGCGTGTCCGCCGCACCACCAGCAACGTCCCTGCACTTCGTCCATGCGCGCTCCCGCCCTAATCCACGGCGATCACAGGTGCGCAGATCACCGGGCGATCCCATGCGCCTGAGTCGCGCACGTTTGTTGAAAAGAGTGGCGACCCCGACACGATTCGAACGTGTGACCTTCCCCTTAGGAGGGGGACGCTCTATCCAGCTGAGCTACGGGGCCGTGGCGCGGATTCTCGCATACCTCGCCAGCACCGGGCGACGACAAGGCAGCGGGCGCTAAACAGCACGCTGCGTGAAGGCTTCCGCAGCGCACAATCCCGGATAAACTGATCCACCGCGTGGCATCCACCACGTTCTGACGATTCACCGACCGAGGCGCCGCCCCCGACCATGCCGAGTTTCGATCAAGTGGCTCTCCACGCCGCCGCCGATGCCATCGCCGCCGCCGGACGCTGGCTGGCCCAGCGCGACTGGACGCCGGCGACCAGCAGCAACTTCTCCGCACGGCTCGACGGCGCGCATGCCGCCATCACCGTGTCCGGTCGCGACAAGGGCGCACTGACGCGTGACGACATCATGGTCGTCGATTTCGATGGCCAGCCCGTCGGCACGCAGCGCAGGTCGTCTGCGGAAACGCTCCTGCATACGCAGCTGTACCGGCGCGATCCCGCCATCGGCTGCGTGCTGCACACGCATTCACGCGTGCAGACGATCGCCTCGCGCCTGTTTGCCGGCGAAGGCCGCGTGCGCCTGGAAGGTTATGAGCTGCTGAAGGCGCTGGCCGGCAATGCCACGCATGAAATGGCCGTGGACCTGCCGGTGTTTCCGAATACCCAGCACATGCCAGACCTGGTCGCGCAGGTCGATGCCTGGCTGGACACCGGCGTTCCAGCCTGGGGTTACCTGATCGACGGCCATGGCCTGTACGCCTGGGGACGCGACGTCAGCGAAACACTGCGCCATATCGAAGCCTTCGAGTTCCTGCTCGACTGCGAACTGCAACTGAGGAGACTGCGGACATGAGCCGACTGCGCATCTTCGACGAGAACCGTCCCGACCAGCCCGGCGTGGCCACGTCCGACCACGCCGAGATGGCACGCCACCTCGGTGCCATCGGCGTGCGCTTCGAACAATGGGAAGCCGCCGAACCGATCGTTCCCGGCGACCCGGCTGAAAAAGTGCTGGCCGCCTATGACCGTGACATCCAGCGACTGATGCAGGAGAACGGCTACCAGGCGGTCGATGTCATCAGCCTCAACCCGGACCACCCGGACCGCGAAGCGCTGCGGCACAAGTTCCTCAACGAGCACACGCACAGCGAGGACGAGGTGCGCTTCTTCGTCGCAGGCTCCGGCCTGTTCACGCTGCACGTCAACGACAAGGTCTATGAGGTGCTGTGCGAGGCCGGCGACCTGATCGGCGTGCCCGACGGCACGCCGCACTGGTTCGACATGGGCCCGTCACCGCATTTCGTGGCGATCCGCCTGTTCACCAACGTCGAAGGCTGGGTCGCCAACTTCACCGGCGCCGACATCGCCGCCCGCTTCCCGCGCTACGAGGCCGGACAGGCGATGCCGAAATGACCGTGAAGGCCATCATCACCGACATCGAAGGCACGACCAGTTCGATCCACTTCGTGCACCAGGTGCTGTTTCCGTTTGCGCGGGCCGCCCTCCCCGGCTTTGTCGACGAGCATCGCGACGATCCGGAGGTGCGGCCGTGGCTGCAGCAGGTGGCCGACGAGGTGGATTGCGAGGTCGGGTCACCGCAGGTCGTTGAAACCCTGCTGCACTGGATCGACATCGACCGCAAGCACACGGCGCTGAAAGCGCTGCAGGGCATGATCTGGGCCAGTGGCTACGCCAGTGGTGATTTCCGCGCCCACGTGTATCCGGATGTCCCCGCGCAGCTGCGTGCCTGGCACGAGGCGGGCCTGCGCCTGTTCGTGTATTCCTCCGGCTCGGTCGCCGCGCAGAAGCTGTTCTTCGGCCACAGCGAGGCCGGCGACCTGCTGCCGCTGTTCGAAGGTCATTTCGATACGCAGATCGGCGGCAAGCGTGAAGTGGCGTCGTACCAGCGCATCCTTGGCGAGATCGGCCTGGATGGCAGCGACGTGGTGTTCCTCTCCGACATCGTCGCCGAGCTGGATGCGGCGCGTGAAGCGGGAATCCGCACTGTGCTGCTTGAGCGCGAAGAACCGGTGTCCGATCGTAACGGCCACACCGCGGTCACGGATTTCACGGCAATCCAGCTGCCCGACTGATCCGACGCGGCGGCCACACCCGCGCAGGCGGGTGCCCAGTGTTTTTTCGCAGGGCTGGACCGCGCGTCAACGCGCTACGCGATGCTCGCGGACAATCCTAACAACACCACACCGTCACACCCGCGCAGGCGGGTGTCCAGTGCTTCCCCGCAACGCCAC
>CAZYHP010000167.1:0-3699 GCA_964647135.1 uncultured Rhodanobacteraceae bacterium
CCACACCTTGATTGTTATTGCTGCGGGCCGCGACCAGTCCGGAGGTGTGGGTACCGTGCCCGCCATAGTAATCTTCATGAACGGCGGAGGATCCGACGCCGAAACCGAATGACCAGGACTGCCCCGCGCGCAGAACACCTTCGAGATCGGGGTGCGTATTGTCAATACCGCTATCCATCATGCCCACCAGCGCATGGCCGGTGGTGATGTCCCAGGCGGCGGGAAAGTTCATCTGGTTGAGGAACCACGCCTGGCTGCGGTAGGCCGCGCCGATGTGCGGCGCGCTCTGCGTGTTGGTCGGGTAGTACGGATCATTCGGCACCAGCGACCAGCCACCTTCCCGAACCACACCCAGGTAACCGAACCAGCCGGTAGCACGCAGCAGTTCGGTGAGTGCCTGCACATCAACGATGATCGGATACTCCAGCACAAGATGCCGGTGCATGAACCATCGTGAGGAAAGTCGCTCGATGCGCAAGTGCGCCGGCAATGGCGGGAATCGAACCAGAGGCTCTGCGTGAATGGGGGCCTGCAATGCCGAGTGGAAGGTCGGATCGAACAGCTCGTCGTTCCGATCGAGACGGCGTACGGCCTCGTCAGCCGTCAAGCCGATGTTGTCGTGGTGGAGGTAGCCGATGAACACGCTCCGCTCCTCTGAATGCGGCACCGATCCGTCTGCGAGCAATGCTGACGGATAGGTCCACAGCATGACGACAGCCATGGCAATCCAACTACGCATCCCTGCTTCTCCCTGGAGTCCTTCCCTCGCTCCTTGATGCAGCAGTCTACACATCCGGCGCAGAAAGGCCATCCAGAGCTGCGCGGGGCAACGGTCAGGGAAAACTGAGCGCAGGACGCGGCGGTTTGCGCCTTGCCACTGCCCTCAACGGATCAGCGGCGTGTCGAGGGTGTCGGGCAGGCGGCCGAGAACTTGCGTCGCGGCGTCGATGAGGTCGGCGGTGTCGACCTTGCGCTTGGCCATCAGCAGGCGGGTGACGTCGTCGAAGCTCTTTTCGTCGTCGGTGGCTGCGCGTATTTCCTTGTCGAGCGCCATGAACAGCAGGACGGCGCGCGCGGTGATCGGGCCGTGCGCGCGCGGCGCGCGCAGCGACTTGACGTTGCGGCTCCAGCGTTGCAACTGTTGTCGCGTGCGCTGGTAGCGCGCGTCGGTGGTGCCGCCCGTGCGATGCAGCAGCTCGATGGAATAGAACTCGGCGATGCCTTCGGAAATGTATTTGTGCCCGCTGCGGCCGCTGATGCGGGTGATCAGGTGGGTCAGTTCGTGCAGCAGCGTACTGGTGCCGTTCTCGCTGATCAGCGGGCGGCCGCTGTGCATGTACAGCGAACGCGGGCCGGACAGACCCCCACGCCACATCGCGTCGCCGGCGCCGACGATCAGCAGCTTGCTCGGCAGCTCGCCGAAGATGCGCTGCATTTCCGGCAGGGTCCAGCCGACCATGGCCAGGATCTGTTGCCGCGGCATGTTGTCGCCCTTGGGCGCGCCGACGGCGATTTCGATGCCGTCGTACTGCTCGCGGCGCGTGCCGACATCGCCGGCGATGATCCAGCCGGTGGGACGGTCAAATCGCGTTTCCGGATTGACGACGACGAAACTCTTGCCATCGCGCGACAGCTTCCAGGGCGTGTCGACATTGGTCCAGCCCGAGGGCAGGTCGAAGCGCAGGCGGGTGCGCGAGTCGGTATCGGGCGTCATGCGCACGCGCGCACCGGGAAACAGGTGGTCGCCGCGCAGGACGGTCCAGGTGTCGGTGATGCGGGCATCATGGCCGCCGTCACGACGACGCTTGTCGATGCGATAGCGCCAGCGCAGTTCGCCGCCTTTTTCAGGCGGCGTCCAGACCAGGCGGTCGCCGTTGCGCTCGACGTCGCCGTCGCCTTCGATGGCGGTGTAGCGGTCTTCGGGCATCGCGAAGTCGAGGCGGCTGGCGCGACCATCGCGGTTGGTGAGCTTCAGGGTGACCAGCGCCTGGCCGTCAGCCGGCGCGAAGCCGACGGTGTAGTCGACGTCGAAGCGGCGCTGCTTGGCCGCCACGACGCTGGCGCACAGCAGCAGGGCGATGGCCAGCAGGGTACGAAGGCCCGATGCACGTCCGATCATCTGTCGCTCCTGGGAATGGCGGCGCCTATTCTGGCGGCAATCGCTGAACGGGGTGTGGCCGTCCTTGTTCGACACCGGGAACCCGGCGGGGCGCAGCTCAGGCCGGGGTGTCGAGACAGCGAGCGTAGAGGTGGGCATCCAGGACCTGCCCGTGCTTGATGAGCGCGCCGCGTTCGATGCCTTCGCGCTCGAAGCCGCACCGCTCCAGCACGCGCATGGATGCGAGATTGCCTTCGTAGACCCGGGCGAAAACGCGCCGCAGTCCCAGCACGGGCGCCATCGCCGTGACGTAGTGACGGACGACGCGCTGCATGATGCCCTGTCCCCAGCGCGGCGGCGTCAGCCAGTAGCCGAGCTCGCCGGCGATCCGGTAAACGTCGCTGCCCGGTTCGATGCCGATGCCGCCGGCGACTTCGCCTTCGACCTCGATGGCATGGATCGCGCCGCTGCTGGCCGGTACCACTTCGCCGAGGAAGAAGCGGGCATCGTCGACGCTGTAGGGATGCGGGAAACGATCGCGCAGCCAGCGCGCCACCTCGGCGAAGTTCGCCGCTCGCGCCAGCGCCGGCGCGTCGGCTTCCTGCCAGGGACGCACGCGGATGCCGTGGCGCGGATGTTCGATCGCAATGCTGTCGATGCGCGCTTCGGCGTCAGGTCGCGGGTGCATCGGGCTGGCGATCGGGATGCGCGGCCTGGAACGCCGGCAGCGACGAGCAGTGGTCGTGGATGCGCAGGCAGTGGGTGAAATCGTCCAGCGGTGCGCCGAAGCGGCGCGCGGCATACATCGCCGGCACCAGCACGCAGTCGGCAAGCGTCGGGTGGTCGCCGTGGCAGAAGCTGCCGGTTTCCGATGACGAGGCCAGCAACGCCTCGTAGGTACTGAAGCCCTCGACCAGCCAGTGCCGGACGAACGCCGCAACGGTGTCCTCGTCCTGGCCCATCGTGTTCTTGAGGTACTGCTGCACGCGCAGGTTGTGGATCGGATGCGTGTCGGCCGCGAGGGTCAGCGCCAGCGCGCGCACGCGGGCACGGCCGCGGACGTCTTCCGGCAACAGGTGCGGATGGCCGGGAAAGGCCTCGTCCAGGTATTCGAGGATGGCCAGTGACTGGGTGATGCGTCGCTGCCCGTGCAGCAAGGTCGGGACCAGGCCGGCCGGATTGATGGCGCGGTAGTCGGGCCGGTGCTGCTCGCCGCCATCGCGGACGAGGTGCACGGGCTCGCTGCGATAGGCCACGCCTTTCAGGTTGAGGCCAATGCGTACGCGCCAGGCGGCGCTGGAACGCCAGTAGTCGTAGAGGGTGATGTCCGCGCTGTTCATGGCCTGCTCCCCGGGTTGGCAACGGTTCGATCGGCACTGGCGGCGCGGCTGGCTGCCGCACGGAGCGGCCGCCTGGCGGCGGCCGTCCCCGCCCGCCTCACCGCCGCAGCGGCGAGATCGTCTGCTCGATGGCCCCGAAGATACTCCGGCCGTCGGCATCCAGCATCTCGATGCGGACGACGTCGCCGAATTTCATGAACGGCGTGACCGGCTTGCCGGTTTCCAGCGTCTCCACGGTGCGCTTTTCGGCAAAGCACGATG
>CAZYHP010000168.1:0-3641 GCA_964647135.1 uncultured Rhodanobacteraceae bacterium
GCGCCGGAGGTCGCCATCCTCGGTGTATCGAAGTCGACGATGAAGCCGGTGTGGGACGGCAAGACCTTCCAGCCGCGTCTGATGTTGCCGCTGTCGTTGAGCTACGACCACCGCGTCATCGACGGCGCCTCGGCTGCACGTTTCACCGCCTACGTGGCGGAACTGCTGGCCGACCTGCGACGCAGCGTGCTGTAAACCCCGGACGGCGCCCGCACGGGCGTCGGGACCGCCTCAACGGGACACGGTGGCCTAAGCGGACGCCGCCGACCCGCAGCGGATCACCGATTCGTGATCCCTGGCACATCCCGAATCCGTACGCGAGGAAGCAAGGCCGATGACGGCCCGCGCTTTCCTCCACTTCGGGAACATGTCCATGAACATTCTGCGTATCGCTGGCGGCGCGACCCTTGCCGCCCTTCTGTGCACCGGTGCGGCCCACGCGGCAACGCCTTCCGATGGTGTCCCCTACAACGGCTGGGGCCTGTTCGGTGGCGGCAAGAACTTCGCCGCCTTCGACCTCGCTGGCGGCTTCACCGACACCGCGTCCGCCAGCGTGGTCGGGCCTGACGGCTCGCTGTACGTCGCCGGCACGGTGCAGGACAACGGCACGAACCGCATCGGCGTCGCCAAGTTCGATCCGGATGGCCTGCTCGACCTCTCGTTCAGCACCGACGGTCGCAACGTCACCCTGGAAACCGGCGTGCAGGCCACCGGCATCGCCTTGACCCCGAGCGGCCATCTGCTGGTCTCGGGCATCAAGACCATCAGCGCCACCGACCACGACTTCATCGTCTGCCGCTTCCACTCCGGCAGCGGCGCCAACATCAACTTCCCGGCGCCGGTGAACAACAGCTGCGTACGCCCGCAGTGGCTGCCAGGCACCAAGGACCAGGCCGTCGGCGTCGTCGTGTATCCGGATGGCCGCTTTGTCGTCGGCGGCACCATCGACATGGACAACGCGCCCTATGCCGGCTTCGCGCGTTTCCTCGCCAACGGCCAGCCGGATCTGGGCTACGGCAACATCCAGGGCAGCAACGTCTCCCTGGTCCGCACGACGAACATCTTCGACAGCCACCATCTGCGTGCGATCGCAATGGCCGGCAATGGCAAGGTGCTGGGCGTGGGCAAGACGCGCGTCGTCAACAGCAATACCGACAGCGGCCTGCTGATCCGCATGCAGGACGACGGCATGCCGGAAAGCCTGGGCCAGCATCCGGAGTTTACTTTCGGACTGACCGATGTGCCCGAAACCGTGGTCGATCTGATGGCCGTGGTGCCGGTGGATGACCCCAACCATGCCGAGGACGACGTCTATGTGTCCGGCTTTGCCACCGTGGCAGGCACGCCGCAGGGCCTGGTCGCGAAGATCAACCAGAACGGCAGCAGCCTGGCCACCCTGGAATTCGGCATCCATCCGGGCTTCTCGCTGTTCCCGATCAACAACACGGCCATCCGCTTCCAGAGCATGGCCTACCAGCCGGGCATCGGTTTCCTGCTCGGCAGCACCCGACCGGGTACCGATGCGATGGACATGGCCGTGCAGCGCGTCAACCTGTACGGTCTGCCGGACACCGCTTTCGGTGATGGCGGCGGCTTCTTCGTCGACATGGGTTACGCCGGTGTCATCGACCTGCTCGCCTCGATCAACGTGCACGGTGACAGCATCTATGTGGCCGGCACCTCGCTGGTTACCGGTGCCGATTACAACTTCACGGTGGCGAAGTTCCGCCAGGACCGGATCTTCGCGGACGGCGTGGAAGGCTTCGACTGAGCGTCGGCACCGCAGCGCCTGCCCGGGCTTGGGCGGGCAGGCGCTGCAGGTGCTGCGCTATCCTCCCGGTTCTGGAAAAAACGGATCCGAGCACGATGGCAGACGCGATTGAAATCCTGGTTCCCGACATCGGCGATTACGCCGATGTCCCGGTCATCGAGGTCCTGGTGGCGCCCGGTGACCGGGTCATGAAGGACCAGGGACTGCTGACGCTGGAATCGGACAAGGCGACGATGGAAGTGCCGGCCAGCGCCGCAGGGGTGGTGCGCGAGGTCAGGGTCAAGGTCGGCGACCGCGTCGGACAGGGCCATGTCGTCGCCCTGGTCGAGTCCGACGCTTCGGCAGCGGCTGCGGCCAGCCCGGCGCCTGCGTCAACGCCTGCACCCGCCGGGACTGCGGCGGCTTCGACAGCAACACCGGCAACAGCTCAATCGCCCGCTTCATCGCCCGCTTCATCGCCCGCCGCCTCCGCGGCAGCGGCGAGCGGACGCGAGGCCGACATCGAATGTCGTCTGGTCGTTTTGGGCGCCGGTCCGGGGGGTTACACGGCCGCATTCCGCGCCGCGGACCTCGGCCTGGACACCGTGCTGGTCGAACGCTACGACAGTCTTGGCGGCGTCTGTCTCAATGTCGGCTGCATTCCGTCCAAGGCGCTGCTGCACGCGGCGAAGATCATCGACGAGGCGGCCCATGCGAGTGAGCTGGGTATCCGCTTCGGTGCGCCGAAGATCGACCTCGATGCGCTGCGGGGCTACAAGGACAAGGTGGTCGGCCAGCTGACGAAGGGCCTGGCCGGCATGGCCAGGCAGCGCAAGGTACGCACCGTCACCGGCAACGGCCGTTTCATTTCCGCCAACGAGCTGGAGATCGACACCGCCGAAGGCGTGAAGCTGCTGCGCTTCGAGCAGGCGATCATCGCCGCCGGTTCGCAGGCGGTGAAGCTCCCGGGTCTGCCCTGGGACGACCCGCGGCTGATGGATTCCACCGATGCGCTCGACCTGAAGGACATTCCCAGGCGCCTGCTGGTCATCGGCGGCGGCATCATCGGCCTGGAGATGGCCTGCGTCTACGACGCCCTGGGCAGCGAAGTGACCGTGGTCGAACTGGCCGACCAGCTGATGCCCGGCGCCGATCCGGACCTGGTGCGGCCGCTGGCGCAGCGGATCGGCAAGCGTTACGGCGGCGGCATCCACCTGAAGACCCGCGTGACCGCCATTGCGGCGGAGAAGAAGGGCCTCAAGGTCACCTTCGACGGCGACAAGGCCCCGGACGCGCAGCTCTACGACCGCATCCTCGTCTGCGTCGGACGCGCACCGAACGGTGCGAAGATCCGCGCAGACCGGGCCGGCGTCCAGGTCAGCGAACGCGGCTTCATCCCGGTTGACCGGCAGATGCGCACGAATGTCCCGCACATCTTCGCCATCGGCGACATCGTCGGCCAGCCGATGCTGGCGCACAAGGCGACGCACGAAGGCAAGCTCGCAGCGGAAGTCGCCGCCGGCGGGAAGAAGGAATGGGTGGCCCGGGTGATTCCATCGGTCGCCTACACCGATCCGGAAATCGCCTGGGTGGGCGTCACCGAAACCGAAGCCAAGGCCAAGGGCCTTCACGTCGGCGTCGGCAAGTTCCCGTGGGCGGCTTCCGGTCGCGCCATTGGTGTCAGCCGCACCGAAGGCTTCACCAAGGTCCTTTTCGATGAGGCCACGCATCGCGTGATCGGCGCCGGCATCGTCGGCGTCAACGCCGGCGAGCTGATCGCCGAACTGGCGCTGGCCATCGAGATGGGCGCGGAAGCCGGCGACATCGGCATGACCATCCATCCGCATCCGACCCTGAGCGAATCGGTGGCGATGGCGGCCGAGGTCTACGA
>CAZYHP010000169.1:0-3585 GCA_964647135.1 uncultured Rhodanobacteraceae bacterium
TGCGACGATGCGGACATCACCCGGGGCGCTATTACCCACGCAATAGAAGGCGCGCTGGTTTGACCCGCTGGCCACGCCACTAGGGAATCCGCTTGTTTTCCATCCCGAGGAATAATCAGCGCTCTGGCTGTTGGTCACCCTGTATCTCGTTGTCAGGTCGACCGTCCCATATCCAGTGTTCAATCCGTCAACCCAGGCATCGGTCAACGACGCATTTGGATACGACGTTCCGTCCGCGCGCAACGGCGGCGGATACTCTTGTGACGGATCGAAATACATCGTATTGGACGCCGCGTTGTACCAGCTACAGTTTGAGCCTGCATTGGTCTGACTGGCACTTGGCATGTGACCCCAGGCCATACTTCCGGAGTCGTCCAGACTGATCAGGATATTGGGCGCCACGGCGGCATTCAGGCTGGGCGGCACTCGAGAAAGGTCCAGCGATGCGGCGCCGGCGGCTGCCGATACGGTCAGCGATGCCACAACGATCAAGCGTTTCATGATTCAACCTCCCGAAAGGGAAAAAGGTGTCAGGGTGTCGGGGGCGCGTTCGCGTCACCCATGATGCCGATGTAGTAGCTTTCAGCGACGCGCATGACATTGGCTGTCGAGCCGACACTGCGGCCGGTAATCCGGTAAACGTTCGGCGGCGGTGTGGCGCTGCCGCTGCCCGCCGCATCGACGCCGCCGAAGGAACCGACCTGGCCGCCTGTCGCACAGCCGGTGCACCGGACAATGCCCAGGTTTTCAACCATGAACTGCGGGCGTTGGGCCATGCCGGCACCCTCGTGGCTTGACAGGTCGCCGTCGGGTATCAGATCAGCCGGATAGTCATGGATGAACTCACCTGCCCAGACTGCACTCCAGGTCTGCTCGGTCCGAAAGCGGTTTGCCAGCTGTATCGCCTGGACGCAGGCCGCATTCACGGCACTGGGGTCGATCTCTTCACGGGCCAGAACAATGTCATTCTGCCGACAGGCGCCGATCAGCTGGTCTCCACGGGAGTGGAAATCACGGATCCACCTCTCGCCCGCCCGCAGTGCGCTCTCCGCACCGGCTTCGGCGATCGAGGCATTGCGGAGATTGCCGGCCATTCGCTCCTGCATGACCACGCCACTCATCGCAGTGATGGCCATCAGTGAAGTGATCAGGAGGAAGATCAGGCCGATCACCAGCGCCATGCCGCGCTGGGCCGCCGGCTGCAGCCGCGATGGATACTTTTTCATGAAGGATTGCACGATCATGCCCCTTAGAACGCATTGTTACGCAAGGCGACCACGGTCCGGAATTCGCGACGGAGCATGCGCCCCGGCCGCAGTCCGGAGGGCAACACCTGGACCGCACCGGCAGGACAGCTGCTGTTGTACTGCGGATCACAGGCGACCTCGACCGTATTCGTCGTATTGGCTGCACCATTCGCCAGGAAGCCGTACTGGAACGGCTCCTGACGGGCACCGGCATCGTCGATCGTGTTGGCCAGCAGGTAGACCTCGACCGCACGGACGGAGCGCCAGCCACAGTTGGCCAGATCGAGTGCCCCCGCCCCGGCCGAAAGAGGCGGATTCATCGAAGCATCCGGACAGTTCGTCGCCGACGCCACCGCGTCCGCCGTCAGCGGGCGGACATTCCCCAACCGGTCTTCGACGTGATAGAGGAAATCCAGTCGTTCGATGCCCTCGGCAATGCTGACATCGACCCCGTTTTCACGGCGCCGCAGCGCGCTGATCATGCGCCCAGGGCGCGACGGATCATTTTCAAGGCGGACGTAATAGCTGACGGTCACGAAATCGGCGTCGAAGTCGGAGACGCGGACATCGTTGAATACGTCGAACGAGGGCGCCTGCGCGTTCGGCAGCAATGCCGGGCCACCGCCGATGAACGACGTTGCGGTACCGGATGCCGTGACGGGCACGAATGCCGTCGTGGCGTAATCCCCCACAACCAGCAGACGGCTGGGTCCGACGGTGAGGGGCTCTTCAAGCTTGACTTCGTTTCCGTCGATGACGCCAATGAAGCGCTCACTCAGTGCCACGCCTCCGCCCCGCAGGTAACGCAATGTCAGCACATCGGCACCGGCCGCCCGTGACCCCGCTGTCGTCCCGATATTCGGAATGGGACCGAATCCGGTCGCGTTGTAGGTATCCCAGCCGCGATTGGGGACAGCAATGTTGGCCGGCGAGCAGGCGGTCCGACATTCGCTTCCACGCAGCAGGAAGGCCGGCGAAATGAAGTATCGCTGTTCCGTCACACCTGAATCCGAAGCGCTCGGCAATCCCGCCTGGGTCAGCGTCGAATTGCCGAAGTCGGCAAAACTGAGAAGGGGCCGGTCCGGATTCACGCGACCACCACCGCCCTCGCTGGCCTTCCGGCTGCCACGGGTCGCAGAGGCCATGCGGATGTCATCCGCGATCCGGTCAAGCGCGAACCGTCCGTTCTCCTGGAGGCGGGCGAGGCCGTTCTCCATCCGGTTGACGCTGGCAGTCGTCGTGAACAGTGAAGTGATTCCGATGACCAGAAGCAGGCCGATGACCATCGCGATCATCAGCTCGATCAGGGAGAAACCTTCGTGTCGGATCGTCTTGGTCATGGCTGGATGATCCAGGTGAATGCGCGTTGGCTGGATTCCTGTGTCTGACCGGTGTCGCCGACCTCACCCCAGCGCACACCCAGGGTGCAGGTGCCGTTGTAGGCTGCCGCCGCGAATCCGCTCGGTGCAAGGGCATTGCAGTCGATGCGGATTTCGCCGCCGGGCAGTCGTTGACTGGCCATCTGCGCCCACGAAGCCAGATCGCGTGCGGCAAGACTTCCGGCATTGCAACTGGTGCAGGCATTGCCCGCCGAGGCGGATGTCCAGCCCGTGTCATAGAGGCCGGCGTTGACGGCCGCGAGGTTTGCGCGCAATCCGTCGGCCATGGCGGTGGCGACATAGACCGCCTGGGAATGGTGGTAGGCCTGGTGGTTGCCGCGAACCGCCGACACCATCATGGCCGCGAGTCCCAGAAGACCGACGCTGAAAACCACCAGCGCGATCAGGACTTCGACGAGGGAAAAACCCGAGGACCGCGTCGGCCTCGGCAAAGTGGTGATGGTCATCAGCTGCACCCCAATGTCAGTGCGGACAATCCCTTGACGGCCTGGGCACGGCCCGCAACCGATACCTGGATTCCCGTGGAACGAGCGGCATTGCCGTCAGGTCGACAGAGCCCAAACCGGGCGCCCGTATCGGGCTCGACCGCCTGACCCTGAGGCCCGAAGGCGATCTGGTCAATGTTGGCGCCACCCGCCGCTGCGCCAGCGACCGCGCGCAGGCTGAAACGCGATTCGTCGGAGGTATATCCACCATTGATCGGGTCGTGGCTTTTCAAGGTCGGCTCGTCGCCGTCCCGTACGCCGTTGCCATTGGCATCGGTCCAGATGTTCCAACCCTGCGCCCAGTCGCCACCAGCGGCCGTGACATACGTCGCGCGCGCGGTCTTGACCGCCTCGCTGCGGGCCACCGACAGATCGGCCAGCAGGGTGTTGATCATTCCGGAGCTGCGACTGTTCAGGCCGATTTCGCGCAGGCTGGGCACAGCCATGGCAATG
>CAZYHP010000170.1:0-3566 GCA_964647135.1 uncultured Rhodanobacteraceae bacterium
TGGACAGGTTGAGCTTGATGCGGCCGTCCTGCGGCACGCGCTTCTCGGCGATGTCGAGCGCCGACATGACCTTCAGGCGCGAGGAGATGCGCGGGCTGAGCTTGGGCGGCGGCGAGGCGACGCTGCGCAGCACGCCGTCGAGGCGGTAGCGCACGCGGTAATTGCTTTCGTAGGGCTCGAAGTGGATGTCCGAAGCGCCACGACGGATGGCATCGACCAGCACCTTGTTGACGAACTTGACGACCGGCGCGTCGTCGTCGCCGGCCGCGGCATTGACGCCACTGTCATCGCCGTCTTCTCCGGTACCGCCGACACTCAGCGAATCCAGGCCTTCGTCATCGTCACCGCCGCCGCCCAGATCGTTCATCAACGCGTCGCTGTTGGCGAACGCGCTCTCGATCACGCGCTCCAGCGCACCTTCGAGGGCGAGCACCGGCTGGATGACCATGTTGGTCTGGAAGCGGAAATCGTCCAGCACGCGGGCATTGGTCGGATCACTGACCGCCAGGAACAGGGTGTTGCCGCGCTTGGCGATGGGCAGCGCCTTGTGCTGCTCGACCAGTTTCTGGTCGGCCACCTTCTGGGGAATCAGCTTGAGGTCCAGCGCACCGACATCGATCAGTGGCAGGCCGAACTCGGCGGCCGCGGCGCTGGCGATGGCAGACGCATCGGCCAGATTCTTGCTGATCAGGTAGCGATGCAGCGGTACGCGCGCCTGCCCCGACGCCTCCTGTGCATCCAGGCCTGTCTTCTCGTCAATGACGCCATCGATGACCAGGCGTCGCGCCAGACCGCGCAGGCCTGACATCATCTGAGCTGCTGCCGCCATAGGACCGGCTCCCCCTTCCTCTTCCTTGCGCGACGGTGGGCCAAGCATGGATCACCGACCGGTTCGATACTGAGCATACGCCCGAAATGGGGTGCCAAGCCAGCCGCTTCAATGAAGTTTGCAAACAATCTGCACAGGGGTGGCGGCGGTCACGGTCCGGATGCAAGCTCCGTCAAGGTCGGGACTTGACAAGGCGCACCGCTCAGGTGGACAGAACCTGGCCGTTGCGTCCGGCGTGCGAAGGCCATGCCGGCCGCCAGACCCGGACGGGACTGGCGGGCCGGGAGTCCGGCCGGTCGATCGGGAGACCGGCCGGCAAGCGGTCAGTCCGCCTGGCGCCGCAGGAACGCCGGAATGTCCAGGTAGTCGATGCCGCCGGGGGAGGCAGCGGCTTCGGCACCCGCGACGCCGTCATGGATGGCGACGTCCGGACCGGTGCCCGTCCTGAGCATGAACGACGGCTGCGCCGACGGCACCGCTTCGCCGCCGCCACGGATCAGGGTGGGCCGGATGCGCTGGCCGTCCTTGCCGGTCTGGCGGCCGGTCGCCCGGTTCAGGCCGGTGGCGACGACGGTCACGCGGACTTCGTCCTGCATTTCCAGGTCGGTCGCGGTCCCGATGACAACCGTGGCGTCCTCGGAGGCGAACTCGGAGACGATGCGGCCGACCTCGTCGAACTCCCGCAGGCTCAGCGATGCGCCGGCGGTGATGTTGACCAGGATGCCGCAGGCACCGGCAAGGTTGACGTCGTCCAGCAGCGGATTGTTGATCGCCGCTTCGGCCGCCGCCTGGGCGCGGTCGTCACCGCGGGCGCTGCCGGTACCCATCATCGCCATGCCCATCTCGCTCATGACGGTGCGTACGTCGGCGAAGTCGACGTTGATGACGCCCGGGCGGGTGATCAGGTCGGCAATGCCCTGCACGGCACCGAGCAGTACATCGTTGGCGGCGCGGAAGGCGTTGATCAGCGACACCTCGCGGCCGAGCACGCTGAGCAGCTTCTCGTTCGGCACGGTGATCAGCGAATCCACGTACTGGCTCAGTTCCTCGATGCCCTTGTGCGCCACCTGCATGCGCCGACGGCCTTCGAAGGGGAACGGACGGGTGACGACCGCCACGGTGAGGATGCCCATTTCCTTGGCAAGCTGCGCCACCACCGGCGCCGCGCCGGTACCGGTGCCGCCACCCATGCCACAGGTGATGAAGACCATGTCGGCACCCTTGAGCACCTCGGTGATGCGCTCGCGATCCTCGAGCGCGGCCTGGCGGCCGACTTCCGGATTGGCGCCGGCACCCAGGCCCTTGGTGACATTCGGTCCCAGCTGCAGTTGCACCTTGGCGCCACTGCGCTTCAGTGCCTGGGCATCGGTGTTCATGCCGATGAATTCAACGCCCTCGACGTTGGCGTCGAGCATGTGGGCGATGGCATTGCCACCGCCACCACCGACGCCCACGACCTTGATAGCGGCGTTTGTCAGCTCGCTTTCAACCAGTTCGAACATAGTCCCGATCTCCGTGTTCATTGACGATGAGTCCTGCTTTTCTTCTGCTTGACGACGGTCCAGCCCGTCGCCCCGTGGCAGCCCCAGCTGCCGCGTCCTGTGCCGGCGGCGACAGCCACCGGTTCCTGTTCGATTGACCCGTTGGACGGTCCATGACGGTCCTCAGAACTGCCTGCGCAGCCAGGCCAGCGCGCGGCCGACCGGCGTGTCGGCGCCTGCAAGGCTGCTGCGCACGCGGCCACGCAGCGCCTGCCGCGCGCCGAAGCGCAGCAGCCCGACACCGGTGGCATGGACGGGGTTGTTGACCACTTCGCCGAGACCTTCGACGCCATGCGGATGGCCGACGCGCACCGGCATCTGGAACAGCTCCTCGGCCAGTTCGACCACGCCCTCCATGCGGGCGGCGCCACCGGTCAGGACGATGCCCGCCGCGATCAGGCTTTCGTAGCCGGAGCGGCGGATCTCGCCCTGGACCATCGAGAAGATTTCCTCGTAACGGCTCTGCACGACCTGCGCGAGCATCTGCCGTGCGAGGCGACGCGGCGCGCGGTCGCCGACGCTGGGCACCTGGATGGTTTCCTCGGCGCCGGCCAGCTGCGTCAAGGCGCAGGCGTAGCGGACCTTGATGTCCTCGGCGTACTGCGTCGGCGTGCGGAAGGCCTGGGCGATGTCGTTGGTGACCAGATCGCCGGCGATCGGCAACGACGCCGTGTGCCGGATCGCGCCCTGCGTATAGATCGCCAGATCGGTGGTGCCGGCGCCGATGTCGACCAGGCAGATGCCCAGTTCGCGTTCGTCGGCGGTGAGCACCGCGTCCGCGGAAGCCAGCGGCGCGAGGATCAGTTCGTCGATCGCCAGGCCGCAGCGGTTCACGCACTTGGTCAGGTTCTGCCGCGCCGACAGCGCGCAGGTGATCAGATGCGCGCGCGTCTCCAGGCGCACGCCGGACATGCCAACCGGGTCGCGGATGCCTTCCTGCTCGTCGATGGCGAATTCCTGCGGCAGCACGTGCAGCACGCTCTGGTCGGCGGGGACCGCCACCGCCCGCGCCGCATCCATGACACGGTCGACATCGCCGGCGGTCACCTCCTTGTCCCGGATCGCCACTACGCCGGGCGAATTGCGGCTCTGCACGTGGCTGCCGGAAATCGAGGCGTACACGGAGCGGATTTCGCAGCCCGCCATCAGCTCGGCCTCCTCGATCGCGCGCTGGATCGATTGCACCGTGGACTCGA
>CAZYHP010000171.1:0-3531 GCA_964647135.1 uncultured Rhodanobacteraceae bacterium
CGCTGCCCTTGAGCGACAGCAGCTTGGCGAGCAGGTCCTGCACCAGCGGGCTCTTGCCGGCGACGCCTTCGATGGCCTTGCCGACCGACAGCGACTTCGCGAATGAGTTGAAGAATTCGCCTTCGCCACCAACGATGTCGATCTTGGCCTTGCTGAGCGCGGCGGCCAGAACGTCCGCCTGTTCCTTGGCGACATCCTTGTTGGCGGCAATGGCGGCCATGGCCTGCTCGAAGGTTTTTTCCAGCTGCATGCGGAATTCTTCGTGGCCGCGTGCCTGCTCGCTCATCGTGTCCATGGCGCCGAACTTGTCGGTGAGTCCCTGCGCCTCGGCGCGGAACTTCTCCAGCAGCACTTCCGCTTCCGAGAGGCCGATCTCGCGGCCGGCCTTGGCCTGCGCGGAACCCAGCTGTTCCTCGCCGCGCGCCTGCGCGACCAGCTTTTCTTCCATCACGCGCGCTTCCGCCAGGCCTTCCTTCTCCAGCGCCTGGGCGGTGACTTCGCGCACGCGCGCGTCGGCCAGGCCGGGTGCGGCGCGCTCGGCCTCGATGCCTTCGGCGAGTTTCTTCTTGGCGTCGGCCTGCTTGGCGGCGGCCTCCAGTTCGGCCTGGGCGATGACCGTGATCTCGACGGCCTTGTGCTTGGACCGGGTTTCATCGGCTTCGGCCTGCTTGACCTGCTTGACCAGTTCCTCTTCCGCCGCGGCCTGCGCTTCGAGGATGCGGACCTGCTTGTGGCGGTCGGCTTCCGAGACCTCGCGGACTTCCTTGATGCGCTCTTCTTCCTGGGCGACGGTCTTCTCGACGGCGACGCGCTCGCGGACGACGTTGGCGATCAGCTTGCGCTGTTCTTCCAGCGCCTTTTCCTTCTCGATGCGCTGCAGTTCGACCTCGCGCTCGCGCGAGACGATTTCCAGGTCGCGGGCACGCGAAACCTTCTCGACCTCGATCACGACCGCTCGCTGGCGGTTCTGCTCGGCCACCTCGACTTCGCGCTTGCGGTTCTCCTCGCGGATGTCGAGCTGTTCCTGGGTGGCGATGCGCGCGTTTTCGGCCTTCAGGCGTTCCTCTTCCTGGACCTTCATGGTCTCGGCCTGTTCGCGCGCCTGGATGGTCTCGATCTCCCGCTTCTGGCGCGCCTCGGCGTCGGCCTGCTGGCGCTCCAGCGCGAGCATGGCCTCGCGGGTCTCGACGTTCTTCTTCTTGATCGCCAGCTCTTCGTTGCGCGACAGTTCGTTGGTGATGACGTTCTGGGCGGCGGTCAGCTCGGTGATCTTGCGGATGCCTTCGGCGTCGAGGATGTTGGTCGGATCCAGCGACGACTTCGGCGTCTGTTCGAGGTAGTCAATGGCGACGTCCTCGAGCACGTAGCCGTTGAGGTCGTTGCCGATGACCTGGACGATGCGGTCGCGGAACTCCTGGCGGTTCTCGAACAGCTTCACGAAGTCGATCTGCTTGCCGACCGTCTTCAGCGCTTCGGAGAACTTGGCGTTGAACAGCTCGTTCACCGCGCCCTTGTCGGAGGCGCGATCGACGCCGATCGACTTGGCGACCTTCAGCACGTCTTCTGTGGTTTCGTTGACGCGCAGGTAGAACGCCACCGTGATGTCGGCGCGCATATTGTCGCGGCAGATCAACCCGTCCTTGCCACGCCGGTCGACTTCCAGCGTGATCAGGGAGATCTTCATGAACTCCTTCTTGTAGATCACCGGATACACCAGCGCGCCGGTGAAATGCACCTTGGGCGTCGCCGACATGTCGTTGACGATCAGCGCCGTGCCCTGCGGGACCTTGATGTAGAACGCCCTGAACAGGGCGAAGAAGCCGATCAGGATCAGGACGACAATGCCGGTACCGATCAGGAACGGCATGAGGGTGGCGAGGTTCATCGAGGGTTCTCCCAGCAGTTCGGGCTAGTCGCCCTGGAAATCGGTATCGAGCGCAACGCGGTAGGCGTTGTCGATCTTGAGGTGTTCGAGCAGGACGACGCGGTCGCCGCGCTTGAGGACGTCGCTGGCGCTACGGACCTGGACGATCAGGCTGGCGCCGTTGTCCTCCAGTTCGGCCTGTCCATGCGCGGCGTCGACGTCGCCGGTGCGCACGATGGCGACGCGTCCGAGCAGGCTGCGATTGGGCGGTGGCGCCAGCCGCCGCTTCAGGCGGGTGAGCGGCCGGATCACCGCGGCGGTGATCGGCAGCGCCAGGAACAGCGCCGCCGGCAACACGACCGCGCCCAGCGTGATGCGCAGCCAGTCCGGCAGGTGATTGAGCAGCAGCAGGCCGGTGAAGTAGCTCAGCACCCAGGCGACGAAGATCAGGATGGTGAAGACCAGCGTGGTCGGAATGCCGCCCAGCCCGAACTTGATCAGGAAGCCGGCCAGGCCTTCCATGGCGCCGACGTCGCCGTCGATGACGCCGGCCAGCTCCAGCGGGTCGTCGCCGACCAGACCCAGCGCCGCCAGCATCCAGTAGGCGACCGCCACGGCCAGGAGCACGCTGAGGATCGCGGTGGGGAAACTCAGGGCGGTAAGGAGGAATTCCTGCATGGACAGCCTTCTTGTCGGGTCAGGGGTCCGGCGCGTCCGCGTCCGTCGGCGCAGCGTGCGTCGGCAGGGCGGATCGCAGGGAGTCCCAGCTTAGCGCAAGCCCGCGCGCCATTTTCGGCGGTATCGTGCCAGCCTGGCACCTCTCAAACGGAAAAAACGCGGCCACCGTGCCACGCCGGATCACGGGCGGATTCACACGCCGCTGCAGATGCCTCGCAGGCCCGCAAATGAACATATGCCGCCGGGTCCCGCCTGCCGCGTGATGCCCACTTTGCCCCATCCGCCTGCCACGACGCCTGGCACCCGGTCCAGCCAGGCCTGCCAGCCGCCCGTGCTTCCACAACGACGCGGCATCGTATGATCGTGCCGATGTGGGCGCGGATCAATAACGGCAATGCGAAGCCACAGCGGTCGCCATCGCGGTGGGTGGCGGTACTGCTGCTCGCCGCGCTGGCGAATGGCGCCGGATGCCGCGCACGCACGGACGCGATGCTGCGTGGCGAACCCGGACTGATCCTGCCGGACTTTGCCGAAAGCTACGAGCTGCGGGCCGACGAGGGCTTCCGCATGCCCGAACTGATCGAGCCGGCCTCGATGCCGACGCTGGCACTGCCGTCGGCGAAGCAGCCCACGGACGCCGCCAATACCTTGCAGGCCTCCGTCTGTGTGGAGTTGGAGATCTCCGCAACCGGCGAAGTCTTGGCGCAGCGTTTCTTCGATGATGCCCGATACTGTCCCGCTGATCCTTCCGGATTGACCGACGCGCTCCAGCGCGCGGTGCTCGATGCGACCGCCGCGTGGCGCTTCCGCCCCGCTGCCTTCTGCAGCGCCGATGCCATGGACCCGGACATCGATCCCTGCGGCGAGCCCGGCGCGGTCATCGAACCGGTCGGCGTGAAGCTCGCCTTCGTCTTCGCGTTCGAGGCCGAAGACGGGAATCTCGCCTCGACGGTGGTGCCTCTGGATTGACGCCGCGGCGGTTGGGACTC
>CAZYHP010000172.1:0-2289 GCA_964647135.1 uncultured Rhodanobacteraceae bacterium
CCGACCGTGATCGAGGCCGTGGCCTGTCCGCCATTGCCGTCATCGATGGTGTAGGTGAAGGTGTCGGTGCCGAGGATGCCCGCCGCCGGTGTGTAGACCACGTCGGCCCCGGACACCGTCGCCGTGCCGAGCGTGGGGACGCCCACGGCAATGATCGACAGCGGGTCGCCGTCGGGATCGCTGTCATTGGCCAGCACGGGGATGGATACCGCCACGCCACTGGTGGTGGTCGTGGTGTCGTTCACCGCGACCGGCGGCAGGTTGGCGGCGGCGTCCACGCGCACGCTGACGAAGCCGGTGTCGCTGCCACCGCGCAGGTCACTGATGCTGTACGAGAACCCGTCGTTGCCGGTGAAGCCGGTTGCAGGCGTGTAGACAACCACATTGCCGGAGATCGTGGCCGTGCCGGATGAGGGCGCGCCGACGGCAATGATGGCCAGCGCATCGCCGTCCGGATCGAAATCGTTGGCGAGAACGGCGATCGCCACGGGCGTATTCGCCGCGGTATTCGCGGCATCGCTGCCGGCAATCGGCGGCCGGTTCGGCGCCGCTGTAACGATGACCACCACCGTGGCCATGGCGGTGCCGCCGCGGCCATCGCCGATCGTGTAGGTGAAACTGTCGCTGCCGACAAAGCCGGGGCGCGGCGTGTAGATGAGGCGGTCACCGGAGCGGACCACCGTGCCGTTGGCAGGCACGCCGACATCGACCAGCGTCAGCAGGTCATTGTCGGGATCCTCGTCGTTGGCGAGGACGGCGATCGTGACCGGCGTATTGGCCTCCACGCTCGCCTGGTCGTCGTTCGCGACGGGCGCCCGGTTGGGGTCGGGACGTTCGGTGACGGTGACCGTGACCGTGGCGCTACTGGCGCCGCCATCGGGATCGGCCACGCTGTAGGTGAAGGTATCGACGCCGACGAATCCGGGGTCCGGCGTATACAGGACCTGCGTGCCCTGGAGGGTGGCACTTCCGTTCGCGGGTGGACTCACACCGGTGAGGATGAGCGGGTCGCCATCGGGATCGGCATCGTTCGCCAGCACATTGACGGAGACGGCGACGCCGCGTTCGGTCGATGCGCTGTCGGGCTGGGCCACCGGGAAGTAGTTGCTGTATTCGCGCGGGCCCTGGCTGACGCTGGTGCGCGTCCCTGACGAACCGACATAGGTATCGACCGTCCGCGGCGCCGCGTTCGACGCCCGGCCGAAGGCGCGCTGGACCCATGCCGGGCTGCTCTGGCCGGTGCTGGGCACGAACACGCCGCTGCCGCCGAACTGGTAGCGCAGGAAGACCGACAGCCGCGTATCCGACTGGTCGTCCTCGAAATCACCTTCGCGGCGCTGGTGCTCGGCGCGCGCCGCCAGCGCCCAGCCGCGACGGCCCAGCGGTGAATCCAGGCCGATGGAGTAGATCGCGGCGTTCGCCGACCCCTCGCCGTCCTGGAAGCCGGCGCCGCCATAGACACGCATGCCCAACGGATCGAAGACGTGGCTGACCTGCACGCCGACTTCGGTGTCGTAGGCCTTGCGTGCCAGCAAGGTCTCGACGGTGGTGACTTCCATTTGCGTGTACGTGCCGATGTCGTCGCTGCCGGTGACCGGGCGGGCGGTATCGTTGAACACGCTGCCTGCGGAGCGGCCGCCGCCGAGACCACGCGAGAGGTAGGCGTCGATCGCATACTTCGGACGCTCGATGCCGAAGCCCAGCGTCGCCTTGCGGTTGTGGTCGCCGTTCTGCACGACGGCAAACGAGAGCCGCGCCACGGCCGCTCGCGACGGATCCTCGCGCACTTCCTCGGCGGTGGCGCCCCAAAGCCAGTTGTAGTCACCCTGTATACCGCCGGCGCCGCTGCGGTCCCACCACAATTGGCCGACCACGGCGCGTTCGTCGTTGCGCCCGAAGACACCCATCAGCTGCCCTTCGGTCTCGCCGTCGGCATTGAAACCGATGGAGATGCTGCCATCGCCGCCCACGTAGGTGATCGGCACCGACGGGTCGGTCACCTTGGGCGTGTCATCGTCATCGGTCGACCATGGCGGTGCGGCCGCGGCGATGGTCGTCGCCATGGCGATGAATGCAACGAATAGGCGGCGCATGGAATCCCTCCCGGATGGCGCAGCGACTGACCGCACTTTTCAATGTTACGCGGTAAAGGCGCCAGACGTGCCAGGCACGGGGCGCAGGCACACGTGCCAGGTTGCTGGCCCCGCGAGGTGGCTGTGAGGCGGCCGTCCCATGGCGGTCATCGACTCCGTAGGACCGCGAAGGCGCCCAGTCCCTGTCGCCGCCCAA
>CAZYHP010000172.1:2389-3497 GCA_964647135.1 uncultured Rhodanobacteraceae bacterium
CCCTGTCGCTGCCCCAACGCCGTCATACCCGCGAAGGCGCTCGGTCCCTGTCGCCGCCCAAGGCCGTCATACCCGCGAAGGCGGGTATCCAGTGGGTCTCGCGGAGTGGCTGCGGTCGCTGGATGCCTGCCTTCGCCGATATGACGGGTGGTTCGGGAACCGGAGAGGCGGCCTGGCGTCGCGTCGCGGGTCGCTCACGCCTGCGACGCCGAAGATGCCTGTCATGCGCGCACAAGTAACCGTGGCGCCCGCGCCGGTGCCAGGCGGATCAGGGCTGGGCGGGGACGGCGGTGCGGTAGGGATCCGGGAGCCCGAGACGGGCGAGGATCCGCACTTCCAGGGCCTCCATCCGCGCCGCCTCGGCGTCGTTCCCGTGGTCATGGCCGAGCAGGTGCAGGACACCGTGTACCGTCAGATGCGCATAGTGGTCGCGCAGGGGCTTGCCCTGTTCGCCGGCTTCGCGGGCGACCACGGGCGCGCAGATCACGATGTCGCCGATCAGCGGCGAGCGCACGCCAGGCGGCAATTCAACCGGGAACGACAGCACATTGGTCGCGTAGTCGCGGCCACGGTACTCGCGATTGAGCAGGCGACCTTCCCCGGCATCGACAAGGCGGATCGACAGTTCGACCGCGGCACGCCGGCGCGCGCCCGCGAGCGCCGCATTCACCCAGGTGCGGAAGGACGCCGCCGCGGGCAGGCCGCGGCGGGGCAGGGCATAGCCGACATGCACCTCAGCCGGCGGCGCAGACGTCGATGCCATGCCGCAACCCTCGAACGCAGGCCAGGCCCGCTCCGCTGTTCCTGCCGGTCATGGCGTCGCCGGGACCGGTCGCGCGGCGAGCTGGCGCAGCACATAGTGCAGGATGCCGCCGTGGCGGAAATACTCGACTTCCTTCGGCGTCAGCAGCAGCACGTCGACGGTGAAGGTGGTGACGCGGCCATCGACAGCCACGGCGGCGACCGTGGCGACCTTGGCGGCACCGTCGTCCAGGCCGGTGATCGAGAACGTCTCGTAGCCGGTCAGTCCAAGGCTGCGGGCGTTTTCGCCGGCGCGGAACTGCAGCGGCAGCACACCGAAACCGACCAGGTTGGAGCGGTGGATGCG
>CAZYHP010000173.1:0-3460 GCA_964647135.1 uncultured Rhodanobacteraceae bacterium
TCAGCGACGCATCACCAGGCTGCCACGAATAGAGCCTGGGCCGGGCCAGATCCAGGCCGAGCACCTTGCCGCCGTTGACCAGCACATCCATCAGCACGCCCGCGCTGTCCGGATCATCCAGAGGCGGGACCTCGAACTGCTCGACGTCGTAGAGGTCCTGCAGCGTCGGGGCCTGCCACGGACAGGCCACCTCGTGCAGCGCGGTCAGCCGTTGCAGATCAAACGAACCTTCGCCGAAGGCGGGGATCACCGACGCGTAACGGGCATTGCCGGCGCCGCACTGCAGGCCGAAGTCCAGCGTTCCCCAGGCGAAGCGTTCGACCTCATCCGGATCGAACGCCGCACCGAAGCGTGCGCCGCGCGTGGCGTGCAGGTCGTCGATCGCCAGTCGCCCCTCGCCATCCAGGCCGCCCGTGCCCAGCATCCAGTATTGCCGGCCTTCGCTGTCGTAGCTGTACCAGGTCACGATCGCCTGCGTCGGCGTCGCCCAATGGACGGCGAGGCCTTCGCCATTGTGGCTGGGGTCGTACCAGGAACCGGTCTGGCCGGCATGGTCGGCGACCTCGCGACCCGTCACGCCATGCGGCGTCTCGCAGCGGCTGCCCATCACCCGCGCGAGCCGCCGTACCTCGAATGCCTGCGCCTGGCCGAAGGCCTCATAGCTGAAACGACCCTCGTCGCAGCTGCTGAATTCGATGCTCGCGGAACCGGCGAGTTCGCGCACGACGTCATCCGGATCGAAGTCGGCGCCGAAGCGCGCGCCGCGCGTCACCACCAGCTGTGGAAACTCGATGCGCTGGTCACCCTCGCCATCGTCCGTCACCTGGCCGGTGGCGGTCATCCAGCGCTGGCCACCGGTTTCGTCGTAGGTGAACCAGTACAGCCAGGCGCTGTCGGCGCTGCGCATTTCCAGGACCCAGCCCTCGCCGCTTCGATCCGGCGCGAACCAGTGGCCGGCATGTCCGGAGGTGATCGGCACGCCTGCGGCGGGCACCACGCCACTGCCCAGCATCAGCATCGCGCCCGCCAGCATCCGGGCCCGGACACCACAGGAACGGCGACATGAACCGTGACGCAGCAATCTGGACAGCATGCGCGAATCCCCTTCACCACTGTGTGGGGACAAAGACTAGCCGCTTATCCATGCACACGCATCCCTCTGCGGCGCTCCGCGCATTCGCCAGCATGGGCTGCACAGCGAGAAACGCAGGACACCGAACAACGGACGACGTCGAGAACTTCCAGAGCGTGCCGCGAACACGATCGTATTGAGGGCCGCCGAGTGCGACGGAAAAGCCTCGGCGCCGTTACGTCGGACGCAGTGCGTCTGGCGGCGAGTCGGGCTGAGCGTGCAGCGTGAGTGCACGCCTTGGCAGTGCCGCCATTGCCGGCGTCGCGACCTCGACGGAAGTCGAGACGCCTGCGCAAAGGGTTGACGAATACTGCAACGCACCAGGACACACACCAGACACCACGCAACGCTGCGCGTGGACGCGCAGGTCGTGTCGCTAACAGCGAATGCCTGTGCGCTGCGATCGCGGAACGCCCCGCTACGGAATAGCCAGTTCAAACCCGTGGGCGAATATCGTGTCAACGCCGATCTCGAAGGCACCCACATCGCAGGTGTGCTTGCCGTCGCCATCACCATCCTGCGGTCGCGGCTGCCCCCGCTGGTCGGTTCCGGCGCAAGGTGCCTCGCGTCCGCGATCGATGGCACTGGAACCGGGCACCGGCCGATGCGTTTGCGTGAATCCGCCGTGATCGGCCAGGGCCAAGAGAGGCGGAACCACATCGAGCTGGTCGTCGGGCTGTGCGAGGAATCGCCCGCAGCGTTGCGCATCACCGATGATGTTGCCACCCATCGAGAAGCCGTTGTCGCAGTCGGGAGAGCCCCATGCCGGATGCGCGAAGTTGCCGGCCAGGTAGGTGTTCGCCAGATAGGTCATGCCGGCACCACCATGTACATCGCTGATGCCACCCGTCCGCGGCAGCTCCATTCCGGCAACGCCGCCATTGAGCGTAAGGGTGCTGTTGAGGATATCGAGACGTGAAAATCCGTCGGTCAATATCGCGCCGATGCCAGTGCCGCGATTCCCGGACAGCGTCACATTTTCCAGCCTCGCGGGTGCACCGAGATGAAACAGCATCGCCCCGACGTTGAATGCCTGGTTGTCACTGACCAGACAGCGCCGCAGAAGCGTACGACCGCAACGGCCGAAGAGAGCACCTGCCTGCGAGGCGGCATTGCCACTGATCTGGCAATCTTCAAGATCCAGCAGGGATTCGAGACGGCTTTCCTGTCCCTCGGGACAGCTGTTTTTTCCAAGATCGCCGACGACGACCGTTGCGGCAAATTTCCCGCCCACGTTGTGCAGGATGCGGACGCGTCGGCCGCTGACCTTCCCGCCCACTGAAAGCGCCGTCGCTGCGGAAGGGATGCCCTTGACTTGGTGATCGCGCAGAACGACGTCTTCAAGGTCGACACGCGCGCCCGCCGGGACGTGCATTCCTGACCCGGTAGCAAAACGGCCGTTTCGCAGGGTGACGCCCTGCAAGTGGACGTGACGCTCACCGCCTGCCGCGACGTGGATCTCGATGACCCGGTCCAGCGCGTCGGCATCGATGAACGTCTGCGCCGAGCCGGCGCCAAGCAGCAAGAGGTCGTCGGTGATATCGAGATCACCACTCGCCGCCGCATCTTCGGACAGTCCGGCGATGCCGAACACGAATGGGCCGGGAGGCAGCGCGACGACATCCACACCCGGGCGGGCATTGCTCTCCTGGATCGCTGCCCGCAGACTGCAACGCTGCTGCTCGTCGTCGCATTGGCCATCGCCTGGCAGCAGATCGGTACTGTCGACCCGCGTATCGACGGTGAACGTCGCCTGGGGTGCATGGACCTCTATTGCACCGACATCGCAGCCATAGTCTCCGTCGCCATCGAAGTCGAAAGCACGCGGCTGCCCACGCTGGTCGGTGCGAAGACAGCCGGCCGACCATCCATCATCGATGGCCTCTGCGCCGGGACGATGACTGCGGGTGAAGCCGCCGTGGTCCGCCAGCGGATCCAGGGCGACGATCACGTTCTGGCGGTCGTTCGGCAGCGCCTGCAGATCGATGCAGTCGCCATAATGGTTGCCACCCCCCAGCGAAGCCACGCCGGCGCAATCGTCAGCCTTCAGACCGGGACCGTTCCCGGCAAGGATCGTGTTGCCGACGCGTGTCCGTCCCGCCGCTGGATGCAGGTCCTGGATACCTCCGACATCCGATGCCGTACCGACGCGCGGCCCGTTTCCCGTCACGGTGGCGCCGACCGCTTCAAGGTCGGCACCGGCCAAGACCAGCACGGCGCCGGGATCGCCGCGGTTGCCGCTGAGGGTGACATTTTCGAGCCGCACGTCGGCGCCTGCAGACAGGTGCAACGCGCCCGCGCCGCGCGCCTCGTTCCCGTGCAGCAGGC
>CAZYHP010000174.1:0-3401 GCA_964647135.1 uncultured Rhodanobacteraceae bacterium
TCGCAGAAGCCGCAGTAGATGCACTTGAACAGGTCGATGTCATAGCGCGTGGTCCGGCGGCTGCCGTCCTCGCGCATCTCCGAGTCGATGGTGATCGCCAGCGCCGGGCAGACCGCTTCGCACAGCTTGCAGGCAATGCAGCGTTCTTCGCCGTTCGGATACCGGCGCAGCGCATGCAGGCCACGGAAGCGGTGCGACTTGGGAATCTTTTCCTGCGGATAGTGCATCGTGTACTTCGGCTTGACGAAGTAGCGCAGGGTCACGCCCATGCCCTGGATCAGCTCCAGCAGCATCAGGCTCTTGAGGTAGTGCGTGAATCGTTTCATGGGGTCAGGCCTTCAACTGGACGATCCAACCGTAATGAACCATCAAGGCCACAACCAGGATCCAGACGATCGTGATGGGGATGAAGATCTTCCAGCCCAGACGCATGATCTGGTCATAGCGGAAACGCGGAAAGGTCGCGCGCAGCCAGAGGAAGCTGAACATGAAGAACACGCCCTTGACTGCCAGCCACCACCAGCCATCGACGCCCAGCACCGGCACGGTTTCCGGGAACGGCGACAGCCAGCCGCCCATGAACAGGATCGCGGTCAGGAACGAAACCAGGATCATGTTCGCGTATTCGGCCAGGAAGAACAGCGCGAACGCGGCACCCGAATACTCGACGTGGAAACCGGCGACGATTTCCGACTCGCCTTCGGCGACGTCGAACGGTGCGCGGTTGGTTTCCGCGACGCCGGACACGTAGTAGACGATGAACAGCGGCAGCAGCGGCAGCCAGTACCAGCTCAACACACCGCCCGGTCCATTCTGGGCCTGCACGATCGTCGTCAGGTTGAGGCTGCCCGCGGCCACCAGCACGCCGACCAGCGCGAAGCCCATGGCGATTTCATAGCTCACCACCTGCGCCGCAGAACGCATTGCACCCAGGAAGGCGTACTTCGAGTTCGAGGCCCAGCCGGCGAGGATGATGCCGTAGACGCCCATCGAGGTCATGGCCAGCAGGTACAGCAGGCCGGCATTGACGTCCGCGAGCACCACACCATCGTCGAACGGAACAACCGCCCATGCCGCGAGCGCGGGCGCAAGCGCCAGTACCGGTGCCAGGTAATACAGGAAGCCCTGGGCGTTGGTGGGCCGCACCACTTCCTTGAGCAGCAGCTTCACCACGTCGGCGAACGGCTGGATCCAGCCGATGCCGAAGACCTTGCCGACGAACACCGGTCCGTGGCGGGCATGCATCCAGCCCAGCACCTTGCGCTCGAAGAGGACGTAGAACGCCACGCCGAGCACGACCGGCAGGACGATCGCCAGGATCTTGATCAGGGTCCAGATCAGCAGGCCGAACGGACCCCAGGCCAGGAACAGTTCGCGCAACCCGTCGATCACGGCGCGGCTCCTTCGATGCTCAGACCGCCGGACGCCGGCAGCTGCGATGTCGATTCAAACCCGGCATCGATGCCTGCAGCGCCATCCGGGAGATGGTCGTCGATATGGACCGGCAGGACCGTTTCGCCGGAACCCGTACGCAGGCGCGCCCTGCCGCCTTCCGTGACCCCCAGGCGCGAGGCCGTTGCCACGTTGATGCGCAGGACCGCCGCCGTGGAGATCGGCGTGCCCTGCAGCGGCGCGGAGCGGCGGACGACCGCGTCGGTGCGGTAGATCGGCAGGGCGTTGATGCGCTCGACAGCACCGGCAACGGACGGCGCCGAGACCACGACACGGTCATCGGCAGCCGGTGACTGCAGCGACAGCGTCGCCCTCAGACCGGCCAGATCGGTGAAGTCGAAGCCTTTCGCCTGCAGCAGCTCCGCCAGGGCACGCAGCGCGCGCCAGCCGGGTTGGGCACTGCCCTGCAGCGCACCGCCTGCAGTGGTCGTCTGAACCAGGCCGTCGACATTGACCAGGGTGGCGTCGATCTCGGGCAGCAGGCCGATCGGCAGGATGACGTCGGCGACCTGCTTCAGTGCATCGTCGGCGTAGGCCGAGAACGCGATGACCTTGGCGGCGCCGAGCGCCTCACGTGCGCGCGCCGGCTCGGCGAAGTCGAGCACTTCGGCGTTGTAGAGCACATAGGCCGGTAGCGGCTGCGCGAGCATGGCTGCGGCATGGGCATCCGCTTTCGACGGCGTGGCACCGGCCTGCGCCAGCCCGACGCCATTGCTGGCGACCGGCAGCAGGTTGAACGCCGCCCCGGTGCTGCTGGCGATGAGACGCGCCAGCGCACGCAGCTGCGAACCGACGGCGGAACGATTGGCATGGTCGCCGACGATGACGACGGCGGAACCGCCTTCGCGCAGCGCCTTGACCAGGTCGCGTTCGCCCTCGTCCGGCTGTGCCGCCGCGATCAGGCTGGACAGCGCCTGCGGCGCGGCCGCCCCGTCCAGCGCCGCCGACGCAACCGCCGCCAGCTGCTGCACGAGCTTCGACGGCGCCGCGATGTGCTGGCTGGCAAGATCGAAATACAGGTCGAAGGCCACTGGATTGATGGCATGCACCTGTGCGCCCGCCTTCCAGGCCTTGCGGATGCGATGGCCGAGCAACGGCGCCTCGTGGCGCGGATTGCAGCCGACCAGGAGAATGGCCTTCGCGCGTTCGATCTGCTCGAGCGGCATTTCGAAACCGGCCTGCGCGGAACGCGTGCCGTCATCGGCGAAGTCGACCTGGCCGAGGCGGTGGTCGATGTACGGACTGCCGAGGTGATCGGCGAGCCGGCGCAGCAAGGCGCCTTCTTCGCAGGAGGTCGCGCCGCCGAGCAGGAAACCGGTACGGCCGAGCGGTGCGTCACGAAGGATGTCGGCGACACGCTCCAGCGCTTCCTGCCAGCCGGCCTCGCGCCAGCTGTCGCCATCACGGAGCAGCGGCTGCGTGGCACGGTCCTCGCTGTACAGTCCGGCATGCGAGTAGCGGTCGCGATCGGACAGCCAGCTCTCGTTGACCGCCTCGTTCTCGCGCGGCACGGTGCGCAGGACCTGGCCACGACGCACGTGCAGGAACAGGTTGGAATGCAGCGCGTCGTGGTAACCCAGCGACGGGCGCGCGATCAGTTCCCAGGGACGCGCCTTGAAACGGAACACCTTGTTGGTGAGCGCGCCCACGGGGCAGACGTCGATGATGTTGCCGCCCACTTCGGATTCGATCGACTTGCCGACGTAGGTGCCGATTTCCAGATGCTCGCCACGACCCATGCCGCCGAGTTCCGTGGTGCCGGCGATCTCGCGCATGAAGCGCACGCAGCGCGTGCAGTGGATGCAGCGCGTCATGTCGGTGGCGATCAACGGACCGAGATCCTCGTCGGCCACCACGCGCTTGCGTTCAGCGAAACGGCTCACCGAACGGCCGTAACCCATGGCCACGTCCTGCAGCTCGCACTCGCCGCCCTGGTCGCAGATCGGGCA
>CAZYHP010000175.1:0-3387 GCA_964647135.1 uncultured Rhodanobacteraceae bacterium
CGCGTGCATCCGATGCAGGTGTGGCGCACGCCGTTCTACAGCGACGAATACGCCGCCGCGCAGCCGACCGGCACCGGTTTCATGGCGCGCATCGGCAACGCCGAGCTGGTGCGCGGCATCTCCGACCTGTACAGCCTGGCACGCGAGATCGAGGCCACCGACGTTTCATTGCAGCGCTACGAGCTGCTGGCACAGGGCAGCCAGCGCCTGTTCGACCTGCATTACTGGCTCGCCGACCGCGAGTGCGGCGACACCGGCGCAGTGGTGCGCGAGATCGCCGCCACCAGCGAGGCGGTGCTCGACGAATACGAGAAGGTCGAGGACATCCGCCGGCAGTCGACGCGGGCGATGGCGCAGGCGCAGACGCGACAGCAGGAACTGCTCGGCGGCCTGCGTCCCGAGGACTGGCGCGAAGCCCAGGAATTCGTCGATGCACTGTCGGCGTTGAACCGCCAACGCGGCCACCTGCTCAGCATCCGCGAGCTGCGCTATATCGACACCGCTGCCATCGACGCGATGGAAGCGGAGGTCATCGCCGCGCACGAACGCGTCGGCGCCGCGACCAGCACCTTCCTCGCCAGCGAGACGGCGCTGCAACCCTTCCACGCCCGTCTGGAAACGCTGGACCGCGAAGCGCAGGCGGCAACGACGACGTCGCAGCTGGCCGAGCCACTGCAGGCCATGGCCAGCATGGCCGGCGACCTCGACTTGCTGTCCGAGCTGATGGCCAGCCTGCGCGTCGAGGACGCCACCGAGCGCACGCGCGTCGTCGACGCGCTGTCGGCCGTCTATGCGCGCCTCAACCAGACCAAGGCGCGCGGCGAGCAGCGCCGCCGCAGCATGGGATCGAGCGAGGCGGTCGCGCAGTTCGGCGCCCAGTTCACGCTGTTCGGCCAGAGCGTCGCCAGCGCGCTGGCCAGCGCCACCGATCCGGAACGCTGCGACGAACAGCTGTCGCGACTGCTGGTGCAACTGGAAGAGCTGGAAAGCCAGTTCGGCGAACACGACCAGTTCCTCGCCGATATCCTCGCCAAGCGCGAGGAACTGCTCGACACCTTCGACGCGCACAAGCAGACGCTGCTCGACGATCGCCAGCGCAAGGCCGTGGCGGTCGCCGATGCCGCGCAGCGCATCATCGAGGGACTGCCGCGGCGCACCGCGCGCCTGAAGGATGCCGACGAGCTCAATGCCTTCTTTGCCGGCGACGCGCTGATCCTCAAGCTGCGCGAGCTGGCCGGCCGCCTGCGCGAGCTCAAGGACAACGTCCGTGCCGACGATGTCGAAGCCAGGCTCAAGGGCGCGCGCGACCAGGCCGTGCGCGCGCTGCGCGACCGCAGCGAACTGTTCGAAGGCGGTGGCGACGTCATCCGGCTCGGTCCGCGCCACCGCTTCAGCGTCAACACCCAGGAACTCGACCTCACGCTGCTGCCGCGCGGCGACCACCTGGCACTGCACCTCACCGGCACCGATTACTTCGAGCCGCTGCATGACGCCGCGCTGGAGGCGCTGCGCGACTACTGGTCCGTCGGGCTGTCGTCGGAATCGCCGACGCTGTATCGCGGCGAATACCTGGCCGGCGAAGTGCTTGCGGCGGCAGGCGAACAGCGCGAGGGCCTGTCGCTCGATGGGCTGCGGCAACATCTCAGCCAGCCGGATGAACTGTTGCGTGTCGTGCGCGAATTCGCCGCCGCACGCTACCGCGACGGCTACGAGAAGGGCATCCACGACCACGACGCCACGCTGATCCTGAAAGCGGCGCTGCCGCTGTACGACCAGGCCGGCGTGCTCGTGCACGAACCGGCGGCTCGTGCGCTGGCCACATTGGCCTGGCCGCGTCTGCTGGCCGACGCCGCCGCCGCGCAATGGCCACGGCGCGCCCGCAATGCGCGCCAGATCGCGCGCCTGCTCGGCCAGCGTCAGGCGCTGGACAGCCTGCAGAAGGACGTCGCGCAGGCACTGGAGCGCCATGCCGACAAACACCAGCTTGGCATCGTGGGCGCCGATGCGACACGGGCGGCGTCCTACCTGGTCGCCGAACTCTCGGCCGACCATCCGGAATTCCAGTTCACCGCTGCCGCACGTCAGCTGCTCGACGCCCTGCACGCGCGCCTCGACCAGGCGCATGTCCGCGACGACTACGAGCACGCCCTGAAGGACGCCGGCGACCGGTCCGGGGAAGCGGCCGCGCTGGTCCGGCACTGGCTGCAGGCACTCTGCGCCGAGGCGGCGCACGCGTCGCTGGCCACCCATATCGACGAAGCCGTCGCCCTGCAGTTGTGGCCCGCTTCGCTGCCGCATCGCATCAGCCAGGTCGACCTGGGCGTCGATATCACCGGACTGCTGGGCGACCATGCGCGCATCCGCGAAGGGGTCATGCCGCTGTCGGTCGACGACTTCGATGCCCGGCTGCACGCGCATCGCGCCCGCGTCCTGCCGGCCTGGGAGCGCTTCCAGCAGCTGCGCCATGACACCGTCGCGCGCGAACGCGAACGCCTGCGCCTCGACGAGTTCAAGCCGCGGCCACTCAGTTCGTTCGTGCGCAACAAGCTGATCAACGACGTCTACCTGGGCATCATCGGCGACAACCTCGCCAAGCAGATGGGCACCGTCGGCGAGAACAAGCGCAGCGACCTGATGGGCCTGCTGATGCTGATCTCGCCACCCGGCTACGGCAAGACGACGCTGATGGAATACGTCGCGCACCGCCTCGGCCTGGTGTTCATGAAGATCAACGGCCCGGCACTGGGCCACGAGGTGCGCTCGCTGGATCCGGCGCAGGCCCCCGACGCCACCTCGGCGCAGGAGCTGGAAAAGCTCAACCTGGCGCTGGAAATGGGCAGCAACGTGATGCTGTATGTCGACGACATCCAGCACACGCACCCGGAGTTCCTGCAGAAGTTCATCTCGCTGTGCGACGGCACGCGCCGCATCGAAGGCGTCTGGAAGGGCCGCAGCAAGACCTACGACCTGCGCGGCCGCAAGTTCTGCGTCGTCATGGCCGGCAATCCGTATACCGAATCCGGCGAAGTCTTCAAGATTCCCGACATGCTCGCCAACCGCGCCGACATCTACAACCTCGGCGACGTGCTCGGCGGCATGGAGGAGGCGTTCAAGCTCAGTTACATCGAGAACAGCCTGACCTCGAACGCCGTCCTCGCGCCGCTGGCGACGCGGCCGATGGAGGACGTCTACCGCTTCGTCGACAAGGTCGAGGGTCGCGCCTTTTCCGCCAACAGCCTGTCGCATGGCTACAGCGGTGCCGAGATCAACGAGATCACCGCGGTGCTGGAACGGATGATCGCCGTGCGCGAGATCGTCTATCGCGTCAACCAGCAGTACATCGCCAGCGCCGCCCAGGCCGACCGCTACCGCACCGAGCCGCCGTTC
>CAZYHP010000176.1:0-3332 GCA_964647135.1 uncultured Rhodanobacteraceae bacterium
GCGATCGGAGGCATCGGGTGAATGAAGTGGGGCGGCGAGGTCGCGCAAGGCCGTCACCTCGAACGCAGAGGCGGCACAGGCACCGGACAGGCCCGGGACCGGCCATGCATCCACGCATCCACCGCAGCGGACCTGTGGGCAACATATTGCGCAAAGTTCCAATACCCGTCGAAAGAAGTCTGCCGCGCAGGTGGGGGTCGCGCAACGGGGTGTTTCCGGCGTTTTGATCGCGCAGGCAGGAAAATCAGCAGCGCTGAGCAGACGAAGCAGGCCCCAGGCTGGCGGGTCGCCATGCATCGGATCAGGGCCAGGTATCGAGCCCGGCTCAGGAAATGGCCCGGTGACGAGGCGAATCGTTGCGGACCGGTCGACCCCCTTCAATGTCACTGCATAGCCGCTTCGACCTGATGCGAACCTGATGCGAACTGATACGCCTCTGATGCGGCGCTGATGCGGTGAGGCGACCCTGGGGCCCGGCTGGCAGCGGGACAACGACGGTCAGGTGCAGGCGTAGCGCACCGGATGGAAAAAGAACGCTGCCGCGAAACACGCCAAGTCCATGCGGTCGCACAGGACGCCATGGCCTTCGATCATTGCGCCCCTTCCCGGACCGCAAGGCGTCAGCTGCCCTTGAGCACGGACAACGGCTGGATGCGCATGGCCTTTCGCGCCGGAAGGATGGTCGCCAGCAATGCGCAAGCCAGCAGGACCGCCGCGGTGCCCGCGACCACCGCCGGACCGATATCCGCGCGACCCTGTACTGCGCCGGCAAGCACACCATCCAGCATCCAGGCCGCCAGCGTGCCGATGAGGGCCGCGGGCACGGCGATCACCAGGCTGCCACGCATCACCTGCGCCAGCAGGCGACGCGGCGACGCGCCCAGGGCGGCGCGCACGGCCATGCCGTGCCGTTGCCGTGCGACAGCCAGTTCGGCGACACAGGCAATGCCCATCGACGCCAGCAGCAGGCCCAGCAGCGCGAAGCCCACGAACAGGCGCGAGGCCAGCGTGACGCCGGCGATGCTGCGCTCCGCGCGCGCGGTCATCGTCGTCACTTCTCCCACCGCAATCCATGGATTGACGGCGGCAACCGCCGCTTGCACGCGCGTCCCGTCCATGGCCGGCGCCAGACCCGGCTCGGCGGGCTGCCAGCGGACCACCAGCGCGACCTGGCCACCGCTGCCGGCCATGCTCGACGCGTCCTGTGCATAAGGCACATACAGCGTCGGGCGAATCGTCGACAAGGGGCTTTCATGGCGGACATCGTCGACGACACCGACGACGCGACGACGCACCGGTTCGCCACCTGCGGATGCGACGACGAGACTGCGGCCCACCGCGCTGCCCTCGGGCGCCAGCCGTCCGGCCAGCGAGCGGGTGATGACGGCGACGGGCTCGGCGCGATCGTGGTCGATGGCCACATCGATCATCCTGCCCTCCCGGACACGCAGGCCCAGCGCGTCGGCAAAGCGGCCATGCACGGCATGGAGATCCACCGGCACGGCTTCATCCAGGACGACATCCGAGGCCTCGCTGAGGGTGCCGCTACGCGAGTAGCGCTGCATCGGCGCGGCGCCGGTGAAGGCGACGGAATGCGCACCGCGCCGCTGCAGTTCCTCGGCCATGCGCTCGAAGGTCGCCAGGCGCGCCACGCCATCGGCGATCCCGGCACGCGGCAACGACAGCGTCGCATGTTGCGTGGCCTGCGGATCGAAGCCGAGGTCGCGCGACAGCAGCGACTGCGCGCCGCTGCCCATCGCCAGGGCGCCGACCAGGATCGCGGCCGCCATGGCGATCTGCAATCCCGACAGCCATCGGGTCGCGTTGATCTCGCCGCGACGGGCGCCGGATCGATTGCCACTCATCGCCGTCCGTGCATCCATGCGCAGCAGGCCGGGAAGTCGCAGGGCGGTCAGGGCCGCCGCCACGCCCAGCGCGATCAGCGGCAGGACCGCCAAGGCCGGCGTTGAATACGCGAAGGCACCTTGCAGCTCGCGTGGCACCCACTCCATTGCGATCAGGCCGACGAAGCGGTCGAACAGCAACTGCCCGAGCGGAACGGCAAGCGCCACCGCCAGTGACGCGATGACCAGCGACTCGATGAATGCGACCAGGGCAGCGCGACGCCGCGATTCACCGAGGGCGCGTCGCGTCGCCAGCATCGCCGAATCGGCGATCTGTCGCGCCACCAGCAGCGCGGCGACATTGAGCACGCCGAGCAGCAACAGCAGGCCGGCACCTGCCACGACGAGGATCACCGCGGGTCGTTGCGGTCCGGTCACCGCGTCGATGACGCGCAGTGCCGTGATCTGCCAGCCGCGTGGATAGCGATCCGGTGCGGCGTTGTCGACCAGTCGCTGCGCCAGGGCCTGCAGCCGCGATCCGAGCTGATCGACGCGGGTGCCGCGCGGCAGCGCGACGTTCAGGACCAGTCGCGCATCCGGCGAATCGTCGCGCTCCAGGTCGGAATCATGCGCGGCCCAGAAGTCACCGCCCATGAAGTGGAACCGCGGCGGCATCACGCCGACGATCTCGGATGCGCTCCCGTCCAGCAGCAGCGTCTGGCCGAGCACCTGCGGGCTGGCGCCAAACCGGTCCTGCCAGAGCTCGTGCGACAGCACGACGCGATTGCCGGCACCGGTGTCACCCGGCTCGACGAAGCGACCGAGCAGGGGTTGCGCGGCCGTGACCCGCAAGGCATCGGGCGTGGTGCGAACCAGTGTCCTGGGCAGCGCCGACCCACTGCCGTCGCCGAAGGCGACCGGCACGCGCTGGCTGGCGACCACCACATCGAACAGCCCGGTGTCGCGGATCAGGCGGAACTCGTCGGCAGCGAAGCCGTAGCGCTCCTGTGTCGACCCGGCCACGCTGTGGCGCAACACGCCGAAGCGGTTGCTGTCATAGGTCCACGGAGAAACGAGCAGGTTGTAGCCGAGGGAAGCGAGCGCGCACAGCACCGCGATGAGGATCGCGAGCGTCGCGACCATGACGAGGGAGGCGCGGCGGTTGCGGTCAAGACCGCGGACGGCAAGGCGAGCGCTGCTGACGAGTCGGGACATGGGCTGGATTCCGGTGAATGCATCCACTCTTGCGCCACGCCCGCCCGGCTTCCCGTGCAGATGGTCATGCCGCGAACACGTTTCACCGGCGCCCCATGTCGCCTTGTCCCGGATGCCGGAAGCGGACACCCGAAGTGTCCGGATGCGATCAGCCACGAGCGCATGTTCGCGTTGGTCAGGTGTAGGCGTAGCGCACCAGGTGGAAGAACAGCGGTGCGGCGAAACACACCGAATCCATGCGGTCGAGCATGCCGCCGTGACCTTCGATCATCG
>CAZYHP010000177.1:0-3289 GCA_964647135.1 uncultured Rhodanobacteraceae bacterium
GCCCAACCCGGCCTCAACAGGCACCAGATCAGCGGGGCGCGAATCTTACGTAGAGCACGCCGAGGATGCAAGCGCTGTTTGCAGGCGGCACGTAAAAAGTTCGTCACGAAGCCGGATCCCCTTGATTGTGCGGCGATCCGGCGCAAATCTAGGTCCATGAAGACGGACTGGACGCTGTTCGACAACACCAGGGACGAAGAGATCCCGCTGTTCAAGTCGGCACTGCTCATTGCGCTCGACGAATACCCGGACCTCGACACCCAGTACTACGAGGATGTCTGCGACAACTGGCGCGCCAGCATCGCGCCGCAGGTCGAACGGGCGACTTCGCCGATCGTCGCCTTGCAGGCGCTGAACCGGTTCCTGTTCGACGAACTCGGGTTCACCGGCAACAACGACGACTACTACGATCCCCGCAACAGCTACATCAACGACGTCTTCGAGCGTCGCCTGGGCATTCCGATTTCGCTGGCAGTCATGCAGATGGAAGTCGCCCGGCGGCTGGGGATGCAACTGGAGGGCGTGGCGTTCCCGGGCCATTTCCTGGTTCGGCTACCGGTGCAGGGTGGCGTGATGGTGCTCGACCCCTACCAGGGCGGGCGTTCGCTGGATGTCGACGAGCTTCGCGAGCGCGCGCAACCACATGTGGGCACCGAGGAGCTGGGCGACCAGCAGCTGCTGCGCCTGCTCGATCCGGCGAGCCACCGCGCGATACTCACGCGCATGCTGCGCAATCTGCGCTCGGTCTACCTGGAACGCGATGATCTGGAGCGCGCCCTGCGCTGCGCCGACCGTCTGTTGATCGTGGATCCGAGCCTCGCGCCGGAGTACCGCGAGCGCGCGAGGCTTTACCAGTCACTGGGCTACAGCAAGGGCGTGGTCGCCGACCTGTCTCAGTACCTCAGGATGGCGCCGGACGCCGACGACAGCGCGAGCGTCCATCAGATGCTCGTCGATGCGCAACGCGGACTCGTGCAGACGCGAATCAATTGAACCGGGCGGCGGCGCAAGACGCCGCCGCGGACGCGGCGACTGTCAGACCTCGATCATCTCGAAGTCTTCCTTGCCAACGCCACAGTCCGGACAGGTCCATGTGTCGGGAATGTCCGGCCAGCGCGTGCCGGGCGCGATGCCCTCTTCCGGAAGGCCATCGGCCTCGTTGTAGAGGAAACCGCACACGACGCACATCCAGGTGCGGTAGGGTGCTTCGGCGCTGGCGTTCTCGGGCGTGGAACCGGTCATTTCAGGAGTGCGGTGTCGTGGCAGGAAAGCGGTCATTTTCGCAGCTTCCGCGCTGGAGTGACAGCGCATGAGTCGCGCAACCTTGCGGCTAGGCCTGTATGCGATCGGTCAGCAGACCGCGGATGACGTCGAACTGGTCGAATGGGCAAACGCGGTGATCGAAGGCGGCGCGGTCTGCCTGCAGTATCGCGACAAGAGTAGTGATGCCGCCCGGCGGCAACGCCAGGCAGATGCCCTGGCGCGCCTGTGCCGGGCGCGGTCGGTCGCCTTCATCATCAACGATGACGTCACCCTTGCCCTGGACTGCAGTGCCGACGGCGTCCATCTTGGCGTCGACGACGGCGATGTGGCCGCAGCCCGCGGCAGGCTCGGGCCCGGCGCGCTGATCGGCGTCTCCTGCTACGACAGCCTCGACCGCGCGCGCGCGCAGGCGGCGCTCGGCGCCAGTTACCTCGCCTTCGGCGCCTTTTTTGCTTCGACCAGCAAGCCGGGCGCGCGACGCGCCGAAGTGTCGCTGCTTGCTGCGGCACGTAGCCTCGGACCGCCACTGGTAGCAATCGGCGGTATCACGCCGGACAATGGCGGCACGCTGGTCGCGGCCGGCGCCGATCTGCTGGCGGTCATTGGCGGTCTCGCCGCCCCCCCGGCACAGGCGTATGCGGCAGCCCGACGCTTCGCGGCGCTGTTCGACGCCCCCTCTCCCGCTCCGTCTTCCTGACCTGATCATCATGACCCGCAATGCCGACCTTTTCGCCCGCGCCCGCCATCGCCTGCCCGGCGGCGTGAACTCCCCGGTGCGCGCCTTCCGCTCCGTCGGCGGCGAGCCCTTCTTCACCGCCCGCGCCGATGGTCCCTGCCTGTGGGATGTCGAGGGCAAGCGCTACATCGACTACGTCGGCTCCTGGGGTCCGATGATCGCCGGGCACAACCACCCGGCGATCCGCGAAG
Source organism: uncultured Rhodanobacteraceae bacterium (assembly GCA_964647135.1). Taxonomy (GTDB): domain Bacteria; phylum Pseudomonadota; class Gammaproteobacteria; order Xanthomonadales; family UBA2363; genus Pseudofulvimonas. The sequence continues at coordinate 2,191 of CAZYHP010000177.1, forward strand.
CGGTCGCACAGGCGATCGGCAACGGCCTCAGCTTCGGCACCCCTTGCGAAGCCGAAGTGACCATGGCCGAAACCATCTGCCGCCTGGTGCCCTCGGTCGAAGTGGTGCGCATGGTGAATTCCGGAACGGAGGCGACGATGTCGGCGATCCGCGTCGCCCGCGGCGCCACCGGACGCAGCCGCATCGTGAAGTTCGAAGGCTGCTATCACGGCCACGGGGATGCCTTCCTGGTGAAGGCCGGCTCCGGCGCGTTGACCTTTGGCCTGCCCGATTCACCCGGCGTACCCAAGCCTCTGGCGGACCTGACGCTGACCCTGCCCTTCAACGACTTCGAGGCCGCCACGGCCTTGTTCGAGCAGCATGGCACCGACATTGCCGGCCTGATTGTCGAGCCGGTCGTCGGCAACGCCAATTGCATCCTGCCGCTTGATGGCTACCTGCAACACCTGCGCGAGCTGTGCACGCGCTTCGGCACGGTCCTGATCTTCGACGAGGTGATGACCGGCTTCCGCGTCGCACTCGGCGGCGCACAGGAACGCTTCGGGGTCCGACCCGACCTCACCACGTTCGGCAAGGTCATCGGTGGCGGCATGCCCGTCGGCGCCTACGGCGGACGTCGCGACCTCATGGAACAGGTGGCGCCGGCCGGACCGATCTACCAGGCCGGCACGCTGTCCGGCAATCCGGTGGCGATGGCAGCGGGACTGGCTTCGCTGGAACTCGTGCAGGAACCGGGCTTCCATGAACGCCTGGAAGCAAAGACCGTCGCGCTCACCGACGGACTGCAGGCCGCAGCAGACGAAGCAGGCCTGCCCTTCAGCACCACGCGCATCGGCGGCATGTTCGGCCTGTATTTCAATCGCGATTACGTGGACAGCTATGCGAAGGCCGTGGCCAGTGATGTCGCGATGTTCAAACGGTTCTTCCACGGCATGCTGGCGCGCGGCGTGTACCTGGCGCCTTCCGCATTCGAGGCCGGCTTCATGTCCAACGCCCACACCGATGCCGACATCGTCGCCACCATCGATGCCGCGCGCGAGACGCTGCGGGAGCTTGGCTGAGGCACCGCTGCGACTGCGACTGCGACTGCGACTGCGAC
>CAZYHP010000178.1:0-3137 GCA_964647135.1 uncultured Rhodanobacteraceae bacterium
CTGGGCACGATCAACGCCGCACATTCGGCACCGCCGCTGCGCATCGGTTGCGAAGGCGAAGCGGCACTGGCCATCGCCATTCCGGCAGCGGCCGGCGCCCCGATCCTGCTGCGTGCCGGTGACATGGATCTATCCGGACGGTTCATCCACGCCGGTCGTCCGGTGCCGGCAGACCGCAAAGGCGTGTTTCTGCTGGAGGCGGACAGCAACGGCGAAATCGTCAACCGCCGCTTCTTCAATCCCGATGACGACGCGCCCGGGTTGCCGGAAGATTCCTCCTGGCTGGCCATTGTCCGTCAACCTGCCACGCAGGCACTCGCACACGGCTGGCCGTTCGCGGAATCAACCACGCGTTCGATTGTCCTGGGTCACGGCGATCAGGTTGTCCGGGAGGTGGCTGCCGGTGCCGGCCAGGACATACAGCTCACCCTGGATGCCGGGCAATGCCATGCGCTGCTCGAAGGTGAAATCTGACTGCCCGTTTCGCGCAGCAGTCCTTGCCGCCCTCGCCTATCCGGCGGCCACCCGCCTGGCGGCGGACGCGCCTGGCGCAGCGGCGGCGACCGCACCACGAATCGAAGGATGCACCGCCGCGGCCGGTGACAGTCCGCGACTGAAGAACGGGGCGTCCGGAGGCGCCTCGGCGCCGAGGACAGCGAGCATGTGCGTCGGTGTCAGGGTACCGGCTGCCAGGCCCGCCTCGTCGAACGCATGCAAGCGGTCGACGAAGGTGCGATCCCATTCCGCTTCGGCATTGAAGTTGTGGCCGAAGTTGCGGTCGACGAAGACATCGATCACGTTGCCGAAACCGATGAAACAGTGGAAATGCAGCCGTTGCAGCAACGTCGGCACAATGTCCTGCGCACGGATGCCCTCGAAGCCCTCGTGTGAGCAATCCCAGTTGATGTACTGCGCCTCGTGGCGCTTCAAGGCCTGGTTGTAGCGGTAGGCATCGGGCAACTCCTCCCAGAACGACTGCACCGCCGCCAGCGCCTCCGGCCAGCGCGCATGACCGTTGCGGCCGATGATGTCGCTGACCACGAACAGGGCGCCATCAGCCAGGCAGTCATGGACGCTGGCGAACAGGTCCTCCAGCTCCACCACATGATGCAGCGACTGGTTGGCCATCACACCGTCGAAAGTCCGACCCGGCCGCCAGTGGTTGAAATCCCCATGCAGCGGCCGGATATGCGCGGCCACGCCTTCGGCTTCGGCCAGCGCCATGCCGCGCGCCATCATCGCCGGGTTGATGTCCAGACAATGGATGACAAAGTCCTGCAAGCCCTGTTCGCGCAGCAGTTTCGCGACGCGCACCTCGGTGTCGCAGTTGCCTGCGCCGATGCTCACAAATTGAGCAGCCCCCCCCCTATTTCCATTTTGTGCGCTGCGCATCAGGAAGCGGGCGAAGAACTGGTCGGGATTTGACGCCCCGACCTGTTCGATTATCGGCCGGATATAGGTATCCGACCAGTAGTGGAAGATTTCCGGAAGCGCGTTGACATCAAGGCAAGCGGAATAGTTGGCCAGTTCCTGCTGCAGCCGTGACGCGTAAAGCGGAGCCGAAGCGCGTCGGCCCCGCAGCCAGTCCTTCAAGCGATCGACCACCCCCATGGTCAGAGTCGCCCCGGACTCAAGGTGCCGTCGGCGCCTCCATCAGCCACTGTTTCAGCCAGCCATTGACGGTGTCGTGCCAGAGGATGGAGTTGGCCGGCTTGAGGATCCAGTGGTTCTCGTCCGGGAAGCGCAGGAAGCGGCTGGGAATGCCCTTGCGCTGCAGCGCCGTGAAGGTGCTGATGCCCTGCTCCAGCGGCACGCGGAAATCGAGATCGCCGTGCACCACGAGCATCGGCACGCGCCACTTGGCGACGTGGTTGGCGGGATTGAACTGCTCGTAGACCTCCGGCGTCTCGTAGTACGGACGACCGCCGTGCTCCCATTCGTCGAACCACAGTTCCTCGGTGGCGTAGTACATGGTGCGGGCGTCGAAGATGCCGCTGTGGTTGACCAGGCACTTGAAGCCGTCCGGCCAGTTGCCGGCGATCCAGTTGATCATGTAGCCGCCATAGGAGGCGCCCAGGGCGCAGACCTTGTCGCCGTCCAGCCAGTCGTACTTGGCCAGCGCCGTGGCCAGGCCCTTGCGCAGGTCTTCCAGCGGTTTGCCGCCCCAGTCCATGCGGATGGCGTCGGTGAAGGCCTGGCCGTAGCCGGTGGAACCGTGGAAGTCGATGAATACGGCGGCGAAGCCGGCACCGGTATAGGTCTGCGGATTCCAGCGGTAATGCCAGTGGTTGCCCATCGATCCCTGCGGACCGCCGTGGATGATGAAGGCCACCGGGTAGCGCTTGCCCTGCTCGTAGTTCCACGGCTTGACGACATGACCGTACACCGTGGCGTCATTGGCACCGTAGAAGCTGAACTGTTCGAAATCGCCGAAGGCCACATCCTTCAGCCGCTCGACGTTCAACGTCGTCAGCTGGCGGACGTTGCCGCCGCCCGGGTCCATGCGGAACAGGTCGACCGGCTTGCGCAGGTCGTCGTAGGCATAGACCACATCCTTGCCGCTGACGGCAACGGCGCTGACGTAGCCGACGTCGTTGAGCGCCCGTGCCTCGCCACTGCCGATGTCGATCTGGAACAGCCGGTTCTGGCCGAGATCGTTGGCGGTGACGTACAGCGATTTGCCGTCGGCGGCGAAGGCCAGCGACCCGGGCGAGCGATCCCAGTCCGGCGCCACTTCGCGGGTCTCGCCGCTGGCCAGATCGCGCAGCAGGATGCGCTGGCGATCGGCCTCGTACATCGGCCGCGACATCGCCAGGTAGGCCAGGTGCTTGCCATCAGGCGAAAGCACCGGCGTGCTGTCGCCAGCGTCGTTGTCATCGGTGATGTTGGCCGGCCGGCTGCTGCCGTCGACCGGCGCCTGCCAGATATCCAGGTTGGTCGACAGCGCCTCCAGACCGGCGTCGGCATCGCGCAGCACGAAGAACACGCTGTCGCCGTCGGCGCTGAAGGTGAAATCGCCATCACCACCGAACGGCTTGACCGGCGTGTCGCCGTTCAGGCCCTTGCTGACCCACACCGGTGCGCCGGCCTTGCCGTCGCGACCGATGTCGGCGACGAACAATTGAGAGCGCGTGCCG
>CAZYHP010000179.1:0-3136 GCA_964647135.1 uncultured Rhodanobacteraceae bacterium
TCCTGCGCCTGCCACTCGGCTTCGTCGAACGGGGTCTTTTCGGTCACGCTCATGTCGGTACTCCTATGCGTGATTCCAGGATCTCCCGCAGTCGTTTGCGGCTGCGGAACAGGTGGCTCTTGATGGTGCCTTCGGCCAGTCCAGTGAGCCCTGCGATCTCGCTGATCGGCATTTCCTCAAGATGGTAGAGCGCCAGCAGCGTGCGCTGCAGCGGCGGCAGCGTGTCGATGGCCGCGTGCAGGCAGGCGTTGATCTGCTCGTCGGCGACACTGGATTCCAGGTCGAAGCCGCTGCCAGCGCGCTCGGCCAGCGACAGCTCGCCCTCATCGCCATCGTTGTCGACCAGCGGCAGGCGCTTGCGTTCGAGATGCCGCGTCGCCACCGAGAAGGCGACCTGCGCTATCCAGGATTTCAGCGCGCTCTCGCCGCGGTACTGGTGCAGCGTCCGATGGATGCGCAGGAACACCTCCTGGCACAGCTCGCGCGTGTCTTCGGGGTGCCGGACCATGCGGTCGACGATGTGCCAGCACAGACGCTGGTAGTCGCGCACCAGCCGCTCGAAAGCACCCCGACGCCGTTCCAGCACGGCAGCGACCAGTGCGCGGTCGGCGTCGAGGGTGTTCCGGGCGGGCGCGCTGGCATGGGTCATCCGGCATAGGGATACGCCGGACGGCCGACCGGTTGCAAATCCGGTAGAAAGGAAGACCACGGAACGCCGTTGCAGGCCGCTTCAGGCGTTGCCGATCCGGCTGCCCTGCCGCGCCGGCGCCGCGCCGCGGGTCGCGCCGTCCTGGCGTCACGAAGTTCGCGCCACCGGGAGCTGCGACCCCTGATACCGAGCACCCTTGGCCTCCGATGCAACCGGACGTCCGCCCGACGTCTCTCCTTCCGCGAACCTTTCATCCACGGCCACGGAACCCGACGCCATGCATTTCGAGATCCTCATTCCCATCACCTTGTTCGTCTGCGTCGCCTGGTCCATCAAGACCGTGGTCGAGGCGTATACGCGTCGCCGCATCATCGAGTCGCGCGGTTCCGACGAGCTGGTGCGTTCGCTGCTGGAGGGCGAAGCCACCCGTCGACGCCTGACCTCATTGCATTGGGGTTGTGTGCTGGTGGCGCTGGCGGCCGGTTTTGGCCTGGTCGAGTTACTGGTGACCGCCGATCGCGTGACGCCGGGTGCGATCGCCCTGCTGCTGGGTGCGACCGGACTGGGTAACCTCGGCTACTACCTGGTCGAGCGCAGAATGAAGTAGGCAACGATCCCGTTCCGGGCGTGGCCGATCGGCGTGTCCCAAGGCCCGGCGGAATCGGCGGCACGGCCCTGCGGATCGCGCCGCGCTCCGGCGCTGAAAACACGAACGCCGGCAAGATGCCGGCGTTCGTTGGAGCAGGTGGCCTGATGCAGGCGGACACGGTCCGTTTCCGCTTCCGTCCGCCTCCTCCGCAGCAGCCGGGCGCACCCGGCTGCGTGTGCAGATGACCGCAAGGCGGCGCACGCGGCGCAAGCCGCAGGTCCGCCGCGGCACGGGCGGCGCGATCAGCCCAGCAGGTGGGCGACGGCGGCGCGTTCTTCTTCGAGTTCGGCCAGGGTGACGTCGATGGCGGAACGGCTGAAGGCGTCGACCGGCAGATCACGGACCATCGTGTATTCGCCATTGGCCGTGGTGACGGCGAAGCCGAACATCACGCCTTCCGGAATGCCGTAGCTGCCGTCCGACGGAATCCCCATGGTCACCCACTTGCCATTGCTGCCCAGCACCCAGTCACGGATGTGGTCGATGGCGGCATTGGCGGCCGAAGCGGCCGAGGACAGGCCACGCGCCTCGATGATGGCGGCGCCGCGCTTGCCGACCTTGGGAATGAACTCGTCCTTGTTCCAGGCCGCATCGTTGATGCGGTCCTTCAGCGACTCGCCCTTGACGGTGGCGAAGCGGTAGTCCGGATACATGGTCGGGCTGTGGTTGCCCCAGACGACCATCTTCTCGATGTCGCCGACGGCGACATTGGCCTTGTTGGCCAGCTGGCTGAGCGCGCGGTTGTGGTCCAGGCGCAGCATGGCGGTGAAGTTCTTCGCCGGCAGGTCCGGCGCCGACTTCATGGCGATGTAGGCATTGGTGTTGGCCGGATTGCCGACCACCAGCACCTTCACGTCACGCGAGGCGACGCGGTTCAGCGCCGCGCCCTGGGCGGTGAAGATCTTGGCGTTCTCGAGCAGCAGGTCGCTGCGTTCCATGCCCGGGCCGCGCGGACGCGCGCCGACCAGCAGGGCGATGTCGGCGTCCTTGAAGGCGACGTCCGCATCATCGGTACCGACCATGCCGGCCAGCAGCGGGAAGGCGCAGTCTTCCAGTTCCATCATCACGCCCTTGAGCGCGGCCTGTGCCTTCTCCATCGGCAGCTCCAGCAGCTGCAGGATGACCGGCTGGTCCTTGCCGAGCATCTCGCCGGAAGCAATGCGGAACAGCAGGGAATAGCCGATCTGGCCGGCGGCGCCGGTGACGGCAACGCGAACGGGAGTCTTCATGGGAATCTCTTGGAGTTGCGGTGAAGGTGTGGTGGAAAGTCAGCGACCGGCGGTCGCCAACGCGGGAATGCGGCCGGGCTGGTAGCCGGCGACGACCTCATCGCCGACCAGGGTCAGCGGCACGCCGCGGCCGCCGAGCTGCGACCAGGCGCGGTGGCCCGGGCCCGATTGTTCGATGTCGAACTCGGCGAATGGCGTGGCGGTGCGGTTGAGCTCGTCGCGCAGGCGATCGCAGTAACCGCACCATTCGGCGCTGAACAGCACGACATGGCTGCTGCCGATCAGGTCGCGCACCTGTGCGACGGCGCCGCCATCGCGCGTACCGGGCCAGAACACCAGCAGCGCGAAGGCCGCGCCGGCGATCAGGAACAGGTAGCGGGGCGACAGCGTCATGGGCGCGTGCGACTGGATCAGCGCAGCTCGGCGAAGAAGTCCTGGATGCGCTTGAGGCCCTCACCCAGCTGTGCGGTCGGGCAGGTGTAGCTGATGCGCAGCGCGCGCGGCTCACCGAACGCACTGCCCGGCACGCAGGCGACGGCCTTGGCCTCCAGCAGTGCGGCGCAGAAATCGATGTCGTTGTTGATCACGGTGTCGCCGTGACGCTTGCCG
>CAZYHP010000180.1:0-3073 GCA_964647135.1 uncultured Rhodanobacteraceae bacterium
GCGAAGGCGGGCATCCAGGGAACGCAACCTCACCGCGGAAATCGCTGGATACCCGTCGCCCTCGTACATCCCGCCGCTGCCGCAAGCCCCGTCATGCCCGCGAAGGCGGGCATCCAGGGAACGCAACCTCACCGCGGAAATCGCTGGATACCCGTCGCCCTCGTACATCCCGCCGCTGCCGCAAGCCCCGTCATGCCCGCGAAGGCGGGCATCCAGGGAACGCAGCCTCACCGCGGAAATCGCTGGATACCCGCCTTCGCGGGTATGACGGCCCCAGTGTCAGCCGCGTTGACCGAGCGCCTTGGCGGGTATGACGGCTCGTGGGCCACGGGACCGGGATCGACCAGCGGGAACACACCATGTCGGCGTCGCAGGGTTACCGCCATTCAAGCCACGAGCAAGTGGGCCGACGTCGACGGCGGCCTGTCGGCGCAGGTCGGCCTGCTCATTGCGGGGCCGGCACGATGTCCTGGAGGTTGCAGCGCAGGCGCCACAGGGTATGGCCGCTGTCGTGATACTTGCGCTCGAACGGTGTCAGCAATGGTTCGTCGCCTTCGACCAGGTCGATGGCCGCGTGGCGACCTGCGATGTAGAGGGCGCGGTCGAATTCGCGGACATAGACGCTCCAGTTGCTGCGCAGCTCCAGTTGTCCGCCCAGCACGAGCAGCCAGGGAAACACGGGATGGGCATGCCAGCGCCGCTGCACATGCGTGGGCTTGGGCCAGGGATTCGGATAAAGGAGGAAATGGTGCGACACCTGCGCACCGGCATCGGCGAACAGCCGCCAGGCATCGGCGACCTCGGCACGGATCAGCCAGAGATTGCCCCTGTGCAGCAGTCCGCCCGGCGCCAGCCGCTCCAGGCGCGCCGCGGACTTGTCCAGGCCGACAACGATGTGGTCGGGGAACCGGTAGGCCAGGCGCAGCGTGCTGCGGCCGTCGCCACAGCCCGAGTCCAGCACCAGCGGCCTGGGATGATCGGCGAGCTCATGCAGCAGCGGCTCCAGCGCGCGCGCCGTTGGCGCGTTGACCGGCGCCTGCCAGGTCATCTCCAGATGCCGCCTCACGATATCGTCCAGGCGTGCATGGCTGGTGATCTGCCGGCTGCTCACGGGCGACGAATTGCCTTGCATGCTGGCAAGCATAGCGTGGCGATCGCCACAAGCCTTGGCCCGCCGCGGCCGCTCCGTTAGCCTGCCGTCATGACCCAGGCCACACGCTACTGCTCCCTGCCGGATCCGTTCCCGATGCGCCGTGGTGGGCAGCTGCACGGCGCGCGCATCGCCTACGAAACCTGGGGCAGCCTGAACGCGGCCGCCGACAACGCCGTGCTGATCCTCACCGGCATGTCGCCGAGCGCGCATGCCGCCAGCCACCCGCAGGATCCGACGCCCGGCTGGTGGGACGACATCATCGGCGCCGGAAAGCCCATCGACACCCGTCGCTGGTTCGTCATCTGCGTGAATTCGCTGGGCAGCTGCATGGGCTCGACGGGTCCGGCGTCGACGGATCCGGCGACGGGCGAACGCTACCGGCTGACGTTTCCGGCACTGACACTCGAGGATGTCGCTGCCGCTGCGCACGAGGTCGTGCATTCGCTGGGCATCGAAAAACTCCGCTGCGTCGTCGGCCCCTCGATGGGCGGCATGAGTGCCCTCGCCCATGCCCTGAACCTGCCCGGCAGCAGCGACCACCTGATGCTGGTGTCGACGGCGCCGCATTCGCTGCCGTTCTCCATCGCCATCCGTTCGCTGCAGCGCGAGCTGATCCGCAGCGATCCGGCCTGGAACGACGGCCAGTACGACGACGACAGCTTCCCCGTCACCGGCATGATGCTGGCGCGCAAGCTCGGCATGACGACGTATCGCTCGGCCCTGGAATGGCGGCAGCGTTTCGCGCGCACGCGGGTGCCGGACAACCAGCGCGACCCGGCGCCGTTTTCGCCGGAATTCGCGGTGGAGTCGTATCTGGCCTACCAGGCAGAACGCTTCATCACGCGCTTCGATCCCAACTGCTACCTCTACCTGTCGCGCGCCATGGACTGGTTCGACGTCGCCGACTACGGCGGCTCGGTGGCACGCGGACTGGCCCGCGTGCGCGCGCGCTCGGCGCTGGTCATCGGCGTCGAAACCGACCTGCTGTTTCCCATCGAACAGCAGGAAGAGATCGCGGAAGGCTTGCGCGACGCCGGCGTCAGCACGCAGTTCGCCGATCTGCCCTCCATCCAGGGGCACGATGCCTTCCTGGTCGATACGCACCGCTTCGGTCGCGTCATCGGCAACTACATGGCGTCGATCTGACGGCATCGCGACATGACATCCGGCGCAGGGGTGGCTACCATCGTCGGCCATGAATACGTCCTGTCCTGGTCTTGCCGAACCCGTCGGTCGCGCCGATCCGGTCCTTGTCGAAGCGCTGGACGAGGCTGTTCGCGGCCGCGATTGCGTCGAACTCACCGGCCGCCTGCAGCAGACGCTGTGCCGGCTGATCCGCGAGCAGCGCCTGGTGCTGCCCGAAGAGGTCTTCGAGGCGAATCCGGACCATTACGCACGGCGCGAGATCTACCGCAGTCCCGAACTGGGCTATACCGTGATCGCGATGACCTGGGGACCGGGCCAGGGCACGCCGGTGCATGACCATTCCGGCCTGTGGTGCGTCGAAGGCATCGTCAGGGGCTCGCTGGAGATCGAGCAGTTCGAACTGCTCGAGCGCCGCGGCGACGAGGTGCTGTTCGAGGATCGCGGCACGCTCGCCGCCGGTACCGGTTCGGCCGGCACGCTCATCCCGCCGCACGAGTACCACGCCATCCGCAACGCCAGCGATCGCGACATCGCGGTGTCGCTGCACATCTACGGCGGCGAGATGACCTCGTGCTGCACCTTCACGCCGGTCGGCGACAACTGGTACCGGCGCTGCGACAAGCCGCTGAGCCTGGATTGATCGATCGCCGATGTTTGCACTGCCCCGAGTAGCGGGCATGCAATGCCGCAAGGTCCGTGGCTTGCTCTATACTCCGCCTCCCGCGCCGAAGTGGCGGAATCGGTAGACGCAGCGGACTCAAAATCCGCCGCCCT
>CAZYHP010000181.1:0-3046 GCA_964647135.1 uncultured Rhodanobacteraceae bacterium
CTGCCCGCTCGACGGATGTCCTGGCCTCTTCGATCTCGGACGTGGGCGCCGCTTGCTGGCCGTCGTAACGTGTGACCGGAACGAGAATCCGATAGCCACGCCGGTGCTGCGTCTCGATCAGGCGTGGCAACTGCGCGCTGTCGCCAAGTGCATGTCGGATCTCGCTGATCGTCTGTGGCAGGACGTTGGGGGTCAACGCATCATGACCCCATACCTCATCGAGGATGCGATCGCGGCTGACGAGGCCAGGCGCATGCTCGATAAGCACGCGGAGCAGATCGAAGGCCCTTCGGCGAAGCGCAATGGCCTGGCCTTCAGAAGTCAGCGTCCCGGTCTGGATATCCAGCACAAACCGGTCGAATCGATAATGCACGCTTCCCCCGAATCCTGCCTGCCGCATCGACAGCTTATCTAATTCGCACGCGCGTCGCCGACGCCCGCGGCGAGTCGGTGCGGAAAGGCAGGACGAATTGTGCGCTACACGGAGCGCGCTCCCGGATTGGTGTCAGTCCGGATCGCCGCAGGCGCTGTCGGCTTGCGGGTCGTCGGCCGCCGCCGACCGGACGGGCTCGGCGAATGGCGTCGGTTCGACGCGTTCGCCGCGCGCCACCGCCACGGCCCGCGTGACTTCGGCGCCCAGCAGCATGATCAGGGACGCGTAGTACATCCACACCAGCAGCACCACGACCGCGCTGGCCGGACCATAGGCGCCGCCGACATCACTGTGGTCCAGGTACAGGCCGATACCGAACTTGCCGACGGCGAACAGCAGCGTGGTCAGCAGTGCGCCGGTCAGGGCATCACGCCAGCGGATCACGACATCCGGCAGCACCTTGAACATGCAGGTGAACACGCCGGTGAACACGACCAGCGTCATCGCCGCCTCGATCCCGCGCCAGGCGAGCGCGTCGCCGGGTACGTACAGCGCGATCAGGCCACTGATCGCGAATGACAGCACACCCAGCAGCACCAGTGTCAACAGCAGGCCGGCCGCCTGCGCGCGCGAACACAGCCAGCCCAGCCACGCCTTGCCGGGCTTGCTGCGCACCTCCCAGACGCGATTCAACGCGCCCTGCAACTGGGCCAGTGCGCCGGAACCGGCGAACAACGTCACGAAGATGCTGACGATGCCTGCAAGGTTGCCGATATCCGGCCGGGATCGCGCATTGGCAATCACCAACTCGGCGGTCTGCGCCGCCTGGTCGCCCACCAGATCGGCAAGGCCGTCAGTGACCTGGTCACGCATCGACGGGTCGAACAGGCTGACCAGCCACAGGGCCAGCACCAGCATGGGCGCGAATGAGAGCGCGGAGTAGAACGCGAGCGCCGCGGCGCGGGTCATCAGTTCGTGTTCGCCGAAGCCGGAGACGATCTGGCGGGCAATGCTTCGCACGGGCGGTCCTCCATGGACGGTTCGGAAGTGGAGTGCACAGATCGTGGCAGGCCGAGCCTGACGCTACGGCAACCGGCGACGGCGACGTGTTGCGGGGCCGACGAACGGGCGTTAGCATGCCGTCCATGTATTGCACCGCAGCGATCGCGATGGGCATCTCCGGCAGCCGACTGGCCTCCGGCATGACCTCGCGCGCGCGCCGACCGGAATCGACCCTGCCCGGCCGGTCCTGAGCGCGTCCGCACGCGTCTGCATGAAAACCCGGCCCCCGTGCCGGGTTTTTTCGTTTCCGCTCCCACCCAGCGAACCTGACCATGGCCACCCGACACTTCCTCACCACCCAGGACCTCAGCCGCGACGAACTGGACCGGCTGCTCGATGCCGCCGAAGGCTATCGCACCACCCGGCTCGGTGACGCGCTGCGCGGCAAATCGGTGGCGCTGCTGTTCCTCAACCCGTCGATGCGCACGCGCACGTCGTTCGAGCTGGGCACCTGGCAGCTGGGCGGCCATGCCGTCGTGCTGCAGCCGGGCAAGGATGCCTGGGGCATCGAGTTCGCACCGAACGCAGTCATGGACGGCGACGCCGAAGAGCACATCGCCGAGGTCGCGCGCGTGCTGTCGCGCTATGTCGACCTGATCGGCCTGCGCGCCTTCCCGAAGTTCGTCGACTGGCAGGAAGACCGCCAGGACAAGGTGCTGAAGTCCTTCGCGCGCCATTCGACGGTGCCGGTGATCAATATGGAAACCATCCTGCATCCCTGCCAGGAGCTCGCTCACGCGATGATGCTGCGCGACCGGCTGGGCACGAAGGATTTCCGCGGCCGCAAGTACGTGCTGACCTGGACCTACCATCCGAAGCCGCTGAACACGGCGGTCGCCAATTCGGCGCTGCTGATCGCGACGCGGCTGGGCTTCGACGTCACCTTGCTGTGTCCGACGCCGGAGTACGTGCTCGACGAGCAGTTCATGGCGCAGGCGCGCGGCAATGTCGTCGAATCCGGCGGCTCGCTCCGCATCAGCCATGACATCGAATCGGCCTACAGCGGCGCCGATGTCGTGTACGCGAAGAGCTGGGGCGCCCTGCCCTATTTCGGCAACTGGGCCCCGGAAAAGCCGATCCGCGACGCGCACCGCCACTTCATGGTGGACGAGGCCAAGATGGCGCTCACCCGCAACGCCGTCTTCAGCCACTGCCTGCCGCTGCGCCGGAACATCAAGGCCACCGACGCGGTGATGGACGCCGATTACTGCGGCGCCATCGACGAGGCCGAAAACCGCCTGCACGTGCAGAAGGCGGTGATGACCTGGCTCGCCGCTCCCGCGCAGGACTGAGCCAACCGCACCGCATTCCTCCATTCGCATCCGAATACCGCAGGTTTCCGCCATGTCCTCCAGCACCATTTCCACCGTTTCCCCCGCTGCCGACGGCAGCAAAGACATCGTCCTGGCCTTCTCTGGCGGCCTCGACACCAGCTTCTGCATTCCCTGGCTGCAGGAGCGCGGCTGGGCCGTGCACACCGTGTTCGCCGATACCGGCGGCGTCGATGACGAGGAACGCGCCTACATCGAAGCGCGTGCCAGGGAGCTGGGCGTCGCCACCCACGTCACCATCGACGGCGGCCCGGCGATCTGGAACGGATTCGTCAAGCCC
>CAZYHP010000182.1:0-3009 GCA_964647135.1 uncultured Rhodanobacteraceae bacterium
GTGGACAACATCACGGTCAAGACCAACGGCACGCTGCGCTTCACCAACCTCAAGACCGTGCAGCACGCTGCGGGTCACCTCGTGGCGGTGTCGAGATCCGGCGAATTGTCGGTCATCGACGCACACGGTCGCGAGCGCGAGCGTTACAAGCTCCCGTACGGTGCCGCTGTCCAGGTCAAGGAGGGCGAGGAGATCAAGGCTGGCCAGGTCGTGGCCAACTGGGACCCGCACAACCATCCGATCATTTCGGAAGTCGAGGGCTACATCAAGTTCGTCGATTTCGTCGAAGGCATCACGGTCGACGAGATGGTGGACGAACTGACCGGTCTTCAGAGCTCGGTGATCACCGATCCCAAGCGTCGCACCGGCGGTGCCAAGGATCTGCGTCCGATCGTGCGCATCCTCGACAAGGGTGGCAAGGACCTCAAGCTTCCGGGTACCGACATCCCGGCCCAGTACTTCCTGCCGCCGCGCTCGATGGTGACGCTGCAGGACGGTGCCGCGGTCGGCGTGGGCGACGTGGTCGCCAAGATCCCGCAGGAAGCCTCCAAGACCCGCGACATCACCGGTGGTCTGCCACGCGTCGCCGACCTGTTCGAGGCGCGCAAGCCGAAGGATCCGGCCATCCTGGCGGAGCGTTCGGGCATCGTCAGCTTCGGCAAGGACACCAAGGGCAAGCAGCGCCTGCTGATCACCGACAAGGACAGCAACGTCCACGAGGAGCTGATTCCCAAGTACCGCCAGATCGTCGTCTTCGAAGGCGAGCACGTCGAGAAGGGCGAGACCGTGGTGGAAGGCGAGCCGAACCCGCAGGACATCCTGCGCCTGAAGGGCGTGGAGGAGCTGGCGGCGTTCCTGGTGAAGGAAATCCAGGACGTCTACCGCCTGCAGGGCGTGAAGATCAACGACAAGCACATCGAGACGATCATTCGCCAGATGCTGCGCAAGGTCGAAATCAGCGACGCCGGCGATACCCGCTTCCTCAAGGGCGAGCAGCTGGAGCGTGTCCGCGTGCTCGAAGAGAACCTTCGTGTCAGCGCTCGCGACGAACTCCCGGCCAAGTACGATCCTGTGCTGCTGGGCATCACCAAGGCGTCGCTGGCGACGGAATCGTTCATCTCCGCCGCCTCGTTCCAGGAAACCACCCGCGTCCTGACCGAGGCGGCGGTTCGTGGAACGCGGGATGGCTTGCGCGGCCTGAAGGAAAACGTTATAGTGGGTCGCTTGATTCCGGCCGGTACCGGATTGGCCTACCACAGCTCCAGGCGCCAGGATGGCGCGGCGCTGACGGAAGCCGAGAAGGTGGTCCTGGCCGGGGAGGCGGTGGCAACGGTGGACGCTGGCGACAGCGAACCGGAAGCCGCGGCTTCCTCCGAGTGATTTAACGTAAGACCGACAACGAAATGAGGCCACGGATCGGCCTCGTGTTCGGCGGCAGGATGCCGCAGGCGGTGTTGACAGATTTCTGAAGATACCGTTAAACTCTCAAAGCTCACAGGCCGGGCATAACTCGGCCTGTGTTTTTGTTTCCCCGAGGCTGACGATGTCAACGATCAACCAGCTGGTCCGCAAGGGACGGCACCCGAAAACCTACAAGAGCGCCTCCCCGGCACTCGAGTCCTGCCCGCAGCGCCGTGGTGTCTGCACGCGCGTCTATACGACCACCCCGAAGAAGCCGAACTCGGCCCTTCGCAAGGTCGCCAAGGTTCGCCTGACCAATGGTTACGAGGTCATCTCGTACATCGGCGGCGAAGGGCACAACCTGCAGGAGCACTCGGTGGTCCTGGTTCGCGGTGGTCGCGTCAAGGATCTTCCTGGCGTGCGCTACCACATGGTTCGCGGCTCGCTGGATGCGTCGGGCGTGGCCAAGCGCAAGCAGGCCCGTTCCAAGTACGGCGCCAAGCGTCCCAAGTCCTAACGGAACAGCAGGAACAGCACGATGTCCAGAAAGGGTTCCCATCCCGCCCGTGTGATCCTCCCGGATCCCAAGCATGCCAGCCAGATGGTGGCGCGCTTCATCAACATGGTCATGAAGAGTGGCAAGAAGTCGGTCGCGGAGCGGATCGTCTACGGCGCGCTCGACCACATCGGCGAAAAGGCCGGTGCCGACCAGCCCCTGGGCCTGGTCGAAAAGGCGCTCGACAATGTCGCGCCGCTGGTCGAGGTCAAGAGCCGTCGCGTCGGTGGTGCCACCTACCAGGTGCCCGTCGAGGTTCGCCAGGCTCGCCGTCAGGCGCTGGCAATGCGTTGGCTGATCGACGCCGCGCGCAAGCGTTCGGAAAACACCATGCCGCGCAAGCTGGCGGGTGAGCTTCTGGATGCGGCCGAGAATCGCGGCGGCGCCGTGAAGAAGCGCGAGGAAACCCACCGCATGGCCGAGGCCAACAAGGCCTTCTCGCATTACCGCTGGTAATCCGGCGGAAACGAAACAAGGAATCAGACTGTGGCGCGTACGACTCCCATCGACCGTTATCGCAACTTCGGCATCATGGCTCACATTGATGCCGGCAAGACGACGACGTCCGAGCGCATCCTGTTCTACACCGGCGTGAACCACAAGCTGGGTGAAGTGCATGATGGTGCTGCGACCATGGACTGGATGGAGCAGGAGCAGGAACGCGGCATCACCATCCAGTCCGCGGCGACGACCGCGTTCTGGAAGGGTATGGACAAGTCCCTGCCGGAACATCGCTTCAACATCATCGATACCCCGGGCCACGTCGACTTCACCATTGAAGTCGAGCGCTCGCTGCGCGTGCTCGACGGCGCCGTGTTCGTGCTGTGCGCCGTGGGTGGCGTGCAGCCGCAGTCCGAGACGGTGTGGCGTCAAGCCAACAAGTACAAGGTGCCGCGTCTGGCCTTCGTCAACAAGATGGACCGCACCGGTGCCAACTTCGACAAGGTCGTTGGCCAGCTGAAGTCGCGCCTGGGTGCCTACCCGGTCCCCATGCAGGTGCCGGTCGGCGCCGAGGACAGCTTCGACGGCGTCATCGACCTGGTGAAGATGAA
>CAZYHP010000183.1:0-2972 GCA_964647135.1 uncultured Rhodanobacteraceae bacterium
TGCGCCTGAAGTTCGGCGACGCCCAGCAGCCACAACGACTTCTGATGCTGTGGGTCCGTGACAAGCGCCGATTCGAGGAGGCTGCGCGCGTCCGGTCCGAAACGGCGCACAGTGCTCGCCAGCGTCATCGCCTCCGCGTGTTCGGCCATGACATCCGGTGACTGCGGCGCCAGGGCAAAGGCGCTCGAGGTCGCGCGGAGCATGTCATCGAATCGCTCCAGCGAACGGAAAGTGCGTGCCAGCAGGAGCCAGCCGTCAATGTCATCGGGCTTCTGGCGAAGGCGTTGTTCCAGCGCGGCAATGGCCTGGTCAAGGTCGCGCGGCATGCCTTCTGGCGTCGACGATGCACGCATCGTGGTCGACGGTTCGAGCGCCTGCGGCTGGCCGACGACGAAATACAGCGCCAGCGAAGCGGCGGGCAACGCCAGAGCCAGGACCAGGGCCAGACCGGTCGCCGGTGCCGGACCGCGGGTTTCAATGGCGTCGATCAGACGCCGGCTCAGTTCGTCGCGTTCACGCGTGTAGGTGGCGGCATCGATCTGCGCGGACTCATGGCGTTTTTTCAGATCGGACAGCTGCCGCTCGATGTCGCGCCGAGGTGCCGCACCGGTGCCGCGGCGGAGCAGCGGCGGCAATAGCAGGGCCAGTGCGGCCAGGCACAGCAGCATGGCCGCGATCCAGAAGGCGAAAATCACCATTCCTCGTCGTCCTTGGGTTCGAGTGCGCGGGTATCAGTCCCCGCAAGTCGCCGGCGCTGGCGAACGATCAGGGCGACTGCGCCCAGAGCCAGGACAACCAGTACGCCTGGTGCGATCCACAGCCACCAGGTTCGAGCGTCGAACGGCGGCCGATAAAGCACGAATTCGCCGTAGCGGTCGGTCAGGTAGGTCTTGATTTCAGTATCGCTGCGGCCACTGCGCATCAGCTCGTGCAGCTCACGACGCAGGTCCCGTGCCAGGGGTGCGTCCGAATCGGCCAGACTCTGGTTCTGGCAGACCATGCAACGCAGTTCGCCAGCCAGGGCATTGAAGCGTCGCCGTTCGGCATCGTCGGCGAAATCCAGCGGTTCGATCGCCGCACTGGCGATGCCCGCGCACAACGACAGCAGCAGGAGGATGACTGCGCGCAGCGCAGGGGGGCGCATGCCCGTTCGCATGCAAGTGACACGACTCATGGTCCAGCCTCCTCGCGCAAGGTCGCCAGCAGGGGCAGCAGGATGGTCTGGACATGGCGTTCGCTCACCGGACCGACGAACTTGTGCCGGATGACACCTTGGGCGTCGATGACGAATGTCTCCGGTGCGCCGTACACGCCGTAGTGCAGTCCGACACGGTTGTCCGGGTCGGCGGCGATGGCGTGGTAGGGATCGCCGAACTGCGCCAGCCAGCGCAGCGCATCGTTGCGCTCGTCCTTCCAGTTCAGGCCGACGACGACGATGTCATCGCGGCGGGCCAGGGCTTCGATCACCGGATGTTCGATGCGGCAGCCTGCACACCAGCTCGCCCAGACATTGAGCAGCCAGGGCTTGCCCAGGAACTGCGTGCTGCTGATCGGACCTTCGCCGTCGCGCAGGCCGTCGAGCGTGAAGGCAGGCGCCGTCTTGCCGATCAGCACCGAGGGCAGCTCGCCCGGGGCACGGTCACGGCTGAGCTGGATGCCGAATGCGAGGACCACCGCCAGCAGGACGAACCCGATCAGCGGAGCAAGGCGCCAGATCATGCCGGCACCTGGCCGGCCCGCGCGGCGACCTCACGGCGCTTGATCGCATAGCGACGGTCGGCCGCTGCCCAGAAACCGCCCAGCATCATCAGCAGCGCCCCCAGCCAGATCCAGCGGATGAAGGGCTTGTGATAGATGCGCAGGGCCCAGCTGCCGGCATTGTCGATCGGTTCGCCCAGGGCGACATAGATGTCACGGGTAAACCCGGGATCGATCGCGGCTTCGGTCATCGTTTCGCCGCGGCGATAACGGCGCTTTTCCGGATGCAGGACCGTGAGCTCGCTGCCGCCGCGGGAAATCGTGACAGTGCCGCGTTCCGCAGCGAAGTTGGGTCCGTCGCGGTGCTGGCTGCCCTCGAAGCGGAAACTGTAACCGGCGACCTCGACGGTTTCGCCCGGCGACATCGCGACATCGCGCTCGATGCTGGTCGATTCCGTCACCAGTACGCCGATGACGAAGACGCCGACGCCGATGTGCGCCATGGACATGCCGATCATTTCCCGCGTGAACAGCTTGCCTTCGCGATGGCGGCGCCACAGGAACAGGACAGTGCCGCCGACCACCCAGGCGCCACCCAGCACGCCCACCGCCGACTTGACCGGCACACCGGCGATCAGCCCAAGCACCAGCGCAAGGACGACAGCGAGCAGTGCCACCGGCCACAAGGCCGACAGCGGCCCCGACACCGGTTCGGCGCGCCAGCGCGTCAGCGGACCAAACGGGATCAGGGCCACCAGCGGTGCTGTCAGCAGGACGAACATCAGGCCGTAGTAAGGCGGTCCGACAGAAATACTGTGGCCGAAAAGTTCCAGCACCAGCGGTGCCAGCGTACCGATCAGCACCATGGCGCAGGCGACGCTGAAAAAGACGTTGTTGACCAGCAGCAGGGTCTCGCGCGATGCCGCCGTGAAAGGCTCGCCCTGGACCTGGCGTGGCGCCCGCAGTGCGTACAACAACAGCGATCCGCCGACGGCGATGCCCAGGAAGGCGAGGACGTACACGCCGCGTTCCGGGTCGCTGGCGAAGGCATGCACGCTGGTGATGATGCCTGAGCGCACCAGGAAGGCGCCGAGCAGGCTCAGCGAGAACGCGGCCATCGACAGCAGCAGGGTCCAGGCCATGAAGCTGCCGCGCTTGTCGGTGACCGCCTGCGAGTGGATCAATGCCGTGCCGACCAGCCAGGGCATGAACGACGCATTCTCGACCGGGTCCCAGAACCACCAGCCGCCCCAGCCCAGCTCGTAGTAGGCCCA
>CAZYHP010000184.1:0-2971 GCA_964647135.1 uncultured Rhodanobacteraceae bacterium
GCGAAACACACCGAATCCATGCGGTCGAGCATGCCGCCGTGACCTTCGATCATCGCGCCCCAGTCCTTGGCGCCCAGGCTGCGCTTCACCGCCGACAAGGCCAGGCCGCCGAGGAACCCGGCCAGCACGATCACCAGCGACAGACCGGCGGCATGCAGCGGCGTGAAGGGCGTGGCCCACCACAACGCCGCACCGATGCCGACGGCAGCGGCGCCGCCCAGCACCAGCCCTTCGACGGTCTTCGACGGGCTGACCGACGGCGCCAGCTTGTGCCGTCCGAACAGCTTGCCGGCGACGTACTGCAGCACGTCGCTGATCTGCACCACCAGCAGCAGGTAGAGAAGCAGCAGCAGGTTGCGACCCTCGAAGCCGGGAATGTCAAGGATCAGCAGTGCCGGTGCGTGGCTGATGCAGTACACGGTCAGCATCAGGCCCCACTGCACCTTGGTGGCGCGTTCGAGGAACTGGTCGGTCTCGCCCGCCAGCGCCGCCACCGCCGGCAGCAGCACGAAACCGTAGACCGGGATCAGGATCGCGAACAGGCCGTACCAGTCGCTGTAGATCAGCCAGTACTGCAGCGGCACAGCGACGTAGAAGCACAGCACCAGCACCCAGTGATCGCCACGGCGCGTCGGTGTCAGGCTGAGGAATTCGCGCAGGGCCAGGAACGAGGTCAGCGCGAACACGACAATGGTCGCCGTCGGCCCCAGCAGGAAGCACACGGTCAGCACCGCCACCATCCACCACCAGGCGGCGATGCGCGCATTGAGGTTGTCGATCACGGCGTTGCCGGGGCGACGCGACGCCAGCGTCGCGCCGATCACGCTGGCGACTACCAGCAATGCGAGGATGCCGCCCATCAGCCACCAGAACGCCGGTGGTGTCTGGGCGATGACGCCATCGACGTACGTACGCAGGGTGTTCATGCCATCAACGCCAGAACGGCCGCACGGGCGCGGGTGAGGAATGCGGTCTTGTCTTCGTCGGCGCGCAGGGCGAGCGCCGGTCCGAAGCGTGCCGAGCAGACCAGCGGCACCGGCCACCAGCTGCCCTTGGGCAGGCAGCGACGTGCGTTGTCGAGGTAGACGGGCACCAGTTCCACCTGCGGAAAACGACGCGCCAGGTGGAAGAGCCCGGCCTTGAATTCGTGCGGCTCGGCATCGTCGTGGCGCGTGCCTTCCGGGAACAGGATCAGCGAATCACCGCGATCGAGCGCGTCGTACAGCGGCTGCAGCGGGTCGCCCTCGCGCTGCTCGCGCTGGCGATCGATCAGCACGACATTGAGGCCACGATGCGCGATCAGTCCTTTCAGTCCGCCGCCAGCCCAGTAGTCGCGCGCCGCCACCGGTCGCGTCTGCCGTCGCAGCGCCGGCGGCAACGCCGCCCACAGCGTCACCGTGTCGAGGTGGCTGGCATGGTTGGCGAAGTAGATGCGTTGCCGCATCGTCGGTGCACTGCCCAGCCAGCGCGGATAGGCGCCGAACAGCAGCTTCACCAGGCCGACCAGCAGGCGCGCGATCATGCGGCGCCCTGCTGTCGCGCCCGCAACTGGCCGGCGATCGCGCGCGTGCGCAGCACGCAGGTCAGCGCGCTGCCGATGGCGATCATCCAGGCGGCAACCAGCAGCGACATCGTCGTGCCGCGCCAATACCACTCGACCATCGCCGCCAGGCAGGCGAGGGTCATCAGCGCCATGCGCTGCGGCTTGGCCATCGGGCCGCGAAAATCCTGCGCCAGGCCGAGACTGCCGCCGGTGACGCGCACATAGGCGGTCAGCGCCGCCAGCAGCGCAGCCAGCCAGCCCAGCCAGGGCTCGCCGGCGGCATGTCCCAGCGCGACCAGGAACAGCGAATCGGCGATGCGGTCCGGGAACTCGTTGTACAGCGCACCGGCCGGCGTCGACTTGCCGCCTTCGATGGCGACCATGCCGTCGATCAGATTGCAGAGGAGGCGCAGCTGGATGCAGACCGCGCACAGGAGCAAGGCGAAGGGTGAAGGCCAGTACAGCAGCGCGCCAGCACCGGCGAGTGCGAAGACGATGCTGAGCGTGGAGATCTGGTTCGGCGTGATCGACGAACGCGCCAGGCCGCCTGCCAATGCGCGCGCCCAACCCGCACCGCGCGTCTTCAGCGGCCGGCGGTCCCCTGCGTTTCCGTTCATGCGTTCGTCCACAATGGCCGCGCGATGGTAGCAGCCCCACCGGCGTCAACGTCGGCCGCGCCGGGATGCAGCGGGGCAGGTTCGCGAACTCGCACGCCGGGTGCGCGGCAGCTCGCTGCACGCACCCGGCCGGGCCCTTCAGGCCAGCGCCGCTTCTCCCGGCTCGACGACTGCGTCGGCGACCGACCTTGCCACCGAAAGCAGGCGGAACGGCGTGCGTGCATGTTCCGGGCAGCTGGCGATGCCGACGCGCCACTGAGCCGCCGTCGCCAGGTGGCTGTTCGGCAGCTTGGCCAGAAGCATTTGCCGGACGGCGGGTCCACCGTCCCCTTCGACCACGAGATAATGCACGCCGGGCTGGAGTACGGCCGCGCTGGCATTGGGGAATGTCTGTTTCAACCAGGCGCCCAATGCACGAGATGCGGAGGCCGACAGTGCAGTAGAGGACTCCAGCAGCACGACCGACATGCGTTCGCCTTCCAGCACCTGCCGGTTGGCCAGTTCCCGTGTCAGCCAGGCGCGGTTATACAAGCCGGTCGTCGGGTCCTCGAACGCACGACGCTCGGCTTCCAACTGCGCCAGCCGCTCCTGCTCCGCACGCAGACGGATTGCACGTGTGTCGCGGTAGGAAAACAACAGTGCCGCCACCAGGATGATCGCCGTCACCAGGGTCACCGGTCCCACGGTCCAGCCCGCCTCCAGGCCACCGGTTATCGTACACAATGCGTCCGGCGCGAAACTCGCGGCCGCCATGACGTTGTAATGCATGCCGGCGATGGCCAAGCCCATGACCAGCGCCGCGCCGATGCGC
>CAZYHP010000185.1:0-2957 GCA_964647135.1 uncultured Rhodanobacteraceae bacterium
CCATGCCCACCTGTTCTCCCGCCGGATTTCCGCCCAGGTTGATGGCGCCGCCGCCTTCCGCCAGCTGCCAGTTGCCGCCCTGGCGCTCGTAGCGCTGCACCAGCCCGCAGCGTGGGGCATTCGGACAGTCAAAGGTCAGGCCACCGGGACTGCCGATAACGAGCTGATTGTTGTTCATCGCCAGCCCCGTCCCAAACAGCACCAAGCCGAATGTGTCCGGTGCCGGATGGGTGAATGTCTGGGTTTCGGTCCAGGCGGGGCCACCGAAAGCGTAAACCTTGCCGGCGAGAATGGCAGGCCAGATCGGCTTGGCCGGTGCGGCAACCGCCAGCCGCTGCGTAGAGACGCCGAGTACCTCGCTCCGGTAGACGGCGAGGCTGCTGCCGAAGCGGTCGCCGGTGGCGCCATCGCTGGCGTTCACGGTCAGCCAGTCCGTCGACCAGTTGCCAGTAGATCCTTCGAAGCGGCGCGTCCACACGCGTCCGGTTTCGCCGTTCCAGCCAGGGCAGCCGATTGCCGCCACGGCGCTGCCGCTGGCCCCGGTGGCACTGACATCGACCTGGGTGCCGCAGGCGGAGCCGGCGGCCGGGAAGTAGGCAGTGCCGGCGCTGCTCCAGCTGTCGCCTTGATCCAGGCGGTAGAAGATGACGCGGCCGTGCCCGACTTCGCCGCTGTCCGGCCAGTCGCTTCCCGGGCAGCCGACCACCAGGTTGGGCAGGCGCATGGCCACGCTGTAGCCACAGCGGGGCGCGGAACCATTGCTGGACGTGGTCAGCCGCTGCACCAGCGCCCAGCCATCGCCCAGCCATCGGAACACGAATACCACCCCCATGACACGGTCCGGCTCGTCTTGGCGCGTGTGCGCCGACGGTGCGCCCACGGCCAGCCATTCGCCATCCATGGCGACGCTGAAACCGAATTCGGGTCCCTGCCCGGAGGGCTGGGGGGGGAAATCGCTGTAATCGCCGGACAGCACGGCGGTGCGGACAAGGCCATGGCTGCCGCCGGTGCCGAGCCCTTCGTTGCGCGGCAAGGTGTCTGTGTGTGCAAGGACAGGGTGACCGTCCGGGCCGATCGGTGAGGCCGCCGTGGCGATCGGACAGGCGATCCAGCAGACGGCGCCGGCGACAAGCAAGGAGTTGACGAACCGGGACATGACGTTCTCCACAGTAGAAGGTGTGGACACCAACCGGGCGTTGGCCGGAAAACGCACGCAGGCGGCGCCACCCGTTGCTGCCGGCGACAGCGGTGCCGGCATTGGCCGGCTCGCGCAGAGGCCCGCCATGTCCTGCACGCCGCCGGCCCCGATCATGGGCGCTGCTCCAGATCGACGATGGGCAACTCGAACCGCAACGAGGCCTGCCATCCGCCGTCGCTGGCATCTGCCGTCACCTCCCAGCTGCCTCGGATGCGCCCGTTCGCCAGTTCAAGATTGTCGCCACCGGGACTGAGGGCTGTCAGACCTCCGAATGACAGGCGCTCGACGACAGGGGGATGCTTGCTGTCGTCCAGATACAGCACGAGCCGGGCAGCGTCGAAGGGCAGGCTGGCCTCGATGTTGCCCAGGGGATTGCGCTTGCCGCGACCGCGTTCGGGATCGGGCGGTGATTCGGACAGCAGCAGCACCAGACTGCGCCGGCCATCGGCTTGGGCATCACTGAAACGTACGGCGATACCGTGATCAAGCTCGACCCGCCGCTCGCCGTGCTGGAACCATCCTGCGGCCGGAGCCTGGGCCAGTGCCGTCGGGCACGCTGCGGTCAGCAGGAGCATCAACGA
Organism: uncultured Rhodanobacteraceae bacterium; assembly: GCA_964647135.1. GTDB lineage: Bacteria > Pseudomonadota > Gammaproteobacteria > Xanthomonadales > UBA2363 > Pseudofulvimonas. The sequence goes on from CAZYHP010000185.1 coordinate 1,780, forward strand.
CGGTAGCGGGTGACTCGAGGAAAGAAAGGTCATGGGGATACTCCGGGGATTGTGTGGGTCGGTCACGTACGCTTGTTGCGCCCGGCGACGTTCGGCATGGCCCGGAAGCTTTCATCGCGGGTCCGCCGTGAACAGGCAACCACTGCTGCATCGGAAATCGCACGCAAACAGGGCGTGCGCTCAGGTCCGCTTGCGCTGTTGTCCCAGGCATGGAAGCTGGACAGGACAGGGGAATGACCCACGGGAGGCATCGCGGTTACCATCGCCAGGATGGAGCCGGTTGTCCCGCCCCTGGAATCAACCGCCACGCTGTTGTCGCGGGTGCGCGCCGGCGACAGTGCGGCGCGCGAGCGCCTTTGTGCGCTGTACCTGCCGATCCTCATGCGCTGGGCGCATGGACGCCTGCCGCCCGTGGCACGCGACCTGGCCGAGACCGCCGACGTGGTCCAGGTGACGCTGATCAAGGCGCTGAATGCCATCGACCGGTTCCAGCCGCAGCGCGAGGGTGCGTTCCTGGCCTACCTGCGCACGGCGCTGCTCAACGTTGTGCGCAGCGAGATCGGTCGCAGCCTGCGTACCGCAGGTCGGGTCTCGGACGACGTCCTGGACTACGCCGCGGACGATTCCATGCTCGCGCAGGCTGTCGGCCCGGATCTCCTGTGGGACTACGAGCGCGCGCTGGCGGAGTTGACGGCGGAATGGCGCGAAGCGGTGATCCTGCGTCTGGAGTTCGGTTTCAGTTTCGAGGAAATTGCCGCCGCGATGCAGCGGCCGTCGGCCAATGCTGCGCGCATGCTTGTGCATCGTGCCATTGCTGCAATGGGCGAGCGCCTGGGCAAGGGCTGAGTGGCGGCTGACGGTGAACGCGTCGCGTGAATCGGACTGGCTCGCTCGCCTCGTGGATGGTAACGAGGTGGACTGGGAGGAGGTGGAGTCGGTGTTGGGTGCAGGCTCGCCGGAACTGGCACGCCTGCGCCGGCTGGCCCGGTTGTGCTCGGCGCTCGCCGCCTCTCGCCAGGCGCCGTTGTCGGGCGGAGGCGTGGAGCGCGTCGGCTACGAAGGTTTTGGCTGGGGCCATCTGCGGGTACGCGGGCGTATCGGTGTCGGCAGCTCCGGCGAGGTATTCGATGCCTTCGACACGGTGCTGGAACGCGATGTCGCCCTGAAGCTGCTGCGCG
>CAZYHP010000186.1:0-2881 GCA_964647135.1 uncultured Rhodanobacteraceae bacterium
AAAACCATGGAAATCACTCGCGAAAACGGGCCTGCGGCACCTTAGCACGCGACCCGGCAGGCAACCACCGCATGCATCACGGTTACAGCCAGGACAGGACTCGCTGGCTGCTGACCGTCCAGCCGCTGTCGCCTTCGCGCTGCAACTGGCAGCCGGCGATCGAACCATGGTCGGAGGGACCGAAGGTCGCCAGCACCACGGCGTAGTCGCCGTCGTCGCTGTAGCCGGGCGGCCAGAAGGCGACGAAGAACTGCGTCTGGAACCAGCGCCGGCTGCGTGGTGGCTCCTTCACCTGCACCGGCACATCGATAGCCGGGAGCCGGGCCGGTGGATTCCACTGTTCGCCGCTGCGGCGATGAATGGCGTCGATGGCTGGATTCGCCCGCGACCAGTCCATTCCGGGAAAGGTGCGGGCCAGCTGCTGCTTGTCGAGCCCGGCGGTGGAACGCTCGCCCCTGGGCATGACATGGATGGTGTGCAGCGGCGGCGCCGGAGTCTGCGCATGCGCCTGTGGGTGGATTGCCGCCAGGCAGGCGGCCAGCACCGCGCCGTCGTCGTCGGCGGCGGGTTCCGCCGCGGCATGCAATGCCGGCGAAAGCATCGCCGTCAGCGCCATCACCAGCAGGCAGGGGCAACGACGGCTTGCCGCGTCGCGGACGCCATCGCCGATGCCGCCGGTCTGCACGGGCCGGCGTTGTTGTTCACCAGCGCGCATCACCACCGGGTACAAGGCGTTGCTGTTCATGCCCGCTAACATAGCTGCAACGCTGCCGTGCTGCGCGTTGCCGCGTATCGCCGCCGGCCGCCATGCATTCTTCGCGTACCGCCGGCACCGCCGCACCCGTTCCAGGAGACAGCCATGCCCCACCTCACGCCCGCCATCCAGGATCTCGCCCACGCCGACGGCATCTGCTACGGCTGCGGCCCGGCGCATCCGACCGGCCTGCATATAAAAAGTCACTGGCATGACGATGGTGTGCACGTCGTCGCGCGCATCACGCCCAGCGACGAATTCGTCGGCTGGCCGGGACTGCTCTACGGCGGTTTGATCGCCATGCTGGTGGACTGCCATTCCAACTGGACGGCGATGGCGTACCACTTTCGTGCGCAAGGCCGTGAGCCGGGCAGCCTGCCCGCCATTCATTGCGTGACTGCCCATCTGGGCGTGGACTACCTGAAGCCGACGCCACTGGGCCGCGAACTCCTGCTGAAGGCGCGTGTCGAAGGCGAAGTCGCGCGCAAGACCCGCGTGCTCTGCGAGGTCCATGCCGACGAGGTGCTGACGGCGCGCGGTGATTCGCTGTTCGTGCAGGTGGATGTCGAGAAGCTGGGCGCCACGGCGCGGGGCTGAGGCGCATGTCTCCAGCGCCTGGGTCATCAACCCCAGGCCAGGACGGCGGCGTTGTGTCCGCCATGGGCGACAACGCAGCACAGCAAGGAGCGCGTGCGCAGCCACAGCAAACCCAGCAGCAGGCCGGCGACCACGAACAGGAGACCGTGCATCACCGTCTGCGGTCCATGGACGACAACGAAAGGCACGACAGACAGCGCCAGCGCCGGCAGTGCGCCTACGGCTTTTGAGGCCTGTTCAAGAAACCAGGCGCGGAACGCGAATTCCTCGACCAGCGGCGCGGTCATGACGACGCCGAGAATGATTGGCCAGGATCCGGCGACCTGCCACTCAAGTGGATCCGGCGCATCGGGCAGGGGAAAGTCCAGTGCCTGCGCCAGTTGGATCAGTGCCATCTCAACGCCAACAGCGAGCGCCGCGACGGCCAGCCCGAGCACGACGGCTGTCGACGTAGAGACGGTGGATGACCACGGCAGGCGGCCATCACGCCGATATCGGCGTCCCATCCAGAGCAGCACGCCCAGGGCGACAGCAGCGCTGCCCCATCCAAGGCTGCCGCTGATCATGTCGGCCAGTGAGTTGTCCACACGATAGCCGCGGGAACACACTGTTAAACCGGCTGTCTGCAAGGCCGGCGCCAGGTCGCTGAAGTAGCGCGAGAACGCCGGACGACTGGCGTGGACAACGTGCGAAATCCGCATAGTGTCCCCGCTGCATGCAACGGCGCCGGACTCTGCTTCGGTCCGCACATCGTCGATCAACGGGAGATCATGGCTGGCCGCGAGGGCGACGAAGACGGATTCGGCGAGCGCGAGGACCCTGCCTTCTTCCGCTGCCCGGGAGGCGGACGACTCCCCAAGCGAAAAGCCCAGCTCGACCACATTGCGGGCGGGGCTGAATACCGTCGACACCATTCCCGCGAGGACGAGCGCGAGCAGGACCAGGCCCAGGCCGTTCACGGCATATCGCAATTTGGCCAAGTTCATGAATGTCTGCGCCAGAACAAACGCAGTGGGGCCGTAGGGCGCCCACTGCGCAGTGCAAAAACCATGAATTTATGGAACCACGGTAAATTGACCCCGATCAAAGCGCACCACAAACGGCCCCCTGTTGAAACGGCAGGTTGAGAATGGGGTCGCGGCAGCTGTCTGGATCCACATGTGTGACCAGCATCTCGCCGGCGATTTGATGGCCGTCGGGGGACGCGACCAGGTTTACTGGGTCATGAATACCCGCTTCATATCCCACCTCATCATCATCTTGCCCACCGTTCGGGGCAAGATGAGTGTTTCATTACATGTCCAGTGAGTGAATCAGAAAATTCTGAATTCAAGTGATCCTGTTCTCATGACTTGGCTTGGGTGGCCGTGAGATGGCTGCACGGACCCAAGCTCAGTGCGTGGTCAACCCGTTACGGATTGAAGCGGATTTCCGTCGTCACCTGATTGCCTGCGGCGGCGGCGCTCACCGCCAGCGTCTGGTACTGGTTGGTCAGCCAGCGACCCAGCTGGCTCGCATACAGCGGGCTGC
>CAZYHP010000187.1:0-2833 GCA_964647135.1 uncultured Rhodanobacteraceae bacterium
GGCGAAAGCTGCGGTGTGGCCTGGACGGCTTCGGGGGTGGGACGGGGGCGAGGAAAGAGGCTAGGGGTCGACGGCGTACAGCGCGCGGCGGGGCGCGCCGCTGAGCTCGGCGGCGATCTTGGCGGCGCGCGCGGGCGGCAGTTCGCGCGACAGTGCGGCGTAGAGGCGGCGGCCTTCGACCAGCGCGGCTGCATCGGCATCGGGATTGCCGGCGACGACCAGCACGAATTCGCCGCGGCGCTGGTCGGCATCGGCAGCCAATGAAGCGGCGATATCCGCCAGGCGCTCGCCGAGCGTGGTTTCGAAACGCTTGGTCAGCTCGCGTGCGAGCACGGCCTGGCGCTCGGCGCCGAATACCGCCACGAGGTCATCGACACAATCGACGATGCGATGCGAGGACTCGTAGAAGACCAGCGTGCGCGACTCGCCCGCCAGTTCGGTCAGCCGCGCACGGCGCGCCGCGCCCTTGGCGGGCAGGAAACCTTCGAAGCAGAAACGATCCGGTGCGATGCCGGCAATCGACAGCGCGGCGATGCCGGCGCAGGGACCGGGCACGGTACGCACGGGAATGCCGGCCTCACGCGCCGCCGCCACCAGCCGGAAACCGGGATCGCTGATCAGCGGCGTGCCGGCATCGGAGACCAGCGCGATCGACGCGCCACCCCGCATGCGCTGAACCAGTTGCGCGCTCTGCGCCGCCTCGTTGTGCTCGTGGACGGCAAGCATCGGCGTGCCGATGGCGTAGCGGTCCAGCAGCACGCGGGTGCCGCGGGTGTCCTCGGCGGCGATCAGTGCCACTTCGCCGAGAATGCGCAGGGCGCGCGCCGAAATGTCCTCGAGATTGCCGATCGGCGTCGCCACGACATACAGCGTCCCCGCCGGGTCGGGCTGCTCCGCTATCATGCCCATTGCCGGAGGAGACGTAGCGGTCATGAATTTCCAACCTGTTCACGCCGCACGCTGCGGCCTGCTGATTGTCGCTGTTTTCATCGCAGCCTGCGCCACGACGCCAGGTGCCGGACCCGGCGGCAGCACGGTGAAGCGCGCCGAGCAGGCCTACGCCGCTGGCGATTATGCAACCGCTGCTGCCGAATACCTCGCCGCCGCCAACCGCGGCAGCGCGCCGGATCGCGCCTACCTGCGCCTGCGCGCCGCGGAAAGCCATCGCCAGGCCGGCAATGTCGAGGGCGTGCGCGAAGTCGCCGGCAGCATCGCCCATCGTGACCTGCAGGCCGATGAACCCCTGCGCCTTGACCTGCTGCTCGCCGAAGTCGCCCTGTCCGACGGCGATGCCGAGCGCGCACTGACGCTGCTCACCGTTCCGACCGAACAGGTGCCCGAGCGCCTGCGCCCGCGCGTGTTGCGTGCCCGCGCCGATGCGCTTGCCGCGCGCGGCGACGGCCTGGCCTCGGCGCGCGAACGCGCGGCGCTGCTGCCGTACATCGACGAAGCCGAACGCGCCGACGCCAGCCAGCGCATCAGCGCGGCGCTGGCGGACATCCCGGCCCGCGAGCTCTATCGCGAGAGCGCGCGCCTCGGCCCCGAGGATCCGCTCAAGGCGGCGATGGACGAGGCGCTGCGCGCACAGGGCATCACGCCACCGCGCCTGATCACCGGTGGCCGCGATCCGCTGGCGCCGCGCGAACCGCCGCCGACCGATGCCGATGGCCGCGCGCTGTACGGCAAGGTCGCCCTGCTGGTGCCGCTGTCCGGTCCGATGGGCGTTCCCGGCCAGGCCGTGCGCGACGGTTTCATGGCCGCGTATTTCGCCGGCGCCGAACCGCGGCCGCAGGTCGAAGTCATCGATTCGGGCAGCACGCCGGAAAGCGCCCTCGCCGCCTATGAGCGCGCGCTGGAAAGCGGCGCCGAGCGCGTCGTCGGCCCGCTGTCGCGCGACGCGGTCAGCGCGGTGTTCAATCATCCGCTGCTGCCGGTGCCGGTGCTGGCACTGAACCATGCCGACGGCGTCAGCCCGCCGCAAGGCAGCGCGCAGTTCGGCCTGCTGCCCGATGAAGAAGCCCTCGCCGCCGCCGACCGCTTCCTGCAGCTGGGTGTGCTGCGCATCGCGATGGTGTCGATGAACGAGGACTGGAGCGAGCGCAGCGCGCTGGCCTTCCGCACGCGGCTGGAAATGGGCGGCGGTGAAGTCGTCGCCGACGTGCGCGTGCAGCGCAACGACTACGACCTGCGCCGTCGCGCCGAGGCGATCAACAACAGCCAGCCGGACGGCGTGTTCCTGGCGCTGAGCGCGCAGTCGGCGCGCCTGCTGGTGCCGCAGATGAAAGCGCTCGGACTGTCCGGCACCTGGCTGGCGATGTCACGCGTGTATGGCGGCACGCCGCTGCCCGCCGTCGATCGCGACCTTGACGGCGTCGAATTCTGCGACGCGCCCTGGGTCATCGGCAGCGCCGTCGGCGTGCCCAGCCGCAACGAGCTGGCGCAATCGGTGAACAACATCCAGGGCCCGGCGCTGCGCCTGTTCGCCTTCGGCATGGACGCCTATCGGCTGCTCGGCTATGTCGACTGGCTGTCGCAGCGTCCCCACTCTTTCATCCACGGCGCCACCGGCGAGCTGAGCGTCGACCAGGCCTCGCAGGTCCGGCGCCAGCTGGCCTGGGCGCGCTTCCAGGGCGGCGTGCCGGTGCCCACCGATGGCGCGCTCAACTACAGCGAGTACTGAGCGCGCGCCCGCTCGCCACGGTGAACGACCTCGGCCAACGTTACGAGGCATCGCCCCTGGCGCCGCTGCAGGATCGTCGTCATACCCGCGAAGGCGGGTCGGCTGCCACAGCCCTGAGCCTCGTCATACCCGCGAAGGCGGGTATCCAGTGAC
>CAZYHP010000188.1:0-2816 GCA_964647135.1 uncultured Rhodanobacteraceae bacterium
CCACCGCGCCGGCAGCGCGACCCACCGCCTGCATCGCCATGGCGCCGAACAGGTACGGGATCAGGCCGCCGATCAGCAGGCCGATGATCACGTCCGGCCGGTCGATGCGGAAATCCACCGCCGTGCCGGCCGAGTTGAGCTTGTGCGCGTAGTCCGCGAACAGCACCAGCGCGGCGAGACCGGCCGAACCGATGGCGTAGCCCTTGGTGACCGCCTTGGTGGTGTTGCCGACGGCGTCGAGGGCGTCGGTGGTGGTGCGGATTTCCGGCGGCAGTCCGCTCATCTCGGCGATGCCGCCGGCGTTGTCGGTGATCGGGCCGTAGGCGTCCAGGGCCACGATCATGCCGGCCATCGACAGCATGGCGGTCGCGGCGATGGCGATGCCATACAGGCCGTTCACGTAGCTGGTTTCCCCGCCTGCGAGCTGGAAGCACCCCCAGATCGATGCGACCACGGCAATGACCGGTGCCGCCGTGGACTTCATCGACACTGCCAGACCGGCGATCACGTTCGTGCCATGACCGGTCACCGATGCGCGGGCAACATCCTGCACCGGCTTGTACTCGGTGGCCGTGTAATACTCGGTGATGATGACGAGGGCGGCGGTCAGGACCAGGCCGACGATCGCGCAGTAGAACAGCGGCATCGCCAGGGCGACCGGAAACATTTCGCGGGCGATGAAGAAGAACGCGATGGCCGCCAGCACGCCGGAGACGGCGAGGCCGCGATACAGCGCATTCATGATCTTGCCACCCGGCTTCACGTTCACGAAGAAGGTGCCGATCACGGAGGCGATGATCGCTGCGGCACCCAGCACCAGCGGGAAGACCACGCCGGCCCAGCCGAAGGTCGCGAAGGCGATGCCGGCAATCAGCATGGTGGCGATGATCGTTACCGCGTAGGTTTCGAACAGATCGGCGGCCATGCCGGCGCAGTCACCGACGTTGTCGCCGACGTTGTCGGCGATCACCGCCGGATTGCGAGGATCGTCTTCGGGAATGCCGGCTTCCACCTTGCCGACCAGGTCGGCGCCGACATCGGCACCCTTGGTGAAGATGCCGCCACCCAGGCGCGCGAAGATGGAGATCAGCGAGGAACCGAAGGCGAGGCCGATCATCGGCTGCAGTGCCGCCTCGACGGCGTGCACATCGCGCCCGCCACCGATCACGTACATGAAGTAGCCGGCAACGCCGAGCAGGCCCAGGCCGACGACCAGCAGGCCGGTGACCGCGCCGCCGCGGAAGCTGACCGCGAGCGCTTCGTTGAGGCCGACCGTGGCCGCCTGCGTGGTGCGCACGTTGGCACGCACGGAGACGAACATGCCGATGAAGCCGGCCAGACCGGACAGGATGGCACCGATGGCGAAGCCGACCGCCGTCGTCCAACCCAGTTGCGGAACAAACCCGATCAGCAGGAACAGCACCACGCCGACGATACCGATGGTCATGTATTGCCGGCGCAGATAGGCGCCCGCGCCTTCCTGGATGGCACCGGCAATCGCCTGCATGCGCTCGTTCCCGGCGTTCTGCCTGAGGATCCATTGCGCGGAAAAAATGCCATAGACAATGGCCAGTCCGGCACACCCTAGCGCCAGCCAGATCGCGTATTGCTCCAACATGTGGGTCTTTCCTCCCTGGGTTCGACAACATGGATATACGAAGCTGCGCGCCAGTATAGCCACAGGCAGGAGGAGGGGAGATGGGGATGATCCTGGCGGCACGACAATGGCGTTTCCCGCCGCTTGGTTGCTGCAATGCAGTACGATCACTGCACTTTCGCACGGAGCCTCCCGCCATGAAGACGATGCTGCCGCTGATGCTTGCCCTGTTGTTCGCAGTGACCATTGCAGCGCCGGCCCGGTCGGCCGACGAGGCAGCGGTGCTGGCCGCCGAGGAGCTGCTGGAATCCATCAATCTCGACCAGTTGCTGTCAGAGTCCATCGACAGCGTGCTTTCCGCGCAGGTGCAGCAGGAGCCCGTGCTGCGTCAGCACGAGGCCGGCATGCGCCGGTTCCTGCGCAAGCACATGAGCTATGCCAGCCTGAAACCGGACCTCGTGCGCATCTACGCCGAAGCCTTCACCGCCGCAGAGCTGCGTGAGCTGACCGCTTTCTACCGCACGCCGCTGGGTGTCAAGACGGTGAGCCTGATGCCGCGGCTGATGCAGCAGGGCAGCGAGCTGGGCATGCAGCGCGTGCAGGAAAACATGCACGAGCTGGAAGCGATGCTGAGGGGCGACGGCGAACCCGACGGCGACGCCAACGGCGATTCCGACGCCAAGGCCCGGAAGAAATAGGCGTGGTGGCCAGTGCGGCCACCACGCCCGTTGCAGGTTTCAGCGCATGGCCGCCAGCGCGGCGGCAATGCCGGCGCCATAGGCCGGATCGGCGCGATTGCAGTTGTCGATGTGGCGCTGCTTGATGAAGTCCGGGGCATCGCCCATGGCGCGGGCGGTGTTCTCGAACAGGCGCTGCTGTTCGTCCGGCGTCATCAGCCGGAACAGGTCGCCCGGCTGCCGGTAGTAGTCGGCATCGTCCTCGCGGAAGTCGTACCAGTCGGCGACGTTGCCGATCTTCAGCGGCGGTTCGCGGTACTGCGGCTGTTCCTGCCACTGGTTGAAGCTGTTCGGCTCGTAGTGCGGCAGGCTGCCGTAGTTGCCGTCGACGCGACCGTGTCCGTCACGGTGATTGCTGTGCACCGGGCAGCGGGCGGCGTTCACCGGGATCTGGTGGTAGTTCACGCCCAGGCGGTAACGCTGCGCATCGGCGTAGTTGAACAGGCGCGCCTGCAGCATCCTGTCGGGCGAGGCGCCGATGC
>CAZYHP010000189.1:0-2718 GCA_964647135.1 uncultured Rhodanobacteraceae bacterium
TCCCTCTCCGTCGCAAAGACTTCGTTCGTCATGCCCGCGAAGGCGGGCATCCAGTGCCTTTGCGTGATAGAGCGACTGGATCCCCGCCTTCGCGGGGATGACGAGATGAGGGTTCCCGCCCGTCGCGGGGATGACGAGATGGGGGTTTCCCGCCTTCGCGGGGATGACGGGCTGGGGTTTCTTCCCTGCGCGGGGATGTCGGGTTGGTCAGGACTGCGCCTGGCGGGCGATGGCGGTGGCCGGATCGAGCAGACCGGTGGGCAGGGTGCGGAAAACTTCGGCGAGTTTCGGCAGGAACTCGCGGCGCGCGCTGGAGTTGCGCCAGAGCATGGCGATGCGGCGGCTCGGTGCGGGCGATTCGAACGGGATCAGGCGTATGGCGTCCGACACGGCGACCGGTGGTTGCACGGCCAGCAGCGGCAGCAGCGTCGAGCCGACACCGGCAGCGACCATCTGTCGCAGGGTTTCCAGGCTGGTGGCGCGGAAGCCGGTGCGTTCGCCGGCGCCGGCGAGCTGACACACCTCCAGCGCCTGGTGGCGCAGGCAATGGCCGTCCTCGAGCAGCAGCAGGTTCTCCCCTTCGAGGGCGGAAACGGACAGCGGGCCCGTCGTTGCCGCGAGCGGATGCTCCTGCGGCACGGCGAGCACGAAGGGTTCCTCGAACAATGGTTCGACATGAAGCTGTTCGCTGTGGACAGGCAGCGCAAGCACGCCGACATCGAGTTGGCCGTCGCGCAGCCCCCGCAGGACGTCCTCGGTCTTTTCCTCGACCAGCAGCATTTCCAGTTCCGGAAAACGCTGCCGGACGCCGGCGACCACATGCGGGAGCAGGTACGGCCCCAGCGTCGGGAACAGGCCGACACGCAGGCTGCCGGCTTCCGGGGAATGGCTGCGCCGCGCATCTTCGCGGATCTGCTCGGCTTCGCGCAGGATGACGCGGGCGCGGTCGACGACGCGTTCGCCGGCCGGTGTCAGCAACAGCTGCCGTGGCTGCCGTTCGATCAGCTCGACGCCGAGTTCGTCTTCCAGTTTGCGGATCTGCATCGACAGCGTCGGCTGGCTGACGAAGCTGGCCTCGGCGGCGCGACCGAAATGCCGGTGTTCGGCGAGGGCGACGAGATAGCCGAGATCACGCAGGTTCATGGCGGCGGCAGCTCCCGTCGGTCACGGAGGGAAACGACCCGGCCGGTTCGCGGCCGGGTCTACGCGTTCAGGCGGCCAGCGCGTCCTTCTGCGCCGCCGGTGTGCTGTTGCGGATCAGGTAGTCGAAGGCCGACAGCGCCGCCGTGGAGCCGGCGCCCATGGCGATGACGATCTGCTTGTACGGCACGGTCGTGCAGTCACCCGCGGCGAGCACGCCGGGGACGTTGGTCTGGCCGCGCTCGTCGATGACGATCTCGCCGCGTGGCGACAGCTCCACCGTGCCCTTCAGCCACTCGGTGTTCGGCAGCAGTCCGATCTGCACGAAGATGCCTTCCAGCTGCACCTGGTGCGCGCTGTCATCGCCGCGGTCGCGGTAGGCCAGGCCGGTGACGCGCTGGCCATCACCCAGCACCTCGGTGGTGCAGGCACTGGTGACGATGTCGACGTTCGGCAGGCTGCGCAGCTTGCGCTGCAGGACTTCGTCGGCGCGCAGCTTGCTGTCGAACTCGATCAGCGTGACATGGGCGACGATGCCGGCAAGGTCGATGGCCGCCTCGACGCCCGAGTTGCCGCCGCCGATTACCGCCACGCGCTTGCCCTTGAACAGCGGGCCATCGCAGTGCGGGCAGTAGGCCACGCCCTTGTTGCGGTATTCGTTCTCGCCCGGCACGTTCATCTGCCGCCAGCGTGCGCCGGTGGAGAGGACCACCGTGCGCGACTTCAGCGATGCACCGTTCTCCAGCTCGACCTCGATCAGGCCGCCGGGCTCGCTGGCCGGAATCAGCTTCGTCGCACGCTGCAGGTTCATGATGTCGACTTCGTAGTCGCGGACATGGTTTTCCAGCGCGGTGGCCAGCTTCGGGCCTTCGGTGTGGCTGACGGAAATGAAGTTCTCGATCGCCAGCGTGTCCAGCACCTGGCCGCCGAAGCGCTCGGCGGCGACACCGGTACGGATGCCCTTGCGCGCGGCGTAGATCGCCGCGGCGCTGCCGGCCGGACCCCCACCGACCACGAGGACGTCGAAGGCGTCCTTGGCGCGGATCTGTGCGGCGGCGCGCGCGGCAGCGCCGGTGTCCAGCCTGGCGACGATCTGCTCGACGCTCATGCGGCCGCTGTCGAACGGCTGGCCGTTAAGGAATACGCTGGGCACCGACATCACTTCGCGTTCGTTGACTTCATCCTGGAACAGCGCACCGTCGATGGCGACGTGGCGGATGCGCGGGTTGATCACGCTCATCACGTTGAGCGCCTGCACGGTGTCCGGGCAGTTCTGGCAGCTCAGCGAGAAGTAGCTTTCGAACTGGTAGTCGCCGTCGAGCGCGCGGATCTGCTCGATGACGTCCGGTTCGAGGCGGGGCGGATGGCCACCGACCTGCAGCAGGGCGAGCACCAGCGAGGTGAACTCGTGGCCCATCGGGATGCCGGCGAAGCGCACCTGGACATCGCTGCCGGTGCGGGCGATCGCGAAGGACGGACGGCGCGCGTCATCGTCGCGGCGCGCATGGGTGATGCGGTCCGACAGGCTGGCGATCTGGTCGAGCAGTTCGCCCAGTTCCTTCGACTTGTCGCTGTCAT
>CAZYHP010000190.1:0-2638 GCA_964647135.1 uncultured Rhodanobacteraceae bacterium
GGCAACATCCAGGACTGGTGCATCAGCCGCCAGCTCTGGTGGGGCCACCGCATTCCGGCGTGGTACGGCGACGACGGCCAGGTGTTCGTCGGCCGCGACGAGGCCGAGGCGCGCCGCCACGCCGAGTTGGCCGGCTACGCCGGTGCGCTGCGCCAGGAACAGGATGTGCTCGAGACCTGGTTCAGTTCGGCGCTGTGGCCGTTCTCGACGCTGGGCTGGCCGGACGAGGCGGCGATGGCGGAACGCGGTTTCGACCGCTACCTGCCTTCGTCGGTGCTGGTGACCGGCTTCGACATCATCTTCTTCTGGGTGGCGCGCATGATCATGATGAGCGACCACTTCACCGGGAAGGTGCCGTTCCACGACGTCTACATCACCGGCCTCGTGCGCGACAAGGACGGCCAGAAGATGTCCAAGTCCAAGGGCAATGTGCTTGATCCGATCGACCTGATCGACGGCATCGGCGTGGACGAGCTGGTCGCCAAGCGCACCAGCGGCCTGATGCAGCCGCAGGCGGCGAAGAAGATCGAGCAGGCGACGCGCAAGGATTATCCGGAAGGCATTCCCGCCTTCGGCGCCGATGCGCTGCGCTTCACCTTCGCCTCGCTGGCCAGCCATGGGCGCGACATCAAGTTCGACCTCGACCGCTGCAACGGCTACAAGGCCTTCTGCAACAAGCTGTGGAACGCCGCGCGCTTCGTGCTGATGAACACCGGCGATTACGTGGCGGGCGCAGCAACAGCGCCGGCCACCGACAGCGAGCGCTGGATCACCAGCCGCCTGGCGACGACGCTGGCCGAGGTCGAGCAGCAGTTCGCGGACTACCGTTTCGACCTCGCCTCGCAGGCCTTGTACAGCTTCGTCTGGGACGAGTACTGCGACTGGTTCGTGGAGCTGGCCAAGCCGGCCCTGCAGGGCGATGACGCCGCGGCACGCACGTCGACACAGCGCACGGCGCTGGTCGTGCTGGAAGCGGCGCTGCGCGCGCTGCATCCGATCATTCCCTTCGTCACCGAGGCGATCTGGCAGCAGGTGGCTGCGCGCCTGAAGCTGCCGGAGGGGAGCATCGCGCAGCAGGACTGGCCTTCGATCCGCGTCGACGGCGAATCCGAGGCCGCGATGCGCGGCATCGAGTGGCTGAAGACCGTGGTCTCCGGCGTGCGCGGTTTCAAGAGCCAGATGGGACTCTCGCCGGGTCGCGGGATCGAGCTGCTGTTCGCCGGCGGTGACGGCGCACAGGCGGCGCAGGTCGAGCGTTACGGCAGCGCGCTGCGTTTCCTCACCCGCGCGACCACGCTGACGGTGCTCGCCGCCGGCGACGCGGAACCGGCGGGAGCGACCGTGGTCGCGCAGTCCGGCGAGCAGCGTGTGCTGGTGCCAGTGGCCGGACTCATCGACGTCGCAGCGGAGCTGGCGCGGCTGGACAAGGAGATCGTCCGCATCGGCGCCGAGATCGGCAAGTGCGAAGCCAAGCTGGGCAGCGACAGCTTCGTCGCCCGCGCGCCGGCGGCGGTGGTCGAGCAGGAGCGGGCACGCCTGAGCGACTGGCAGGGCCAGCTCGCCGGCCTGGTTGCGCAGCGCGCCAGCCTCGCCGGCTGAAACCGCCTGGGCGGATCGGATTGGCGCGCCGGCGACCCGCCGGCGCGCTGTGATCAGGCTGAGGGTCGCGGCCCGAACAGCGCGCTGCCGACGCGGACCAGTGTCGCGCCTTCGGCGACCGCCTGCTCCAGATCCTCCGACATGCCCATCGACAGCGTATCGACGTCGGGGCATGCCTTGCGCAGCTGGTCGAAAAGATGGCGCATGCGCGCGAACGCCGCTCGCCGTACGTTGGCGTCGGGATGCGGCCTGGGGATGGCCATCAGGCCGCGCAGCCGCAGCGCCGGCCGCGCCTGGACCAGATCGGCCAGTCCGGCGACCTCATCAGGCCTGCAGCCGGACTTGCTGGCCTCGTCGTCGATGTTCACCTGGATCAGCACGTTCAGCGGCGGCGACTGCGGCGGCCTGTGGCGCGCCAGCGGCGCCACCAGCTTGGCGCGGTCGAGGCTCTGCAGCCACTGGAAGTGCCGAGCCACCTCGGCGCACTTGTTCGACTGCAGCGGGCCGATGAAATGCCAGTCCACGGCCAGGTCGGGACAGGCGGCGATCTTGACCAGCGCTTCCTGGACGTAGTTTTCGCCGAAGGCCGTCTGGCCCAGGGCCGCGAGGGCGCGGACGCGCGCCACCGGCTGGGTTTTCGATACCGCCAGCAGGTCGACCTTGCGGCCCCCGGCAGCAGCCTCGATGCGCTTCCGGCAGGCGGTCAGCGCTGTGCACAAAGGATCACTCATCGTCGTCGGCGCGGGGTTATACTCGGTCAGCCCGGCATCGGCCGGGTCGGCGCCATGCTCGCTCCGGGAGGGCGAAGGGCGGTCCGGAACGGATTCTACGCAAGGGGGAGCCATGGATATCGCGGAACTGCTGGCCTTTTCGGTCAAGAACAAGGCATCGGACCTGCACCTCTCGGCCGGCTTGCCGCCGATGATCCGCGTCGACGGCGATGTCCGGAAGATCAACCTGCCGGAAATGGACCACAAGCAGGTCCACGCGCTGGTCTACGACATCATGTCGGACAAGCAGCGGCGCGACTACGAGGAAT
>CAZYHP010000191.1:0-2624 GCA_964647135.1 uncultured Rhodanobacteraceae bacterium
GGCGCCGGCCTGCCGGTGATCTCGACGCTGCGCGACCTGCTCGATACCGGCGACGGGATTCTCTCCATCGAAGGCATCCTGTCCGGCACGCTGGCCTGGCTGTTCAACCGCTTCGACGGCAGCGAGCCGTTCTCGGCGCTGGTGCGCCAGGCGCGCGGACTGGGCTACACCGAGCCGGATCCGCGCGACGACCTGTCCGGCATGGACGTCGCGCGCAAGCTCACCATCCTCGCCCGTGAAGCCGGCTGGCCCTTGCGGCTGGAAGACGTCGAAGTCGAATCGCTGGTGCCTGAAGCGCTGCGCGATGTCCCGCGCGAAACATTCCTCGAACGCCTGCATGAACTCGACGCGACCCTGGCGGCACGCCTCGCCGAAGCACGCGCGCGCGGCTGCATCCTGCGCCACGTCGCGCACCTTGATGCCGAGGGCCGGGCGCGCGTCGGCATCGCGGAACTGCCGGCCGACCATGCCTTCGCCCACCTTGCGCTGACCGACAACATCATCCAGTTCCGCAGCCGGCGTTACTGCGACAACCCGCTGATCGTGCGCGGACCCGGCGCGGGACCGGATGTCACCGCCGCCGGCGTGTTCGCGGACGTGCTGCGCGTCGCCGCGGCGCTGGGAGCCCAGCTGTGAGCGGCGCCATGCGCGCCGAAGCGACGGCGCCGGCATCGGTCGGCAATGTCGGCGTCGGGTTCGACCTGCTCGGCCACAGCATCGCCGGTCCGGTGGACCGCGTGATCGCCTTCCGTGCCGATGCGCCCGGCGTTCGCCTCCGCGCCATTGACGGCGCCGACATGCCCTTGCCGCTGGCGGTCGCCGACAACACCGCCGGGCGCGCCGTGCAATCGCTGCTCGCTGCACAGGCGCCGCACCTGGGCGTGGAGCTGCACCTCGTCAAGGGCATTCCGCTCAGCGCCGGCATGGGCGGGTCGGCCGCGTCGGCCGTGGCGGCGCTGCTCGCGGCCAATGCACTGCTGCCGCAGCCGCTGTCCGTCGAGCAGCTCTACACCTATGCGCTCGATGGCGAAGCGGTGGCGTCGGGCGCGCGCCACGGCGACAACCTCGGCCCGCAGTTGCTTGGGGGCCTGGTGCTGACCACGCCGACGCGGCTGATCGCCTTGCCGGTACCGGCAGGCCTGTGGTGCGCGCTGGTGCATCCGCACCAGCGTCTGGAAACGCGTCGTTCCCGCGAGGTGCTGCGCGAACCCTATGCGCTGGGCCAGATCGTGCAGCAGACCGAAGCACTGGCGCTGTTCCTCACCGGCTGCCAGCGTGGTGATGTCGAGCTGGTCGCCGCCGGCCTGCGCGACGTGCTGGTCGAGCCGCGTCGGGCACCGCTGATCCCCGGATTCGCTGCCGTGAAGCAGGCGGCGCTGGCGGCGGATGCGCTGGGCGCGAGCATCAGCGGTGCCGGCCCCAGCGCCTTCGCGTGGTTCCGCACCGAGGCGGCGGCGCAGCGCGGTGCACAGGCGATGACCGCCGCCTTCGCGGAGGCGGGCCAGGTCGCCGATGCCTGGGTGTCGCCCGTCAACGGTCCGGCGGCCACGCTGGTCGCGGTGGAATGAGGACGACGACATGGCCATGAACTACGTCAGCACGCGGGGACAGTCGCCCGCGTCCGGACTGTCCGACGCGATTGCCGCGGGGCTGGCGCCGGATGGCGGCCTGTACGTGCCCGCCCATTTCCTGCGTGCACCGCTGGATGCGGTCGCGTCCGCCGACAACCTGGCTGCGACAGCGGCCGCCTTGCTGGCGCCGTTCTTTGCCGGCGATCCGCTCGCCGACGAACTGCCGGCCATCGCGCAGGCCGCGCTGGATTTCCCGGTGCCGTTGCGCGCATTGGCAGGGGATGACGGCGCCTGGCTGCTGGAGCTGTTCCATGGCCCGACGGCCGCGTTCAAGGATGTCGGCGCGCGCTTCCTCGCCGAAGTGCTGTCGCGACTGCCCGACGCGGCGCCGCTGCGCACCGTGCTGGTGGCGACCTCGGGTGACACCGGCGCTGCCGTTGCCGCGGCCTTCCATCGCCGGCCCGGCTTCCGGGTGCTGATCCTCTATCCGGATGGACGGGTGTCGCCGCGGCAGGCGCACCAGCTCGGTGCCTTCGGCGACAACGTGCGCGCGCTGCGCGTGCAGGGCAGCTTCGACGACTGCCAGGCGCTGGTGAAACGGGCCTTCGCCGACAGCGAACTGCGCACGCTCGCGCCGCTGCTGTCCGCCAACAGCATCAGCCTCGGGCGCCTGCTGCCGCAGATGAGCTATTACGCCGCGGCCGCCATGGCGCAGCAGCGTGCCGGCGGTGCGCCGCTGAACTTCATCGTGCCGACCGGCAATCTCGGCAACGCCTGCGCGGCGCTGATGGCGAAGTCGATGGGCGTGCCGATCGGCACCGTCGCCCTGGCCTGCAACCGCAATCGAACGCTGGCGGATTTCCTCGCCGGTGCCGACTACACGCCGCGCGCCAGCGTCGCCACGCTGGCCAATGCCATGGACGTCGGCGCCCCCAGCAACATCGAGCGCCTGCGCTGGCTGTATCCCGATGTCGAGGCGTTGCGTGCGGCGGTGCCGGCCGCCAGTTTCGACGATGCGGCGATCCGCGGGCACATCGTGCGCGCCGAACGCGA
>CAZYHP010000192.1:0-2593 GCA_964647135.1 uncultured Rhodanobacteraceae bacterium
CCACGTTCGCTGGATGCCCGCCTTCGCGGGCATGACGGGCTACATGCGAAGTGCGTGCGGCGTTCCCGCGCTGGGCCGATTCAACTCCGCAGACAGGCGTCGACGACGAAGCGTTCCGCCCAGCTGCCCAGGCGCCAGTTTTCCAGGAAACCGCAATGGCCGCCCTGCGGCGTGACCAGCAGACGCACATGGTCCGGCAGCCGCAGGTTGCGGAAGTCGTCGAAGGGAATGACCGGATCGTCCGACGACGTCAGGATGCTTGCCGGCACCGACAGTCGCGCCAGGCGCTCACCGGCGATGGAGTAGCTGTCGAAGTAATCGTCCAGGGAGGCGAACTCGCCTTCGCTCAGCACCAGCGCTTCGGTGAGCTGGCGCATGTTGAGCTGGCGCAGCAGCTCATCCAGGCGATAGCGCTGCGGAAACGCCGCCTGCTTGCGGCGCAGCGAACGCCGCCACTTCAGCATGAAGTAGTAGTGGTAGAACCACGGTCCGGTTTCCATCGCGCGCAGCACATTGGCCGGATCGATGGCCGGGCAGACCGCGGCAATATGCCGGATGTCCAGTCCAGCCGCCTCGGCATGCAGACCCACGCGCAACGCGAAATTGCCGCCCAGCGAATAACCGGCGACACGCAGCGGCGCGTCCGGCCAGCGCCTGGCAATGTCGCCGACCGCGCCGACGACTTCGGCGATGCGGCCGGAATGGAACAGGCCCTCGTTGAGGTGCTGGCCATCGCCGTGGTCGCGGAACTCCAGGCGGAACACCGCGAAGCCGGCGCTGCGCAATGCCAGCGCCGTGCTCAGCATGTAGTTCGAACGCGCGCTGCCTTCCCAGCCATGCAGCAGCACGACCAGTCCGCGCGACTCGCCCACCGCGGGCGTATGCCAGCCCTGCAGGCGCACGCCGTCGCCGCAGTCCAGCAGGGTATGCGAGGACGAAGCCTCGAAGTCGGCCAGTTCGCGTCGCCGCAGCCATTGCCGCAGGCGATGGCTGGACAGGATCGATTGCAGGTGCGGATTGCCGAGCAGCGCTGCCGGCCGGAACTCAACCGTGGACATCGGCGGCGGCCTCGAATGCCGGTGCAATGGCGTCTGCGGTGTCCTGCTGCAGGATCGCGCCAATGCGCGCACGCGCCTGTTCGGCGAGTTGCCGGCGTCCGTCGGCGCTGGGCGCCAGCGGTTCGAGGAAATGCACCTCGGCGTCCATGGCGCGCTGGCCCAGCAGTCGCAGCGCATTCGGGAAGAACTTCTCGCGCGGCTGGAAAGGCACGCTGAGGTCCATGCGGCCGCCATCGCCGTAGATGATCGCCACCGGCTGGATCACCGCACCGGTGTCCAGCGCGACCTGGAAAATGCGCGCATGGAAGGGGCGCAGGCGCTCGCCGGTGCCGGTGCCGCCTTCCGGGAACACCGCCACCGAGCTGCCGGCGCGCAGGCGACCGCGCATGTCATCCATGACGCGTGCCAGCGAATCATTGCTGCCGCGCTGGTGGAACAGCGTGCCGGCCTGTGCCGCCAGCCAGCCCACCAACGGCCAGCGCGCGATTTCCGCCTTTGCGACGAAGCTGGCGCCGCGCGCCGCGTGCAGCGCCTGGATGTCGAGCCACGAGACATGGTTGGCGACGAGCAGGGCGGGATTCGCCGCCGGCGTGCCGACCAGGCGCGTGCGGAAACCGAACAGGCGCAGCGCGCCGCGCGACCAGGCGTTCACCAGCGGCTCCCACCAGCGCATCGGCAACAGACTGCGGCGGCCGGTCACCGGATTGGAGACGAACAGCGTGAGCAGGACGCCCAGGAACACCAGGATCAGCAGCAGCGGCGTGCGCCACAGATAGCGCAGCGGCTTGATGGGATCGAAACCGCGCGGGCGGCGGTCGGGGCGTCGTCGGGCCATGGCGCTACTTTACCGCATCGCAACATCGGCGCTCCGGCCGGAACCCATCGGCGCATTCAGGCGTCCGTCGGTAAGGTGCGCACATCGGACTGGAGGTAGCGGCAATGGTGATGGCTCGCGTGATCAGGCAGCTGGGCGTATGGATCGTGCTGGCGGGCGGTCTTCTCGTCGCCGGCGAAGCGCAGGCGCTGCGCTGTGGCAACCGTGTCGTCAGCACCGGTGACTACGACTTCCAGGTGCGGGAACGCTGCGGCGACCCGTACTGGATCGACCGCAGCGACGAATGGCATGTGCAGGGGCTGGACGGCCCCTACGAACGCCGCAGCCAGGTCGCGCTGGAAACCTGGTACTACAACTTCGGTCCGCGCAGCCTGGTTCAGCGCATGGAGTTCCGCGACGGCCGCGTCGTGTCGATCCAGACCGCCGGCTACGGCGTGCGCCGGATCGGCGGCGAATGCAGCGATATCGCACTGTCGCGCGGCGCCAGCCGGGGCCAGGTGTACCTGCATTGCGGCGAGCCGCTGTCGCGCAACCGGCGTTTCGAAGACATCATCGAACGCGACGGCTTCGGCAACGCCCGCGTGCGCAGCGTGCACCTGGAAGAGTGGCGCTACGCCATGCCCGGCTCACGCTTCGTGCGCCTGGCCATCTTCCACGACGACCGCCTCGACCGCGTCGAGCGCATCGCCCGCTAACCGCC
>CAZYHP010000193.1:0-2590 GCA_964647135.1 uncultured Rhodanobacteraceae bacterium
CGCCTTCCCAGTACGGCGGACGGCGGATATAGGTGGACATCGGCCGCCAGTCGTAGAGCGGACTGACCTTCTGTCCCTGTTCGACGCGGATGTTGAACATCGGGTCGTAGACACGGCGGTACTGCTCCGGCTTGACGCTGGCACGGACGACGGCATCGATTTCCTCGTCGCTGGGCCAGATGTCCTTCAGGCGCACTTCGTGGCCGTCGGCGTCAATGCCAAGCACGTCCTTTTCGATATCGAAACGCACCGTGCCGGCGATCGCGTAGGCGATGACCAGCGGCGGCGACGCCAGGAAGGCCTGCTTGGCATAGGGGTGGATGCGGCCATCGAAGTTGCGGTTGCCGGACAGCACTGCCGTGGCGTACAGGTCGCGGTCGATGATTTCCTGCTGGATCGCCGGATCGAGCGCACCGCTCATGCCGTTGCAGGTGGTGCAGGCGAAGGCGACGATGCCGAAGCCGAGCTTTTCCAGATCGGGCAGCAAGCCCGCTTCTTCCAGGTACAGCTGCACGGCCTTGGAGCCGGGTGCCAGTGACGACTTCACCCAGGGCTTGCGGGCCAGTCCGCGCGCGTTCGCATTGCGTGCCAGCAACGCGGCGGCAATGACGTTGCGTGGATTGGAGGTGTTCGTGCACGAGGTGATCGCGGCAATGATCACCGCGCCATCCGGCATCAGGCCCTGCGCTTCGTCGGCCTTGCCGGCTGCAAGCCTGGCAGGGTCAGCGATGCCGCGCCCAGCCAGCTCGTCCACCGGCAGGCGGCGATGCGGATTCGACGGACCGGCCATGTTGCGCACGACCGTGGACAGGTCGAAATGCAGCGTGCGCTCGTACTGCGCGCTCTTCAGGTCGTCGGCCCAGAGACCGGCGGTCCGCGCATAGGTTTCCACCAGCGCGACCTGCTCGTCCGTGCGGCCGGTGAGGCGCAGGTAATCGAGCGTGTTGTCGTCGATGAAGAACATCGCCGCCGTCGCGCCGTATTCGGGCGCCATGTTCGAGATCGTTGCGCGGTCGCCGATGGTCAGCGCCGCCGCGCCTTCGCCGCGGAATTCCAGATAGGCACCGACGACACGTTCCCTGCGCAGGAACTCGGTCAGCGCCAGCACGACGTCGGTCGCCGTGATGCCGGGCTGCGGACGGCCGGACAGTTCGACGGCGACGATGTCCGGCAGCCGCATCCAGGAAGCGCGACCGAGCATCACGTTCTCGGCTTCCAGGCCGCCGACGCCGATCGCGATGACGCCGAGTGCATCGACGTGCGGTGTATGCGAATCGGTGCCGACGCAGGTGTCCGGGAAGGCGACGCCGTCCTGCACGTAGATCACCGGCGACATCTTCTCCAGGTTGATCTGGTGCATGATGCCGTTGCCCGGCGGAATGACATCGACGTTGCGGAACGCCTGCTTCGTCCAGTCGATGAAGTGGAAGCGATCCTCGTTGCGGCGATCCTCGATGGCGCGGTTGCGGGTGAACGCGTCCGGGTCGAAGCCGCCGCATTCCACCGCCAGCGAGTGGTCGACGATCAGCTGCACCGGCACCACCGGATTCACCGCCGCCGGGTCGCCGCCCTGCTCAGCAATCGCATCGCGCAGGCCGGCCAGGTCCACCAGCGCGGTCTGGCCGAGGATGTCGTGGCAGACCACGCGCGCCGGGAACCACGGGAAATCCAGCTCACGCCGGCGATGCACCAGCTGGCCAAGGTAGTCGGCGACGAGCGCCGGATCCGCCTTGCGCACGATGTTCTCGGCATACACGCGCGACGTGTAAGGCAGGCCGGCCCAGGTACCGGGCTGGAGCGCTTCGACGGCTTCGCGGGCATCGAACCAGGCGAGGTTCGTGCCGGGGAGAGGTTTGCGGTGCTGGCTGTTCATGGTCTGCTGCCCGACTGGAGCGGAACGGAGGGGGTCGGTCTGGACGGTGCCGGCGGATCAGCCCGGCAACGCATCAGCCGCAGGAAAGGAACGTGGCGATAGCGTGTCACGCGGACATCGGCGAACATAGCTCGACGACGATGCCATCGGGGCAACGCAGCCACGAGACGGTCTGGCCCCAGGGCTTCACAGCGGGCGGCGCAAGCTCGCGCGCCCCTTCGGCCAGCGCATGTTGATGGGCGGCATGCACATCATCGCTGACCAGGGCGATCTCGAATCCCAGTGGCTTGTCCGACGTATGGGCATGGACGTGACCGTCCGGCAGGTTCATGTCGCCAAGCTCGTGTGAAGCGAAGGCCAGTGCGGTGGCGCCGGTCTCCAGCTCACCGTAGGTGGAAGACTCGTGCAGGAATCGCGTCGCCAGCCCGAACGCACGCGCGAAGAACGCCAGCGATGCCGGCACGTCGGGAACGTAGACGATGGTGTATCCGAATTTCATGGCGGGATCCCGCGCCGTGGCACCTGGAACGACAGGCGCCACGGCACACATCGTTCCGGCTCAGGGACGCTGGTCGATCGGCACGAAGGCCTGGTCTTCCGGACCGGTGTAGTTGGCGCTCGGGCGGATGATCTTGCCGTCGATGCGCTGCTCGATGATGTGCGCGCTCCAGCCGGAGGTGCGCGAGATCACGAACAGCGGGGTGAACATGTCGGTCG
>CAZYHP010000194.1:0-2569 GCA_964647135.1 uncultured Rhodanobacteraceae bacterium
AACGCGGACATGGATCATGGGGCAGCAGATCAGGCCTGGGCGGCCAGCATCAGGCGCTCGACGTAGCGGGCGATACTGTCCACTTCCAGGTTGATGGCATCGCCGGCGCGCAGGTCGCCCAGCGTGGTCTGGGCCAGCGTGTGCGGGATGAGGTTGACGGAAAACCCGTCGGCGTCGATGGCATTGACGGTCAGGCTCACGCCATCGACGGTGATGGAACCCTTGACGGCGATGTAGCGGCGCAGCGCGTGCGGCGCATCGAAGGTGAAGCGTTCGGAGAGGCCATCGGCTTCCCGCGCACGCAGGCGGCCGATGCCGTCGACGTGGCCGCTGACCAGATGGCCGCCGAGCCGGTCGCCGGCACGCAGCGCACGCTCGAGATTCACGCCGTCACCGACGTCGCGCTGTCCGAGGGTGGTCAGGCGCAAGGTCTCGCCGGAAACATCGGCGTGGAAACCCTGCGCGGTGATCGCGGTGACGGTGAGGCAAACGCCGCTGACGGCAATGCTTTCGCCGAGCCGGAAGGGATCGCCGGCATCGGCCAACGCGCCGCTGGCGACATGCAGGCGCACGCCGCCTTCATGCGGATCGCTGGATTCGATGCGACCGACGGCGGTGACGATGCCGGTGAACATGCGCGCTCCTCAGGCTGGTGGGCGCAGCAGCAGGCGCAGATCGCCGCCGACGGTGCGCACGTCGTGCCAGCGCCAGTGTGCCGCGTCGTCCAGCTCGGCCAGTGCCGGCAGGTTGACCAGGCCACGCGACTGATGACCGAGCAGCCGCGGCGCGACGTAGAGCAGCAGCTCGTCGCATAGACCGGCGGCGATGAAGGCGCCGGCCAGCGTGGCGCCGGTCTCGACCTGCACTTCGTTGCCGCCGCGACGCGCCAGTTCGGCCAGCACCGCCTGCAGATCCAGACGGCCATTGTGTTCGGCGACGGCGATGCGGTCGACCTGCGAGAAGTGCGCGGCGTTGCGCGCATCCGGTGCGTGGATGAACAGGGTCGGCACGCTGCCGTCGAGCAGGCGGCTGCCGCCGGGCGTGGCCAGTCCGTTGTCGAGAACCACGCGCAACGGCGGCACGAATGCCGGCGGCGACGCGCCGCTGAAATCCGCCGCATCCCAACGTACGGTCAGCGAAGGATCGTCGGCGCGCACGGTGCCGCTGCCGGTAAGCAGCGCACTGCTGCGTGCGCGCCAGTGCATGACGTCGGCGCGTGCTTCCGGGCCGGTGATCCACTTGCTGCGGCCATCCGCCAGCGCGGTACGGCCATCGAGCGTGGTGCCCAGCTTGATGCGCAGCCAGGGCCGGCCGCGCTCGATGCGCGAGAAGAAACCGCGATTAAGTTCGCGTGCCGCCGCGCTCATCAGGCCCACATCGACCTGGACGCCGGCAGTGCGCAGCCGCGCCAGCCCTTCGCCCTCGCTCTGCATGCGGTCCTCGCAGGCGACGACGACGCGGGTGATGCCGGCGTCGATCAGCGCGTCCACGCAGGGCGGCGTGCGACCGTGCGTGGCGCAGGGTTCCAGGGTGACGTAGGCGGCAGCGCCACGCGCGCGTTTGCCGGCCGCGGCCAGTGCCTGCACTTCCGCATGCGCTTCGCCGGCGCGCTCATGCCAGCCCTCGCCCACGACTTCTTCCCCGTGCGCCAGCACGCAGCCAACGGCGGGATTGGGGCGCGTCGTGTACAGGCCGCGCTCCGCGAGTCGCAGCGCGCGCGCCATGTGGGCGTGATCGACGGCGGTGAACTGGACCGTGGTGGTCATGCGCTGCGTCCTTTCCTGCGCGCGCCGTCCGCCGTCGGCGCGGGCTCGTCCAGCAGCGGCAGCTGTTTGCCTTCCAGTACCGGAATCTCGCGCTCCAGGCGCTCGATCTCCTCGCGGAAGGCCTGCACGTCCTCGAAGCGGCGATACACCGAGGCGAAGCGCACGAAGGCGACCTGGTCGATGGGACGCAGCGCCTCCATGATCCAGTCGCCGAGGCGGCGCGAAGGGATCTCGCGGTCGGCACTGCGGCGTAGCGATTCGATGATCTTGGCGACGATGACGTCGACCGTGTCGGTGGCGACCGGGCGCTTGTGCAGCGCCAGCTCCAGGCCGGCCCGGAGCTTGGGCTCTTCGAACTGTTCCCGGCGGCCGTCCTGCTTGACGATCGCCGGCAGCTTCAGTTCCGCCGTTTCGAAGGTATTGAAGCGTTCGCTGCAGGCCGGGCACTCGCGGCGGCGACGCACCGTCGCGCCATCCTCGCTGAGTCGCGAGTCGATGACGCGGGTGTCTTCATGCTGGCAGAAGGGACAATGCATCCGTTTCCAGGCCGGCCCGGCCGGTCAGGCGTAGACCGGGAAGGCCTTGCACTGTGCGGACACCTTTTCACGCACCGCGGCAATGACGGCTTCGTCGGCCGGCGCATCGAGCACGTCGCAGAGCCAATGCGCCAGCTCGGTGCAATCGGCCTCGCGATAGCCGCGCGTCGTCACCGCCGGCGTGCCGATGCGCAGGCCGGATGTGACGAACGGCTTCTGCGGATCGTTGGGCACGGCGTTCTTGTTGACGGTGATGTGCGCGCGGCC
>CAZYHP010000195.1:0-2495 GCA_964647135.1 uncultured Rhodanobacteraceae bacterium
ACATCAGGCCGGCACTGTTGCGGGCCGGCTATACGGCCGGCAGCGAGCCGGCAGAACTCAAGAAGAATCGCTACTCGACCACCTACACCGGCGACAACCTGCCCACCCTGGAGGTTGTCAGCAATTCCAGCCGTACCGTGAAGCGGAAGAACAAGGATGCCGTCGGCGTCGTTCGCTTCGACTGGCCGGAATGACCGACCGGTGCCGCGCGCAGCCATGCGTGTAAGGCGACACCCTAGTTTGCCGGTAAGGCGACACCCAGATTTACGCACCTCCGGGTCGACCCCGTAGCCTCGACCGCTGTCGTCTTCGACGGGAGCGGGCGTGGCGATCACCGATCTGGAGATCCGCATGACCATCAAGACCCTGGCCGCCAAGGGCGTGCCCAAGCGGGCCATCGCCCGCCAGCTGACCCTCAGCGAGGGCACTGTCCGCTACCACCTGGCCCGGCTGGCCTCCGGCGCCCGCGACGGCCGCGCAGACCAGCCCCGCCGTGCGCTTGTCGTTGCCGATGCGATTTCCCATTGGATGGCGCATCACGACCGCACCAACCTGGCTGCGCTGCACGCATGGCTCGTATCCGAGCACGGTTACGTCGGCAGCCTGCGTTCGGTACAGCGGTTCGTTGCCGACCGCTACCCGCCGCCCCCGGCTCGCGCCCGCCGCCGGGTGGAGACACCGCCTGGAGCGCAGGCCCAGGTGGACTGGGCGCAGTTCCCGCGGATGACGGTTGCCGGCGAGCAGGTGGTCCTGCACGCCTTCCACCTGGTGCTGTCGCACTCGCGCTACGGCGCGGTGGTCTGGATGCCGGCCGAAGACAGCCTGTGCTGGCTGGCGGCGCACAACGCCGCCTTCGAGCGCCTCGGCGGCATCCCGGCGGTGCTCCGGGTGGACAACACGAAGACGGCAGTGGTGCGCGGTGCCGGCAGTTGGGGGCAGCTCAACGACAGCTACCGCCGCTACGCCACGACGGTGCGCTTCCACGTCGATCCCTGCGCGCCCTATAGTCCCGAGCACAAGGGCAAGGTCGAACGCGCCGTGCGGACGCATCGGGGCATCGACCTGGCTCGTCAGGCATGGGACAGCGTGGAGGAACTGCAGGCGGCGACGGACGAGGCGGTGCAAGACAGCGCCCGTCGCCGCCGTTGCCCGGCCACCGGCGGCAGCGTCTTCGACGCGTGGCAGGCCGAGCGCGCGGCGCTGGCGCCATTGCCGATCCTGCCGGTCCCCTTCGACGAAGTGGCCACCCGCCGCGTCGGCCGCGATGGCCTGGTCGCCTTCGAGGGCCGGCAGTACTCGGTCCCGTTCGCGTACCTGGGCCGGACGGTCGAAGTCCGCGGCGGCGCCGGCTGCGTGCAGGTGCTGGCCGACCAGCAGATCATCGCCCGGCATCCGCGACATACCGAGCACCGGCTGCTGATCGATCCGGCCCACTACGACGGCCCGGGCACCGCGACCGTGCAGCCCCCCACGCCGCTGGGGCGCATGGGTCGGCGGCTGCAGGAACTGGCGGCAATGCCGGTGCAGCAGCGCCCACTCGACCTCTACGCCGCGCTGGCGGAGGTGGCCCGATGAGCCGCCGCAAGCTCGATGTCGACCGCACCCGCGAGCGCCTGCTCGGCCTGGGGCTGGCCCACGCGGCCGACCAGCTCGAGCCGTTGCTCAGCGAAGCGGTCAAGGAAGGGCATGCGCCCCACGCCGTGATCGATGCGCTGCTCGATGCAGAGCACCAGGCGCGCGAAGGCCGGCGCGTGCGCACCGCACTGCGGTTGTCGAGCCTGCCCAACGGCCAGACGCTCGCCGACTTCGACTTCGCGTTCCAGCCGGCGATCGAGCGCTCGCGCATCGATACCCTGGCCACCTGCGCCTACATCCGCGCGGCCGAGACCATCCTGATCCAGGGTCCGCCCGGCGTCGGCAAGAGCCATCTGGCGGTCGGCCTGGGCGTCAAGGCCGTCGAGCACGGGTTCTCGGCGCAGTTCTACCGCTTCGACGAACTCAAGCTGCAGCTCAAGGCCGACGCCCACCTGCCTCCGGCACGGCTGCGCCGGCGCAAGTACCTCAACACCGCCCTGCTGATCATCGACGAGCTGGGCTTCGAGCCGATGACCCGCGACGAGGCCAGCCTGTTCTTCCGCCTGGTCACCTACCGCTACGGGCGCGGCGCGATCCTGATCACCACCAACAAGTCCGTGCGCGACTGGACCGAACTGCTGGCCGGCGACGAAGCCTTGGCCGCAGCCATCCTCGACCGGCTCCTGCACAAGGCCCACGTGCTGAACATCAAGGGGAGAAGCTACCGACTCAGAGACCTCGAAGCCACGCTCGGATCCGCCCGCAATTGAACCTCAAACCGACCCGGGGTGCGTAAATCCGGGTGTCGCCTTAATGCGTGAAACTGGGTGTCGTTTGACACCTGCGCCAGGCCGGCAAGCGACGTCGCAAACGCACGTTCGGGCCGGAGCGCCGGGGAAAACTCCACGGCAAGCCGATGA
>CAZYHP010000196.1:0-2416 GCA_964647135.1 uncultured Rhodanobacteraceae bacterium
GTAAGCGTCCGGCAAGGACACCCCCACCCCCGGATTCAATCGCGCCGCAGCGGCAGTAAGCTGTCGATGTCGCGATTGAGGGTGGTTGGCAGATGCGTCAGGGTGTTTTCCAGCCAGGCGTGCGGCTCGATGCCGTTAGCCTTGGCGGTGGCGAGCAGGCTCATGATGGCGGCGGCCCGGCGGCCGGCCTGTTCGGAGCCGGCGAACAGCCAGTTCTTGCGACCCAGTGCGATCGGCCGGATGGCGTTCTCGGCCAGGTTGTTGTCGATGGGGCTGGCGCCGTTGTCGACGTAGCGCACGAGCGCGTCCCAGCGCCGCAACGTGTAGGCCAGGGCCTTGGCGGTGCCGCTTTGGCCCATGACGGTGTGCTGCAGTCCGCCCAGCCAGGTCTTCAAGGCGTCCAGGACCGGCCGGGCGCAGCGCTGCCGGTACACCAACCGCTCCTCGACCGTCATCGTCGCCGCCTCGCGCTCGATGCGGTACAGCACACCGATGCGCGCCAGCGCTTCGGCGGCGATCGGACTGCCGCTGGCCTTGTGCTGGTCGAACCACTTGCGGCGCACATGCGCCCAGCACGCCAGCTCGGTGATCCCCAGCGACCACAGCCCTTTGTAGCCGCTGTATTCGTCGACCATGAGCGATCCGCGCCAGTCCTTGAGGAACTGCCGGGCATGATCGCCGCTGCGGTTGGGGTGGAACTGGAAGACCACGCGCGGCGGGTCGGCACCGGGATAGTGGGCGCTGCGGAACAGCCACAGGTAGGCACGTCTGGTCTTGCCGGCCTTGGGGTCGAGCAGCGCCACCGGGGTTTCGTCGGCATGCACGATGGCCTGCTCGCGCAGTTGCGCGGCCAGTCGATCGGCCAGCGGTTGCAGGGCCACGCCGACGGCGCCGACCCACTCGGCCAGCGTCGAGCGCGACAGCTCGACGCCGCTGCGGGCGTAGATCGCCTGCTGCCGGTACAGCGGCAGGTGGTCGACGTATTTGGCGATCACCACCTGCGCCAGCAGGCTGGCATCGGCCTGCCCGCGATCGATGAGGGCGGCGGCGACCGGTTCGGCGACCACCTGTTCACAGGCTCGGCAGGCGTATTGCGGGTAGACGTCGCGTTTGACGTAGAACGCCGGCGGCTTGCAGGCAAGACGTTCGCTGACCTGATCGCTGATGTGCACCAGGTCGCCGTGGCACTGCGGGCAGGTGCAGGTGGCCGGCTCATGCCGGGTCTCGATCCGCGGCAGGTGCTCGGCCAGGGGCTGACGCTTGGGACTGAGGCGTGGGCGCGGCGGTTGGCTCGGCGACGGGCTGTGCGCCTGCAGGGCGGCCAGCTCCGCTTCCACCGCCGCGATGTCGGCGGCCATGGTCTCCTCGAACAGGTCGCGCTGCTCGGTCGTCATGCGCTCGGAGCGGGCCGTGAACTGCAACCGCCGCAGGCGGGCGATCTCCGTGGTCAGCGCCGCGATGCGCGCGTCGCGCAGCACGATGGCGCGATCACGTTCATGCACCACCTGGCGCTGACGCGCAACGGTCTCCAGGGCGGCATCGCGTTCGGCGCACGCCCGGTCATGATCGTGTTGGGTGGTCTGCACCGTCGCCGCCATCGACGACAGCAGCGCCTGGGCCGCCTCGCGCAGCTGTACGGGGTCGTCGATGTCATCGAGCATGGACCAATCCATGCGCGTAGTATGCCATACTCTATATCTGTTGACAACCAGATATTGGCGCATCAGACAGCCGTCGCCAGTCTACGCCCATGCTCAACCATGCGAACTGCTCGGCGCTCAGCGTCCAGCTCGTCGCACCCGCCCGCGGCCACACGAATCGGCCCTGGTGCAGGCGGCGCACCGCCAGCCACACCCCGTGCCGATCACAGCTGAGCAGCTTGATCCGTGTGCCGGCGCGATTGCAGAACACATACGCCTCGCCCTCGATCGGTTCACGGTCCAGCACCGTTCGCACCGCAACCAGCAATCGATCCATGCCGCAGCGCAGGTCGGTGGGCGCCGTCACCAGCCACCATGAGGTCAGGGTCAGCATGACGACAAGGCCCGCACCAGCGCCGCAACCGCCAACGGATCAGGCACACCCGCCAGGCGCACACGCAGGCCATTGCCGAGGCAGACCTCCATCATCGACGACGACACGGGCGTCAAGCTGGCGGGCGCCACCCGGATCGGCACCAGCGAACGCGTAACCGGCACCGCGCAACCGGCTCCATCCCGATCCGTTCGCAGTTGCCGACGCCAGTAGCCGAAGCTGGCCAACGACAACGCATGCCGCCGGCAATACGCCGACTGGCTCAGGCCACTGGATTGCCAGGCGGCCATATGGGCCGCCCATCGGGTACGCTTGCTGGGCATGACAGGGCACCATCGAATTGAGGGTGCCCATCAAACCCCGCTGGCGACCGGGAAAACAG
>CAZYHP010000197.1:0-2358 GCA_964647135.1 uncultured Rhodanobacteraceae bacterium
CTCGCACCTGCCGAAGGCCCTGGGTACGGCAGTGGCGATCGAGCAGGCGCGTCGCCTGAAGCGGCAATTGCCGGTGCCGACCGACAGCATCGCGATCTGCTCGTTTGGCGATGCTTCCTCGAACCACGCCACCGCGCAGACGGCGTTCAACGCGGCGCAGTGGACCGCGTACCAGAAACTGCCCGCCCCGGTGCTGTTCGTCTGCGAGGACAATGGCATCGGCATCTCGGTGAAAACACCGCCAGGCTGGATCGGCGAGCGCTTCCGCGCCTGCCGCGACCTCGACTATTTCTTTGCCGACGGTCTCGACCTGGCGCGCGGCTACGGCCAGGTCGCTGCAGCCGTCGAGCATTGCCGGCGCACGCGGCGGCCGACGTTCCTGCATCTGCAGACGACCCGCATCATGGGCCACGCCGGTACCGACTTCGAGATCGAATGGCGCAGCATCGAAGAGCTCGTCGCCGTCGAGCGTACCGACCCGTTGCTGCGCTCGGCAGGCATCGCGCTGGAAGCGGGACTGTTCACGCCGGATTCCTTGCTCGCGTTCTACGAATCGATCCGCGCCCGCTGCTTCGCTGCCGCGGACGAGGCTGATCGACGACCCAGGATCACCACGCTGGCCGAGGTCGTGCGTCCGCTGGCGCCATACACGCCGGATGCCGTGCAGGCCGAGGCGACCCGCGCCGATTTCGGCGACCGCCGGCTGGCCGTGTTCGGCAGCGAGGCGAAGCTGCCGGAGAACCAGCCGGCAAGACATCTTGCGATCCAGATCAACCAGGGCCTGCACGACCTGTTCTGCAAGTACGACGACACGCTGCTGTTCGGCGAGGACGTCGCCCAGAAGGGCGGCGTGTATACGGTCACCAAGGGCCTGCACAAGGCGTTCGGCAATGGCCGTGTTTTCAACACGCTGCTGGACGAGACGATGATCCTGGGCCTCGCGCAGGGCTACGCCAACATGGGCCTGCTGCCGATCCCGGAAATCCAGTATCTGGCGTATTTCCACAACGCCTGCGACCAGATCCGCGGCGAGGCGGCGTCGCTGCAGTTCTTCAGCAACGACCAGTTCCGCAATCCGATGGTGGTGCGCATCGCCGGCCTGGGTTACCAGCGCGGCTTCGGTGGGCACTTCCACAACGACAATTCGTTCGCTGCGCTGCGTGACATTCCGGGCCTGGTGGTCGGTTGCCCCAGCCGCGGCGACGACGCCGCGATGATGCTGCGTACGCTGGCCGCGCTGGCCAAGGTGGATGGCCGCGTCAGCATCTTCCTCGAGCCGATCGCGCTGTACATGGCCAAGGATCTGCATGAAGCCGGCGATGGCGGCTGGCTGTTCCCGTACCCGACGCCGGACCAGGCGCTGGTGCTGGGCGAACCGCGCGTCTACGACCCGGATGCCACCGACCTGCTCATCATTTCCTACGGCAACGGCCTGCCGATGTCGCTGCGTGCGGCGAAGAAACTCGCCGACGATCAAGGTGCACAGGTCCGTGTCCTGGACCTGCGCTGGCTGCAGCCGCTCAATGCCGGCGCCGTCGCCGAGCATGCGCGCGCCTGCGCACGCGTGCTGATCGTAGACGAAGGTCGCCGCAGCGCCTCGGTGGGCGAGGGCGTGATGACCGCACTGGTCGAGGCCGGCCTGGGCGGCAAGCCCATCGCACGCGTCGTCGGTGCGGATACCTACACGCCGCTGGCGGGCGCGGCTTTCCTGGTGCTGCCTTCCGATGAAGATGTCCACGTCGCCGCGAAGCAACTGCTGGCCGTCGCGTAACGGCCGCAGTGCAATGGCGGCCAGGCAATGGCCGTAATGTGACGGAGCGCGGACCCGATCGACGCAACGGTCGGGCCCGTCAGGCTGGATCTCGGTTGGGCGCAGCGGCTCTTCGCAGCGTCGTGGCGTCAATAGACCCGATCAATCGCGCCGCGCCATTCCGGCTAGACTTTTCGACATGACAAGGACGAAGGCGGCGCTGCACTTGACGGCGCAGGATACGACGGCGGCAGTCGATGCCTTCATGGCTCGTCTCGACCACCCTCTGAAGGACACCATCGAGCGGTTGCGTACCGTCATCCGCGAGGCCGACCCGTCGATTGCAGAAGGCGTGAAATGGAACGCGCCCAGCTTCAGGACCGTCGACTACTTCGCCACGATGCACCTGCGTGGAAAAGGAATCGGCGTCGTCCTGCACCGCGGTGCGACATCGCAACCACCGCCGCAGCGGCTGGCCGTCGACGACGAGCTCGGGATGCTCGACTGGCTGGCCCTGGACCGGGCGATGGTGCGCTTTGCAGACGCGGCCGAGCTTGAAGATCGACGTTCGTCCTTCCAGCGCCTGCTGCGCAGCTGGATCGCCCACA
>CAZYHP010000198.1:0-2245 GCA_964647135.1 uncultured Rhodanobacteraceae bacterium
GCGGCCAGGCTGTCGAAGGCCGACCTGCAGTCGCGCATGGTCAACGAGTTCCCGGAACTGCAGGGCATCGCCGGCCGCTACTACGCCTACGAAGATATCGCGTTGAACGACCTCGACGACACCAGCCGCGCGAAACTCGCGCTGGCCCTGGACGAGGTCTACATGCCGCGCAATGCCGGCGACGACATCGCCACCTCGAAGCTGGGCCAGGTCCTGGCGATCGCCGAGCGCCTGGACACGCTGGCCGGCGGTTTCGCGGCCGGCCTCAAGCCGACCGGCAACAAGGATCCCTTCGCCCTGCGCCGCAACGCGCTCGGCCTGGCCCGCACGTTGATCGAGGCCGGCATCGATGTCGACCTTGACTGGATGCTTGAGAAGGCGATCGAAGGCGTTTCCAGTGCCGGCGCGGTGGATCCGGAAGAACTCCGGAGCTTCGTGATCGAGCGTTTGCGTGGCTATTACGAACAGCGCGGCGATTACGACGCCCATCGCTTCGAAGCCGTCGCCGCCGTCGAGCCCGCCTCACTGGTCGATTTCGACAAGCGCCTGCGCGACCTCAAGTCGTTCGCCGGCAGCGAGGACGGCCAGGCGCTCGCCGCCGCCAACAAGCGCTGCGGCAACCTGCTGCGCAAGGCCGCCGAGTCGGGCGAAGCCATTCCGGCGAGCGTCGACAGCAGCCTGTTCGACGGCGATGCCGAGCGGGCACTCGCCGATGCCCTGGCGGCCGTGGAAACCGATACCGCTGCGCTGTTCGCCCGTCGCGACTACGTCGATGCGCTGGCGCGCCTCGCGCAGTTGCGCCCGGCCGTCGATGCCTTCTTCGATGGCGTCATGGTGATGGCCGATGATGCCGCCATCCGCGGCAACCGTCTCGCCCTGCTCAACCGCCTGCAGCAACAGTTCCTGCGCATCGCCGACATCGGACGACTGGCGACAGGCTGACCAGCACGGCTGAGATCGCGGCCGTTCTGGCGATCACCGCAGTGCCAACACGGGTCCGCTCCGCCGGCATGCGGCCGGAACACCGCAGACGGACCGCAAGCGACCGCAGTAGCGCCAGCCGCAATGCTGGCGATGACAGCGAAGGCGCCCTGTCGGCATTCCCTTCCAACCTGGCGGCACCGCTTCCATGACGGCACACCGCTTGCGCAACCTGGGCGAGGTTGGCGTGAATCAGGCACTCTCAGCGCTTGGACCCCTGTTGCCACTGAAGGGTCGAGCCCATGATTGTCCGCCTTGCATCCACCCGCGTCGTCGCAGTGCGCCTCGTTGCAGGCGCGCTGGCCGTGATGCCGACCCTGGCCAGCGCGGCCACCTTCCTGGTCAGCAACACCGCTGATTTCGGCCCCGGTTCGCTGCGTCAGGCCATCGTCGACGCGAATGCGTCCGCCGGCCTGGACACCATCCAGTTCAATATTGGCGGCGCGGGCCCGCACACGATCCAGGTCAGCACGCCCTTGCCCGGCATCACCAGCCCGGTCGTCATCGATGGCTATACGCAACCGGGCAGCGGCGTGAACACCGCGCCGGTGGGCACCAATGCGCAACCCAGGATCGAACTGCGACCGGCTGCGTCGCTGACTGGCACCGCGACCGGCCTGATGTTGCTGGTCGGCAGCAATGGCAGCACGATCCGCGGGCTGGTGGTGAACCGCTTCAACGGCGTGCAGATTTCCGCCACTGCCGGCCACGATTGCCTCATCACCGGCAACTTCATCGGCACCGATCCCACTGGAACCATCGGCTATCCGGGCAGTCCCGGCACCCGCATCGGCATCACGGCCGCCAGCAACGGCTGCCGCATCGGTGGCCCGACGCGCGCTGAGCGCAACCTCGTCTCCGGGCTCAGCCATACCGGCATTGCGGTGACCGGCAGCAATGTGACGGTCCAGGGCAACCTGGTCGGCACGAATGCGAATGGCACGGCAGCGCTGGGAAACCGGAGGGGAATCGTCGTCGGCGCCTCGAACACGATGGTGGTCACACAGAACGCCCTGATCGGCGGCGAGAATGTCGGCGTGCAGACGCCGCGCAATGTCGTCTCCGGCAACACCGTGCTCGGTATCGAGGTGATCTCCGGCAACGGCCACCGCATCGAAGGCAACATCATCGGCCTGGCCTCGCTGCCGTTGGCCGCCGTCCCCAACGAGGGCCCTGGAATCCATGTCAGCCGCGGCCGCGACACGGTGATCGGCTCCGTGCAGGCCGGACAAATCAGCAACATCATCGCCGGAAACACCGGCGC
>CAZYHP010000199.1:0-2134 GCA_964647135.1 uncultured Rhodanobacteraceae bacterium
ATGCGGAAGCGCAGCTGCCCGCGGTGGCGCCGCTGCTGTGCGCGGGCATCACCACATGGTCGCCGCTGCGCCACTGGGGCGTGAAAGCGGGCGTGCGCGTCGGCATCGTCGGCATCGGCGGGCTCGGGCACATGGGCATCAAGCTGGCGCATGCGCTGGGCGCTGAGGTGGTGGCGTTCACGACATCCGAGTCTAAGCGTGCCGCAGCGATGGCGCTGGGTGCGCATGAAGTCGTGGTCTCCCGCGATCCGGATGCGATGGCGGCGCAGCGCGGCAAGCTGGACTTCATCCTCAACACCGTGGCGGCGCCGCATGACCTCGACGCCTTCCTCAGCCTGCTGCGTCGCGACGGCACCATGACCCTGGTCGGCGCGCCGGCGACGCCGCATCCGTCGCCAAACGTGTTCAACTTCATCATGAAGCGCCGCGGTCTTGCCGGTTCGCTGATCGGTGGCATTCCGGAAACGCAGGAAATGCTCGATTTCTGCGCCGAACACGGCATCGTCGCCGACATCGAGCTGATCCGTGCCGACCAGGTGAACGAGGCCTACGAGCGCATGATCCGCGGCGACGTGAAGTACCGCTTCGTGATGGACAACGGCACGCTGGCGGCGGGTTGATCTTCCGCGGTGCGGGTAAAGTCATCCGCACCGCCCATCACTTCGAAATCCCCACGTCTGTTCGCTGCCGGCGCTGGACGGCTTCGCCCCTGGTGCCCTCCGCTCACCTTGGACCGGCGGACGCACCTGTTCGGCGTATTCATCGCGCCACAACAGGCGCGCCTGCGATCAAGCTCCGGGCACGAATGCGCGTCCGCTGGTCGCTTCAGTCCGCCCGACGCGGCAGGCGCCGCCGCGGTGCCTGCGCTTCGCGCTCCAGCATGGCGCGCACGCGCGCGTCGGCGTCGCGCATCAACGCCGGAATCTGCTGCACTTCAGGCAGGTTCTTCAGTAACGTCGCGGCATCTCCTTCTGCATCAGGCGCGGATTCAGGCGCGCCGGATTGAAGATGTTGGCGAAATAGACCTGCCACAGCGGCTCGGCGTCATCGTCGGCCGGCGCGTCCTGGCGATTGCCGCCGGGGCCGAACTGCAGGGTGTCGCCATTCCAGCGTACGCTACGATCCGGTGTCACCAGCGTCCAGTCCATGCCGTTGAAGCGACGCGCGAAGAAGGGCGCGACGCGGTCGACAATGTGATGCTCGGGCTCGAACCAGGCGATGTAGCGTTCCTCGGCAGCCGGCACGATCCGGAAGCGCACGAAGGCCTTCATCTTGTGGCTGTCGCGGCTCACCGCCCTGGCGAGGTCGGCGGC
This sequence comes from uncultured Rhodanobacteraceae bacterium, assembly GCA_964647135.1. Taxonomy (GTDB): domain Bacteria; phylum Pseudomonadota; class Gammaproteobacteria; order Xanthomonadales; family UBA2363; genus Pseudofulvimonas. Next base: position 1,314 of record CAZYHP010000199.1, read on the forward strand.
GCGGCGCGTGTCCGGATCGGTCTGGATCGCCAGCAGTGCCGGCTCGCCGTGCGTCAGCCGCCAAAGCATGCGGTAGAGCAGGGCATGTCGTTGCGGATCGCGATGGCAGAGCACCGCCCCGGCAAGGTCGAGGAACGCCTTCGGTACGCGGCGCTCTGGCGCATCGGGATGCTTCACTGACAATGTCGATACATCCGGTGCCGAAAGCAGGTCGCCGCCATCGCCTGCATGCCAGTGCAGGCACCCGGGCGCAATCTCCGCATCCAGGGCGGCGCGCGCCGCACGGCGCCACGCCACCTGGCACCAAGGCGGGACGGCACGTGCGCTGGCCTCCGCAGTCATCCGAACAACGCCAGCTGCCGCGGCGGTGGTGCCAGCTGCGCGCGCAACGTCGCCGGATCGTCAAGACGTTGGCCCGGATGATGGTCCAGCGTGCTGACGAACGGCATCACCTTGCGCAGCGGCATCTTCAGCGTGGCCAGATCGGCGAGGCGGATGCTGGCATGTCGTCGTGTGGCGAGCAGACGCTTGACGTTGCGCACCCCGAGACCGGGAATGCGCAGCAGCTGTTCCTTCGAGCCCCTGTTGAGATCGACCGGAAAAAACTCCGGATGCCGCAGCGCCCAGGCCAGCTTGGGATCGACATCCAGGTCCAGGTTGCCCTGCGGCGCGCGCGCGAAGAGGTCGTCCAGCCCGAAGCCGTAGAAGCGCAGCAGCCAGTCGGCCTGGTATAGGCGATGTTCGCGCTGCAGCGACGGCGCCCGCAGCGGCAGAACGCGCGAGGCATCGGGGATCGGCGAAAACGCCGAGTAATAGACGCG
>CAZYHP010000200.1:0-2100 GCA_964647135.1 uncultured Rhodanobacteraceae bacterium
GTCTGCATGCTGTCCAGCACCGCCTTCTGGTGGCCATCGTGGCGCACGGCCGCGTACACGGCTTCGGCGGCCTTGTTGGCGGCGCGGAAGGCGGACAGCGGGAACAGCTGGATGGCGACACCGGCGGAGGCGAGCTCGTCGCGACTGAATAGCGGCGTCTTGCCGAACTCGGTGATGTTGGCCAGCACCGGCACCTTCACCGCATCGACGAAGCGACGGTAGGTCTCGAGGTCATAGGCGGCTTCGGCGAAGATGCCGTCGGCACCGGCCTCGACGCAGGCAATGGCGCGCTCGATGGCCGCATCGACGCCGTCGACGGCGATGGCGTCGGTGCGCGCGATCAGGAAGAACGCGGCGTCGGTTTTCGCATCGACGGCGGCCTTGACGCGATCGACCATCTCGCCCTGCGACACGATCTCCTTGCCGGGACGATGACCGCAGCGCTTGGCGCCGACCTGGTCCTCGATGTGGCAGGCGGCGGCGCCAGCCTTGATCAGGCTCTTGATGGTGCGCTCGATGTTGAAGGCACTGGCACCGAAGCCGGTGTCGATATCCACCAGCAGCGGCAGGTCGCAGACATCGGTGACGCGACGGGTGTCGATCAGCACGTCCTCGAGCGTGTTGATGCCGAGGTCGGGCAGGCCCAGCGAGCCTGCGGCGACGCCGCCACCGGACAGGTAGATCGCCCTGAAGCCGGCGCGCTGCGCCAGCAGGGCATGATTGGCATTGATGGCCCCGATCACCTGCAGCGGGGACTCGGCGACGAGTGCGGCGCGGAAACGGGCGCCTGCGGAAACGGATGTCATGGTGTTTGCACTCCTGTCCTGTGCGGTGCGCCGACCATACGGCGCGGACGACCCAGGGTGGCGACACTCTGCCATCCGTGGATGGGTTGATCAATCTTGATGCAGTCAATCAATATGTCGCCATGAAGGACGATTTCATCTCCGCGGCCGACGCCTGCGGGCTGCTCGGCATCAGTGCCTCGACCCTGTACGCCTACGTCAGCCGCGGACTGCTGCAGTCGCGCCCGGGTGCCGACCATCGCAGCCGCGTCTACCGCCGCCTCGACGTCGACAAGCTGCTGCAGCGCAAGCGCGCCGGCCGCGGTGCGGCGCGCGGCGCGGCGCAGAGCCTGGATCGCGGGCTGCCGGTCATGGAGACGCGCATCAGCCTGATCCGTCCGGATGGACCCTACTATCGCGGCCGCTCGGCGCTGGCGCTGGCACGCAGCGGCGCCACCCTGGAAGACGCCGCGCGCCTGCTCTGGGACTGCGGCGACGACGATCCCTTCGCGCGCCGTGTCGACACGGCCTGGCCGGCAAGCGTGCAAGCGCTGGCGGGCAATGCGTCATTGCCGCCCCTGGAACGTGCCCTCGCGGCGATTCCACTGCTGGCGTTGACACTGCCGCAGTCGCACAGCGCAGCGACAGGCGTACGACGCGAGATCGCCGCCCTGCTGCTGCGCCAGAACGCCGCCCTGCTGATCGGGCGTGCGCCGCAGGACACACCGGTGCACGAACAGCTGGCGCGCTGCTGGAAACCGCGCGATCGCGCCTTCGCCGCGCTGGTGCGTGCGGCACTGGTGCTCTGCGCCGATCATGAATTGAATGTCTCGGCGTTTGCCGCGCGCGTCGTTGCCTCCACCGGCGCGTCCCTGCATGCCACCGTCTGCGCCGGACTGGCGGCGATCTCCGGACCGCGCCATGGCGGCGCCACCGCGCGCGCCCATGCGCTGATCCGCGATGCGCTCGATGCGCCCTCGCCCGCCGCGCACATCGACGAACGCTGGAAACGCGGCGATGACCTGCCCGGCTTCGGCCATGCGCTGTATCCGGAAGGCGATCCGCGCGGACTGACGCTGCTGGCACTGCTGCGCGAGCAGCGCGGCGATCAGCCGGCCGTGCGTGCGATGGACACGCTGGTCGACGCGGCGTGGCACGCCAGCGGCCTGCGCCCCAACATCGACTTCATGCTCGCCGCCCTGTGCCATTTACACGCATTGCCCGCTGCACACGCGCTGGCGATGTTCGCCGCCGGCCGCCTCGCCGGCTGGCTGGCGCACGCGATGGAACAACAGTCGATGGGCCAGCTGATCCG
>CAZYHP010000201.1:0-2099 GCA_964647135.1 uncultured Rhodanobacteraceae bacterium
CGCAGCAGCAGCGAGATCTGGCGGTAGGCGACGGCCTGCTTGGACAGGTCGTCATAGACGATCAGCGCGTCTTCGCCGCGGTCGCGGAAGTATTCGCCCATCGTGCAGCCGGAATAGGCGCTGATGTACTGCATCGCGGCCGACTCCGAAGCGGTGGCGGCGACGATGATGGTGTGGGCCATCGCTCCGTTTTCTTCCAGCTTGCGCACGACGCTGGCGATCGAGGAGGCCTTCTGGCCGATCGCCACGTAGATGCACTTAACGCCGGTGCCCTTCTGGTTGATGATGGCGTCGATGGCCATCGCGGTCTTGCCGGTCTGGCGGTCGCCGATGATCAGCTCGCGCTGGCCGCGGCCGACGGGAATCATCGAGTCGACCGACTTGTAGCCGGTCTGCACCGGCTGCGACACGCTCTTGCGCCAGATCACGCCCGGCGCGACCTTTTCGACCGGCGCCGTGACCTTGGCGTTGATCGGGCCCTTGCCGTCGATCGGCTCGCCAAGCGCGTTGACGACGCGGCCGAGCAGTTCCGGACCGGTCGGCACTTCGAGGATGCGGCCGGTGGTCTTGACCTTGTCGCCTTCGCGCAGGTGCTTGTAGTCACCCAGGATCACCGCGCCGACGGAGTCGCGCTCGAGGTTGAGCGCCAGACCAAAGGTGTCGTTCGGGAACTCGATCATTTCGCCCTGCATCACGTCGGCCAGGCCGTGGATGCGTGCAATGCCGTCGGACACCGAGACGATGGTGCCTTCGTTGCGGGCCTCGGCGCCGAGCTTGAACTGCGCGATGCGGTTCTTGATCAGCTCGGAGATTTCGGACGGGTTGAGTGTGCTTTGCATGGCTTGAGCCTCTGGTCCGGCGCCATTCCCGCGCGCCGCGTTCAATCGGAAATTCGTGGAATCAGTGCGTCAACGCGCCGTGCAGCTTGGCCAGTCGCCCGCGCACGCTGCCGTCGATGACGATATCGCCGGCGTCGATCACGGCGCCGCCGATGACCGACGGATCGATCTCGTTGCGCAGTTCGATCTCGCGGCCGAGGCGACGGCGCAGGGCAGCCTTGAGCGTTTCCATCTGCGACGGCTCCAGGGCGACCGCGGAGCGCACGCTGGCCTTGACGACGCGCTCGGCGTCGGCGCGCAGCAATTCGTATTGCGCGGCGACCTGGGCCAGCAGGGGCAGGCGGCGGTTCTCGGCCAGCGTGGCCAGGAAGCGGCCATACACGCCTTCCGGCGTGTCGCCTTCCGGCAGCAGCAGGCCAACCTGCTCAGCCTGGCTCAGGCCCGGATGGGCCAGGTACGCGGCGACCCGCTCGTCCTCGGCGAGGGTCGCCGAGAACAGCAGGCGCTGCGACCAGTCGGCCAGGACGCCATCCGCCCGGGCGAGCTCGAAAGCGGCACGGGCGTAAGGGCGGGCCAGGGTCTGGGCATTCGCGCTCATGTCGTCAGATCTCGCTGGCCAGCTCTTCGATCAGCGCGCGATGCGCCGCGGCGTCGATTTCACGCCGGACGATCTTCTCGGCGCCCAGGACAGCCAGGCCACCCAGCTGGGTGCGCAGGTTCTCGCGGGCCGACTGCAGCATGCTGCCGATCTCGGATTCGGCCGCCGCCTTCTGGCGCACGGCTTCGGCGAGGGCGTCAGCCTTGGCCTTGTCGAGGATCTGGTTCGCCTGCGCATGGGCGCGGTCTAGGATCTCGGCGGCCTTGGAGCGGGCGGCCTTGATCTCTTCCTCGACGCGCTGGTCGGCGGCAGCGAGGTCGGCCTTCGCGCGATCGGCGGCGGCCAGGCCCTCGGCGATCTTCTGCTGGCGCTCCTCGATGGCCTTGAGCAGCGGCGGCCATACCACGGTGGCGATCAGCCAGATCAGGGCGGCAAAGGCCAGCGCCTGGGCGATAAGGGTCAGATTGAGGTTCATGGGTGCGCTCTGCCTGTGATCAGGAGCCGGACGACGTTGTCGCCGCTCGGCTCCATGTTTGCCTTGCGCCGCGCGACCCGACGAACGGGCTGTGCGGCGCTTCCATCACGGCTGGATCAGCCGACGGCAAGACCGCCCACCAGGAACGGGCTGGCGAAGGCGAACAGCAGGCCGACGGCGACCGAGA
>CAZYHP010000202.1:0-2079 GCA_964647135.1 uncultured Rhodanobacteraceae bacterium
TGATCAACTTCCAGCAGATGTGCGCCGACCTCACCGGCATGGACATCGCCAACGCCTCGCTGCTGGACGAAGCCACTGCCGCGGCCGAGGCGATGACCCTGGCCAGGCGTTCGGCCAGGTCGAAGTCGAACACGTTCCTGGTCGCCGGCGATACGCATCCACAGACGCTTGAAGTGCTGCAGACCCGTGCCGAACCGCTGGGCCTGACCGTCGACATCGTGCGTTCGACCCGGGACTTCCACACGAGGCTCGCCGCCGGCGACTACTTCGGCGTGCTGGTGCAGTACCCGGCATCGAGCGGCTGGATCGCCGACTGGGAAAAGGACGCCGAGGCGATCCACGCGCACAACGCGCTATTCGTGGTCGTCAGCGACCTGCTGGCGCTGACGCTGATCAAGTCGCCCGGCGAGATGGGCGCCGACATCGTGGTCGGCAATTCGCAGCGCTTCGGCGTGCCGTTCGGCTTCGGCGGCCCGCATGCCGCGTTCATGGCCTGCCGCGATGCCTTCAAGCGTTCGATGCCGGGCCGCCTGATTGGTGTCTCCGTGGATGCCGAAGGCAAGCCCGCCTATCGCCTCACCCTGCAGACGCGCGAACAGCACATCCGCCGCGAGAAGGCGACCTCGAACATCTGCACCGCGCAGGTGCTGCTGGCGGTGATGGCGTCGATGTATGCCGTGTATCACGGCCCGGAAGGCCTGACCCGAATCGCCCGCCGCGTCGCGCGGCTCACCGCGATCCTCGCCGCCGGCCTGCGCCAGCTCGGCCACGCGACGGTGCACGACACCGCCTTCGACACGCTCTGCATCGACGCCGGCGACAAGGCCGCCGGCATCCTTGAACGCGCGACCGCGAAGCAGGTCAACCTGCGCGTGCGCGACAATGGCTCGCTGTGCATCTCGCTGGACGAAACCACCACGCGCGCCGACGTCGAACTGCTGTGGTCGGTCTTCGCCGGTGACACCACCACGCTGCCGCAGATCGACGCGCTCGACGCCAGCGCCCCGTCATTGATCCCGGCCGCGCTGGAACGCCGCAGCGCCTTCCTGACCCACCCGGTCTTCAATACGCACCACAGTGAACACGAGATGCTGCGCTACCTGCGCTCGCTGGCCGACAAGGACCTGGCGATGGATCGCACCATGATCCCGCTCGGCTCCTGCACCATGAAGTTGAATGCGACCGCCGAGATGATCCCGATCACCTGGCCGGAATTCGCGCAGATCCATCCGCTGGCACCCGCCGATCAGGTACAGGGCTACAAGGAACTGATCGATTCGCTGGAAGCCATGCTGGTCGACATCACCGGTTACGACGCCGTGAGCTTCCAGCCGAACTCCGGCGCGCAGGGCGAATATGCCGGCCTGCTGGCCATCCGTGCCTGGCATGCCTCGCGCGGCGAAAGCCACCGCAACATCTGCCTGATTCCCGAATCCGCGCACGGCACCAATCCGGCCAGCGCGCAGATGTGCGGCATGAAGGTCGTGGTCACCAGGTGCGACGCCAACGGCAACGTCGATGTCGGCGACATCCGCGCCCAGGCCGAAAAACATTCCGCCAACCTGGCGGCGATCATGATGACCTACCCGTCCACGCATGGCGTGTTCGAGGAGGATGTCGTCGAGATCTGCGAGATCGTCCACCAGCACGGCGGCCAGGTGTACACCGACGGCGCCAACCTCAACGCGCTGGTCGGCCTCGCCAAGCCGGGCAAGTGGGGTTCGGACGTCTCGCACCTCAACCTGCACAAGACCTTCTGCATCCCGCACGGCGGCGGCGGCCCCGGTGTCGGTCCCTGCGCGGTGAAGGCGCACCTCGCGCCTTTCCTGCCACGCGGCCACAAGGACGCCCAGGGCACGGTCGGCAAGGTGTCGGCCGCCGCGCACGGCAGCGCCAGCATCCTGCCGATCAGCTGGATGTACATCGCCATGATGGGCAAGGCCGGCCTGCGCAAGGCCACGCAGGTGGCGCTGCTCAACGCCAATTACATTTCGAAGCGGCTGGCGCCGCATTACCGCACGCTGTACACCGGCCGCAACGGCCTGGTCGCGCACGAGTGCATCCTCGACCTGCGACCGC
>CAZYHP010000203.1:0-2071 GCA_964647135.1 uncultured Rhodanobacteraceae bacterium
CGCAACCAGGAACGCTACGGCTTCCTGCGCTGGGGCCAGAAGGCGTTCGCCAATTTCAAGGTCGTGCCGCCGAATACCGGCATCGTCCACCAGGTCAACCTCGAATACCTGGCGCGCGTGGTGTTTGCCGCCGAGCGCGATGGCGAATGGCTCGCCTATCCCGACACCGTGTTCGGCACCGACTCGCACACGACGATGATCAACGGCATCGGCGTGCTCGGCTGGGGCGTCGGCGGCATCGAGGCGGAAGCGGCCATGCTCGGCCAGCCTTCGTCGATGCTGATTCCGCAGGTCGTCGGCTTCAAGCTCAGCGGCCGCCTGCCGGAGGGCGCGACAGCCACCGACCTGGTGCTGACGGTGACGCAGATGCTTCGCCAGCATGGGGTCGTCGGCAAGTTCGTCGAGTTTTTCGGCGACGGCCTGCAGCATCTGCCGTTGGCCGACCGCGCCACCATCGGCAACATGGCACCGGAATACGGCGCCACCTGCGGCATCTTCCCCATCGACGCCGAATCACTGAACTACCTGCGCCTTTCCGGCCGCAGCGAAAGCGACATCGCCCTCGTCGAGCAGTACGCGCGCGTGCAGGGGCTGTGGCATGAGCCCGGCGCACCCGAAGCGCAGTACAGCAGCGTGCTGCACCTGGACATGGGCGACGTGCGGCCATCGATGGCCGGTCCGCGTCGTCCACAGGACCGCGTGCTGCTGGAAGATGTCGCCGCCAACTATCGCGACAACCTGCCGGCCCTGACGGCCAACCGCGAAAAGCGCTGCACGGAAGTGGCCGACTTCGTCAACGAAGGCGGCGGTGCCGCCGTCGGCAACGAGCAGCTGCAGAAGGGCTTCGCCGACATCGACATCGGTGGCGAGACGTTCCGCCTCAAGGATGGCGCCGTGGTCATCGCGGCGATCACCTCCTGCACCAACACCTCCAATCCGGCAGTGATGATCGGCGCCGGCCTGCTGGCGCGCAACGCGGCGGCGCGCGGACTGACGCGCAAGCCCTGGGTGAAGACCTCGCTGGGGCCAGGCTCCCGCGTCGTCACCGAATACCTGGAAAAGGCCGGCCTGCTCGACGAACTGGAAAAGATCGGCTTCTATGTCGTCGGCTACGGCTGCACGACCTGCATCGGCAATTCCGGCCCGCTGCCCGCCGAAGTCAGCGCCGGCATCGCCGCGGGTGACCTGGTCGTGACCTCGGTGTTGTCGGGCAACCGCAACTTCGAAGGCCGCATCCACGCCGAAGTGAAGATGAACTACCTGGCATCGCCGCCGCTGGTCGTCGCCTATGCGCTCGCCGGAACGGTCGACATCGACCTGACGACGCAGCCACTCGGTCACGACAGCCACGGCGATCCGGTCTACCTTCGCGACATCTGGCCGACCAACAAGGAGATCGGCGACTTCATCGCCGCGACCATCGGTCCCGACATGTTCAAGCAGACCTATGCCGACGTCTTCAAGGGCGATTCGCGCTGGAACACCATCGATTCTCCGGATGGCGACCTGTACGCCTGGAGCGATGCGTCGACCTACATCAAGAATCCGCCCTACTTCGAGGGCATGACCATGCAGGTCGCCCGCATCAACGACATCGCCGGCGCGCGATGCCTGGCGCTGCTCGGCGATTCCATCACCACCGACCACATCTCGCCCGCCGGCAGCATCAAGAAGGATTCGCCGGCCGGCCGTTTCCTGATGGAACACGGCGTGCAACCGGCCGACTTCAATTCCTACGGCAGCCGCCGCGGCAACGATGCGGTGATGGTGCGCGGCACCTTCGCCAACATCCGCATCCGGAACCAGATGCTGGATGGCGTCGAGGGCGGTTATACCCGGCACATCCCCAGTGGCGAGCAACTGTCGATCTACGACGCGTCCATGCGCTACCAGGCCGGCGGCACGCCACTGGTGGTGATCGCCGGCCAGGAATACGGCACCGGTTCGTCACGCGACTGGGCGGCCAAGGGCACCAACCTGCTGGGCATCAAGGCGGTGATCGCGGAAAGCTTCGAACGCATCCACCGCTCCAACCTGGTCGGTTTCGGTGTGCTGCCGCTGCAGTTCCGCG
>CAZYHP010000204.1:0-2030 GCA_964647135.1 uncultured Rhodanobacteraceae bacterium
TACACCGGCCGCAACGGCCTGGTCGCGCACGAGTGCATCCTCGACCTGCGACCGCTGGAGAAGACCACCGGCATCAGCGCCGAGGACGTCGCCAAGCGCCTGATCGACTACGGCTTCCACGCACCGACCCTGAGTTTCCCGGTCGCCGGCACGCTGATGGTCGAGCCGACCGAAAGCGAATCGCTGCACGAGCTGGACCGCTTCATCGACGCGATGATCCAGATCCGCGAGGAGATCCGCGCCATCGAGGATGGCCGTCTCGACCGCGAGGACAATCCACTCAAGAACGCGCCGCACACTGCGACGGCCGTCGCCGACAGCGACTGGACGCACGCCTACAGCCGCGAACAGGCGGTATTCCCGCTGGCCAGCCTGCGCCAGCAGAAGTACTGGCCGCCGGTGGCACGCGTCGACAACGTGCACGGCGACAAGAACATCTTCTGCGCCTGCATCCCGGTCGACGCGTTCAAGGACGAACCGGCGGAAGCCTGAGTCCGATTCCACCGCGACGGCCACCTGCAACGGGTGGCCGTCCGCCTTCAGGCAGCCGGTCATGATCTGGCCAATGTGTTGAAGCGCCTTGATCGGCCGGCGGTTTCCGGCGGCATCCCCAGCTTCATCCACATGCCTGTGCACAGCATCCGGGGATAACTGCGCCTGCGCATCGTCTTCAACCGCGTCGATGGCAATCCGCGTGCCGGGATGGCCGCGTGCCGGGATGGCCGGCTGCACCGTTATCATCGCGGCTCGACCCGGGTGCCACATGTCCAGACTGCTCCTGCTGTTTCTGATTCTCGTCCAGGCGGTAGCGCATGCCGGCGAACCGGACCGGCGCATTGCCATCACCATCGACGACCTGCCATGGCAGCGCATCGCCACGACACCCGCGGATCAGGTCCAGAGTCGCCATGCGCAGTTGATGGCGCAGCTCACGCAGGCCGGCGTACCCGCCACCGGCTTCGTCAATGAAGGCAAGCTCGAACTCGACGGCGTCGTCCAGCCCGGGCGACTCGCCATGCTGCGCGACTGGCTCGACGGCGGCTTCGAGTTGGGCAACCACACGCATGGCCATCTTGATCTGCATGAGGTGGGCCTGGATGCGTTCCAGGCCGACATCATCAAGGGCGAACGCCTGCTGCGTCCGCTGCTGGCCGACTACGGCCAGACGCCGCGCTGGTTCCGCCATCCCTACCTGCGCGCCGGCCGCACGCGCGACGAGCGTGCCGCACTGGCGGCGTTCCTGGCACGGCACGGCTACCGCATCGCGCCGGTGACCGTCGACAACGGCGAATGGGTGTGGGCCTTCGCGTACGCCAACGTGCTGGACGGCGAGCCGGACACGCCGGGGCGCGCGGCCACGCTGGAACGCCTTCGCCGCGGCTACATCCCCTACATGCTCAACAAGGTCGACTACTTCGAGCAGCAGTCGCAGGCGCTGCTGGGCTACGCGCTGCCGCAGATCTGGCTGATGCACGCGAACGAACTCAATGCCGTCGCCTATGCCGACCTGGTGGCCGGCGTGCAACGTCGCGGCTATCGTGTCGTCACGCTGGAAGAAGCCCTGCGGGACCCGGCCTATGAACGCGGCGCCGAGGGCTACGACGGCCGCTTCGGACCGAGCTGGCTGCACCGCTGGGCGATGGCCGAGGGCAAGCGCGGCGACTTCTTTGCCGGCGAGCCGCTGGTACCGAAATGGGTGCTCGAACTGGCGCGCGTCGAGTCCGAATAGCGGACAGGCATCGCGTCGACATCGAACGCGCGCCTTCGCACCTGGCCTTGGCCGATCCCGGCATCAAAGGGTCGACGCCTGGCTGGCGGCAGCACCGGACGCCTGCGTCTGCCCTGCACCGCAGGGAGCACGCGTGCAATGCCCTTGTCAACGACGGATCGAACCGCTCGCGTCCATGCCGACGATTCGCCCGGGCATGAATACAAACTCGCCAATCTGAAGCACAGCGCTGATGCGCTTGGATTTTTCCGGCGCACGCACAGAGTCGTCCACAGCCTTGCACACACGATTCGGGGATAAC
>CAZYHP010000205.1:0-2012 GCA_964647135.1 uncultured Rhodanobacteraceae bacterium
TCGATGTCCGGCGCCAGCACGGCGACCTCGCGCGGCTGCAGCGGCGGATCGAAGCGTGGATCCTCGAACAGTGCGCGCAACTGGTCCTGCAGCACCTGCAGTTCGCGCAGGCGCGTGTGGCAGGCATGGAACTGCAGGCTGGGATCGTGGTGGCGCACGGCCGGCAAAAGCGTTCGCGGATCGTCGGCATCGGCGACGATGGGCGGCGGCGGACGGCGATGGAAGAGATCGCCCTGCAGGCGGCGCAGCAGGCTGTCGGACAGACCCTCTTCTGCCAGCGTCGGACCCGCTTCGGCGTCGGGATCGACGTGGGCTTCGACCTCGCCGCGCGGATGGACCACTTCATAGCTGCCGAGCAGCGCAACGAAGTCGCGGCCGGCCGCGCCCCAGGCGCGCAGAAGGCGGTTGTCGCCCGCGCTGTCGGCGAGCGGATCTTCCTCGCCGTCGCGCAGGCGCTGCCGCAGCACCTGCATGTCACCCCAGTCATTGCGGGCCGGTGACGGCATGAAGAAGTGCGTGGTGCCAACGCGCGCCTGGCTGGCGATGAGGCGCAGCACGTCGGGCGAGACGTTGAGTGTCGCGAAGGCGAACAGCCGCGCCGGCAACCCCTGCGGCAATGGCTGGCCGGCGCCTTCGAAGCGGTCCAGGTACTGCTGGATGCGCCGAGCGCGATAGCTGTGCCCGGCGGCAATCGCGCGCCAGAGGATCGCCTGCGGGTCATCGGGATCGGCACCGTCTTCCCAGCGCAGCAGCCAGTCGCGGCGCCAGGCCTGGTACTTCTCGAAGACCGACGCCAGTTCGCCGGCCAGCGTCCAGGCCTTCAGCGCGTCGCCCTCGCCGGCGCCCGACGGGCTCGTGTCGAGGAATGCGGCGATCTGCGCCAGCGCCGGTCGTGCCAGCAGCGTCGGATCGCGCAGCGCCGCATAAAGACGCCAGTGCAGGGCCGCGGTATCGAGGTCGTCATCGCCGCCGGCGACGTTGGCGTCGAGGGCTCGGCCGACGAATTCGCCGGGCGTCAGGAATTCGATGTTGGCGACGACGCCATGCTGCTGCGCCAGTGTCGCCTGCAACCAGCGGCGCATCGCCACCTGCGGGATCAGCACCGTTTCCGGCTGCAGCGGCGACACGCCGGCCAGCGGCTTGCGCAGCTCGTCGGCAAGGATGCCGGCAAGCACGTCCAGTGCATTGGAGTGGTAAAGCCGGAAATCCGGCTGGGCGTCGGCGGGCATGATGCCTGCCATTGTGCCGCAGGCGTCCCGTCCGCGGCGCGTTGACATTGTGAATCTTGACGGATCAGCGTGGGACCGCCGGGCGGGTCATGCGACCCGGATGCTGGCAAAGGGCCCTATCGACCGGCCATCCCTCCTGCCCGCACCCGGCCTGGCCGCTGCGCCGCAGGCATCGGCGCCTTGAAACGCCGGCGCGCGGCTCTCCGATCCGGACGCGGGTCCGGCAACGGCAGAGGCCTGCCGGGTCCGACGACGGACCCGTCGGCCCACGAAGACGCACCGGCCGGTGCTGCATCGCAAAGACGACTCGGACCGCTGCCGTGCAGACGCCGGCAGCGGCCGTCGCGCCTCAGCGTCGGCGCGCGAGCGCTTCCGCAGCCAATGCCATCATGGTCAGCAGCAGGACCAGCATGGCCCAGGCGCCGCCGAGCGGGACCGGGCGTGGCGGCCCAGCCCCGGCGACGTCGTCATCGACATTGACCGCGTCAATGCGGGCGATCAGCCCGCTGTAGGACGGATCGGCGCTGGTCGCCGGACCGGCCTGGATCTGGTAGCCCTGATCGCCATCGACCTGTGCATCATTCACACCGGTGACCGTCACCGTCTGCGGGACATTCCAGTTCCCCGAAGTGAACACGAGCGAGGCAGGTGACACGCTGCCTTCGCCGGTGTCTGTACTGGTGATGGACAGCGTGACGTCCGCACCCGGCAGGGTGGTGAGGACGATCGTGAAGGTGTCGCTATCGCCCAGTTCGGATGTCACCAGGCTGCCGTTCGCGGCAG
>CAZYHP010000206.1:0-1961 GCA_964647135.1 uncultured Rhodanobacteraceae bacterium
CTCGTCATCCCCGCGAAGGCGGGGATCCAGTTGCTCCAATGCACGAAGGCCCTGGATGCCCGCCGTCGCGGGCATGACGAGCGAAAAACCTGCGCGGCGAACGTCGGCGCCGACGGGAAGAAGTCTTCGCGGCAAACGAGGGCACGGGCTCGCGCAGGTATTCCCGGGGATTTCCGCCCAGGCGTCCGTTGGGTCCAGCATCGACGTGAGCCGTCAATTCCGCGGCGGCGACTCGAAGCCGTCGCGGAAGATCACATCCACCCCGCAGTATGGCGCCAGCAAGGCGATGACCGCCTGCCGCTCGCCTTTGCCGTCGTCGAAATCGAGATCGACATTGACCGCGACGCGGCCGTCTTCCGCCAGATCCAGGCCCGGGCTGATGACCGCACTGGCGTTCAGATCGCTGACGAAGGCATCGGTCGAACCGTCGCCATCGAGGTCCACGGATTCGCCGGTGGACAGCACCCGGATCGACCCGGCGAGGTCGGCAGCGTCGCAGGCGATGAACAAATGGTCGCCGCTGCCGTGGCTCCAGATGTGTACTGCCTGCCCGAGGTCGTTGATGCTGAGTGCCTGCACGGCAGCGCCGACAGCCAGCGTGATCCCGTCGAGCGTGTCGCCTTCGCGGAGGGCAATGTCGCCGTTGTAGGCGATGAACTCGTCGTTGGCCGTGTTGCCGTCGGTATCGCCGGAGAAAAGGAAATCGCCGTCGTTGTTGATGGACACCGAGTCCAGTCCCGCCCAGTTGTCGCCATCGCCCGTCGGCTGCGATTCGCGCGCGACCACGGTGCCGTCGACCCAGACCAGGGTGTCGTTGGACGTACTGCCGGAATCCACGATGAGCCCCAGGATCAGGTGTTCGCCGTTGTCGGAGGCCTGGTAGTCGAACCGGATGCCGCTGGCGGAAACCGGATGGCCATCGACGATGTCGCCGGAGCGAAGCACCGGCGCGATCGTGGCCGGCGTCGCATCGTCCGCCCGGTACAGGACGCGCGCCTGGCTGGCCGTGCCGCCGCTGAAGTGGACGCCGGCCACCCAATGCGCAACCCCGTTCGCCGACATCGTCGGCCGGCTGTGGAAAGTCGACACCGTGCCGGTGGCGAAACCCGGCGCGGCTTCGCCCGCGACAGCAAGGGGGCCGGTACGGGTCCACACCGAATCGCGGCCGTCGGTGCTCGGGCTGTAGATGAAGTCGCCTGCGTCGCTGATGCCCATCGTGCCTTCACCGCCACTGACCACGTAGGTGTCGGCATCGCTGTTCCGCCAGACGATCTGCCCGTCCAGCCAGACGAAATGGTCGTTGCCGCCGCCGTCGTTGGTGGCGCCGACGAACCCGATCTGCCCGAGGTCATTGGTAAATGGCGGGTTGAGGACGGTGACCGGTTCGCCGGGGAAAGGCTCGTCGCCGTGCTTCAGCATCAGGAAGGCGCGCGTGGCGGCACCGAGGGATTGCAGCTGGCGTGTGTGTACCGGCGCGGCATCCGGCTGATCCGGGGCCGCTTCCAGCCCATTGCGTTCATGGTGTGCCTCGGCCAGCGCGGCCGCAGCCGCGGTCAGGCCCAGCGTGGTGATGAAAAGCCCACGGAAAGCGCGAGAAAATCCAGGCATGGCGGTCTCCTGGTCGATCTGGATAAGGTGTGCGGGTCGGCTCCCTGTCCCTTGCTGATCGGTGCCGTCGTCCGGGCGGCAGGACGACGCTAGCACGGCGGCGTGTCGTCGATCCGGGTACAGGTCACGGGATCGTATAATTGCCGCCCCCGAACCCTGTGCCGGAAAATGCCGCCATGTCCGAGATGATGAACGCCCTGGTCAAGCGCGAGGCCGGCCCCGGCATCTGGATGGAGCGCGTGCCGGTACCGGAAATCGGCCCGAACGACGTGCTGGTGAAGGTCGAGAAGACGGCCATCTGCGGCACCGACCTGCACATCTACAAGTGGGACGAGTGGTCGCAGCGCACGATC
>CAZYHP010000207.1:0-1877 GCA_964647135.1 uncultured Rhodanobacteraceae bacterium
CGCGCTTCGGCTCGCTGGTAGGCGAAGGGCTCAAGGCGTCGACGTGATGAGCTCCTGGTCGGCAACGGGCCGCAGGGTCCCGATGCCGTCGCTGCCGGTCAATCGCGCGCATGTGAACCGCCCGTCATCGCCCCGATGCGCAGCTCTGCTCGTCATTCCCGCGAAGCCGGGATCCAGTGCTTCACCTGGGTTCCGGAGCAGGGACGATGCATAAAAAAGATCCGCCCGTTTCCGGGCGGATCTCGAAGTGGCGATGCTTTCGAAAAAGCGCCGCTCACTGTCTACAGGCTGCGGATCAGAGCGTGCGCTCGAATTCGCGGACCTGTTCCTCGGCGGCGTCACGGGCGAGGCCGTAACGCTCCTGCACCTTGCCGGCGAGATATTCGGCGTTGCCTTCGGCAACCTGCAGGTCGTCGTCGGTCAGCTTGCCCCACTTTTCCTTCATGGTGCCGGTGAGCTGCTTCCACTTGCCCTTGATGCGATCTTCATTCATGTCATGTCTCCTTTGACGTGGTGGATATGTCTGGCCGAATCAGCGGACGGTCAGGGCACGGGCGTCGACATCGACAACGCCTTCAATGCCGCGGGTCACTTCGATGGCCTTGTTGACGGCGGCCTGGGACTCCAGAACACCGGCCAGCGTCACGACGCCGTTGTTGGTGCTCACATTGATGTCGGTGCCAGCGACGTCATCGGTGGCCAGGAGGGTCGTCTTCACCTTGGTGGTGATCCAGGTGTCGGTGGCCGGCTGCTCGGAATCCTGGCCGGCGTCCTGGATCAGAACGGGCTCGGCCGCAAACGCGGAGGCGCCGAAAGCCAGAGCGGCAGCCAGAGTGGCGGTCGTAATCAGGGCAGTGCGATTCGGATTGCGTGTCATGTCGTTCTCCTTGGTTGGATGTCTGCCTGTTGCGGCAGGACGGGAGCATCAATACACGCCGCGTGCCAACCTGATTTGCGCAACAAAAACAATGGCTTGACGTTTCAGGTCGAGGTCCGGACTTGCAGGCTGCAGTGCATTTGTCGGGCATTTCGCGCGATTCGCACGATCCGGCCGGCGAACGCGGCTGTCGCCAGCGGCGTGGACGCCGTGGAGGTCTGGCGAGTGGGAAGAACGCCGCCGGGAACAGGTCGCGACGCGGTTGATTACGAATACATCGCCCTGCGGCGAGAGCCGGTGCGCGGACCTTCAAGCGGCGATGCGGGTTCGAGACCAGGAGATCGGGGCCTGTCCTCATGGACACAGTGAGGGCCCATGGGTACGCGACGTGGACCTGCAGGGGCGCGCGACGTGCTGCGGCAGGCGGACAGTGGGTTTCCCGCCGCGGCTGCGCGGCGGCATCCTGACCGGATGGCCCCGTCCTGCCTGCACAGTCGGGTTCTCCGCGGCTCGCGACCTTCGGGAGAGTGCTGGATTCCCGCCTGCGGGAATGACCCGGTGTGGTTTTCCGATCACGGGCGCCAGGCATCGCCCTCGGCGAGGGTGGGGCCTGCTGCCCGGACAGGTTGCCTGCGCCCACTCGGTCCGCGCGTAACGCACGGACTGATCGCGGCAAACGTTCAAGATCTTTCTGTGGAAAAGACGGCAGCTGTCCGCCCGTTCCTGCCGCGGCGGGCGCGGCCCCGATGGCCAGCTGGCGCCATCATCGATCCGGTGGAAGGTCACGCGCGGCTTCAGGGATCGCCGTGCCGTATCGGTCAGGTCCCCAGCAGGTCGCTGCGGGTAAAAGCAAGGACCGAATGCGCCGTCCACCGCGGCGCCACTCGCATGCGGGGAGCAGAGGTCATCAGAAACGAAAAACCCCGCCGATTCGCGGGGTTGGACCTGGTGGCTATGGGTGGACTCGAACCACCGACCCCAGCATTATGAGTGCTGTGCT
>CAZYHP010000208.1:0-1877 GCA_964647135.1 uncultured Rhodanobacteraceae bacterium
CCTGCAGACAGGTGCAACGCGCCCGCGCCGCGCGCCTCGTTCCCGTGCAGCAGGCTGCGTCGAAGCATCACCTGGCCCGCGTCTGCGGAAATCGCGCCCGCGACGTCAGCCCGGTTGCCGCTGATTTCGCTGTCTTCCAACAGCAGGCAGACGTCGTCTCCCGGCGCCTGCCCGGCAACGCGGATCACAGCGGTTCCCGATGCGGCGGGAAACGCCTCATCGACGTTGTCGCGGAAGCGCAGGTAGCGGCCATGCACGCAACCGCGGCTGTCCAGGGCGATGCCGCCGGCGCGGCCCTGCAAGCGGTGCCCATCCACTTCCACCTCGTTGATGTGCAAGGTGGACGCGGCGCCGACGCGGATGCCCGCACCGGCACCGGGCGCGCTGCCGGCAAGACGCCCGTTCACTACCGCGAGGCGCTGCAGGCGCAGTTCGGCACCAGCGTGGATGTCGATGACCCGATCCAGCGCCGCGCCATCGATGCGCGTCAATGCCGCGCCGGCACCGGTGATCGAGATGCGCCGGAAGACGTCGAGGTCGCCGCTGAGCGCGGCGTCTTCGTCGGCGCCGGGGATCGTGAGCGGGAAATGGCCGGCGGGAAGGTGGATGACGTCGGGGATTGGCGCCAGGCCGGCATTGGCCTGCATGATCGCAGCGCGAAGGCTGCACTGTCCGGTACTGTCGGCGCACTGGCCGTCAGCGGAATCAGCATCCGGTGAATCGACGCTGGTGTTGACGAAATACCGGGCGGCCTGTGCGGGCGCGCACAATACGACCATGCCCAACAGGAACGCCCGCCCTCCGGTCATCGCATCACCCCGTCCGTGGCGCATTGTGCGCGCCTTTCCAGCCCATACGGAGCCGGCACGGCGATCCTGTCAACAGCGCGAACAGCGGACGGAATCGGGCCCCTGCGAGGCCGGCAGGTGTTGCGCGGGGACCCGGCACGGGCCATGCTGCGCACCCGTTTGAGCCGCGCCCGCCCGCACCCGATGAGCCGTTACGACGCCGCCGATATCGAAGTCCTTTCCGGTCTTGAACCGGTCCAGCGCCGGCCCGGCATGTACACCGACACCGCGCGCCCGAACCATCTGGCGCAGGAAGTCATCGACAACTCCGTCGACGAGGCGCTGGCCGGCCACGCACGCACGATCGAGGTCACCGTCCATCGCGACGGGGCCTGCGAAGTCGCCGATGACGGCCGTGGCATGCCGGTGGACATCCATCCCGAGGAAGGCATTCCCGGCGTCGAGCTGATCCTCACCCGACTGCATGCCGGCGGCAAGTTCAACAACCGCAATTACCGCTTCAGTGGCGGCCTGCACGGCGTCGGCGTGTCGGTGGTGAATGCGCTGTCGCAGAAGCTGGAAGTCTTCGTCAAGCGTGGTGGGCAGGAATTCCACATGGCGTTCGCCGACGGCGCCCGTACCAGCGAACTGGCGGTGGTCGGCAGTGTCGGGCGCAAGAACACCGGCACCCGCGTGCGCTTCTGGCCGGACCCGAAGTATTTCGATTCGCCGCGCATCAGCCTGCGCGCCCTGCGCCATGTGCTGCGTGCCAAGGCCGTGCTCTGCCCCGGCCTGACCGTGCGCCTGTACGACGAGGCCAGTGGCGAGCGCGACGAGTGGTGCTACGCCGACGGCCTGCGCGACTACCTGCGCGGCCTGCTGGTCGATCAGGTGGTGTTGCCCAGGGACCTCTTCCTCGGCAGCGTCGAGCGCGAGACCGATGCCTGCGAATGGGCACTGGCCTGGTTGCCGGAAGGCGAACTGGTCCAGGAAAGCTACGTCAACCTGATTCCGACCGCGCAGGGCGGCACGCACGTGAACGGCCTGCGTACCGGCCTCACCGATGCCCTGCGCGAGTTCTGCGATTTC
>CAZYHP010000209.1:0-1874 GCA_964647135.1 uncultured Rhodanobacteraceae bacterium
GTATCTTCGTAGGCGTAGTAGCGGCCGGCGATGCCCTGCAGTTCTGGGAACTCGTTGACCATGCGCGACAGCAGGTCGGCCTTCGACAGCCTGGCCGCGCGCTCCGCCAATGCCGGGTCGACATCAGCACCCTGGGACGCGATGGCGTACGCCAGCTTGGCGACGCGTTCGATCTTGTCGGCGATGCTGCCGAGCTTCGCCTGGTAGGTGACCTGGGCCAGGCCGGCATTCATCGACGCCAGGCCCTGCTTGCGGTCCTCGTCGTAGAAGAAGCGCGCGTCGGCAAAGCGTGGCCGGATGACGCGCTCGTAGCCCTTGCGGATTTCCGCCGGATCGCTGGATTCGATATTGGCGACGCCGATGAACCGTTCGGTCAGGCGGCCTTCGTCGTCCAGCACCGGGAAGAACTTCTGGTTCGTTTCCATGGTGAGGATCAGCGCTTCCTGCGGCACGCGCAGGAAGTCGCTTTCGAACGAACAGAGGATGGGCACCGGCCATTCCACCAGGCAGTTCACCTCGTCGAGGATGCCCGCGTCGATGCGCGCCGTGCCGCCGGCTTCCGACGCCGCCTGTTCGACCATGGCGGCGATGGCGCTGCGGCGCACGACCGGATCGACGATGACGCGCGACTGGTGCAGGCGTGCCTCGTAGTCGGCCGGCGTGGCCAGCTCGATGGACGCCGGCGCATGGAAGCGGTGGCCGCGACTCTGTCGGCCGCTGCGCACGCCGAGCACCTGGCAATCGACGACATCGTCGCCGAACAGCAGCACCAGCCAGTGCACGGGTCGCACGAAGGCGTAGTCGTGATCGCCCCAGCGCATCGGTTTCGGAATCGGCAGGCCGTTGATCGCTTCCTCGACGAGCTGTGGCAGCAGTTCGGAGGTGGCGGCACCCGGCTTCACGCTGCGATGGACGAAACGCTCGCCCTTGCCGTCGGTGGTGCGTTCCAGTGTCTGCCAGTCGATGCCGGCCTTGGCGGCGAAGCCTTGCAGTGCCTTGGTCGGTTGGCCGTCGGCGTCGAGGGCGATGTTGAGGTACGGGCCGAGCACTTCGCTGGCCTGGTCGGGTTGGCGGATGGCGACGGCGTCGATCTGGACGGCAAGGCGGCGCGGCGTATACAGCAGGCGTGCCTGTTCGCGGTCGAAGGACACGCCGCGCCTGTCGAGCCCGTCGCGGACACCGTCGAACAGGGCCTGGGCCAGGCCGGGCAGGGCCTTGACCGGCAGTTCCTCACAGCCGAGTTCGATCAACAGGGGCAGATGCTGGCTCATGGGCGGATTCGCTTGCAGACGGCCCGCCGGTCGCGGGCACGAGGTGTTGGATCAGGAGGTCGGCTCAGGCGGCCTTGCGCTTGGCGCCGGGGAAGCCGAGCTTTTCACGTTGGGCGTAGTAGCACTCGGCGACTGCCTTGGCGATCGTGCGCACGCGCAGGATGTAGCGCTGCCGTTCGGTCACCGAGATGGCGCGACGGGCGTCGAGAAGATTGAAGCTGTGGCTGGCCTTGCAGACCTGGTCGTAAGCCGGCAGCGGCAGGCCTGCTTCGACCAGCTTCAGTGCTTCGCCTTCGCAGACATCGAACCAGTGCAGCAGCTCGGGCACGTTGGCGTGCTCGAAGTTGTAGGTGCTCTGCTCGACTTCGTTCTGGTGGAAGACGTCGCCGTAGGTCACTGCACCCTGCGGGCCGACCGTCCAGACCAGGTCGTAGACGTTCTCGACGTTCTGCAGGTACATGGCCAGGCGTTCCAGGCCGTAGGTGATCTCGCCGGTCACCGGCCGGCACTCGATGCCGCCGGCCTGCTGGAAGTAGGTGAACTGGGTGACTTCCATGCCGTTGAGCCAGACCTCCCAGCCCAGGCCCCAGGCGCCGAGCGTGG
>CAZYHP010000210.1:0-1866 GCA_964647135.1 uncultured Rhodanobacteraceae bacterium
CGCCCTTGGCGAACGGGCACATCAGGTCGATGACCTTGATGCCGGTTTCCAGCAGGTCGCTGCCGCCGGCCTGCTCGTCGAAGGTCGGCGCGGGGCGGTGGATTTCCCAGAAGTCGTTGGCCTGGATCGGGCCGACCTCGTCGATCGGCTCGCCGAGCACGTTCATGATGCGGCCGAGGGTGCCGGCACCTACGGGAACCGACACGGCGCGACCGGTGTTGTCGGCGACCAGTCCACGCTTCAGGCCGTCCGTGGAACCCAGCGCGATGGTGCGCACGATACCGTCGCCCAGCTGCTGCTGGACTTCGAGGGTGATCTGGGTGCCCTGGATCTTGAGCGCGTCGTACACCTTCGGCACGTTCTCGCGCGGGAATTCGACGTCGACGACGGCGCCGATGATTTGTACGACCTTGCCTTGGGACATGGTTGGAACTCCGTTGGTACTTTCTGGTTCGGGACTCGGGAGCGGTGCAGCGACGATTCGCCTTGCCGTGTTCCCTTGCTCCGGGCCTCGGGTTCCGCTTCGCGGAACCGATCAAGCGCTGTCAGCAGCTCGTTCGGTCCTGCGTCGCGGTCGCCGAGTCCCGCTGTTGCTGTTACACCGCGGCGGCGCCGCCGACGATTTCCGAAATTTCCTGCGTGATCGCTGCCTGCCGCGCCTTGTTGTACTTCAGGTTGAGCGTGTCGATCAGCTTGGTGGCGTTGTCGGAAGCCGACTTCATCGCCACCATGCGCGCGGCATGCTCGGATGCCAGGTTTTCCAGCACCGCCTGGTACACCAGCGATTCGACATAGCGGGTCAGCACCTGGTTGAGCACGGTTTCGGCATCCGGCTCGTAGATGTAGTCCCAGTCGTGGCGCGTTTCCAGCGCCTCCTCGACCGGCAGCGGCAGCAGCTGGTCGATGCGCGGCTTCTGCGCCATCGTGTTGATGAAGTCGTTGTAGCAGAGGAACACGCGGTCGAGACGCGCTTCGCTGTAGCCGTCGAGCATCATCGACATGACGCCGATCAGCTGCTCCATCTGCGGGCGCTCGCCGAGGTGCGTGACCGAACCCAGCAGGTTCACCTTCAGGCGGCGGAAGAACGCCGTCGCCTTCTGGCCGATGCACACGACGTCGACCTCGACGCCCTTGTCCTGCCACGACCTCATGTCCGCCAGCAGGCGCCGGAACAGCGTCGAGTTCAGGCCGCCGGCGAGGCCGCGGTCGCTGGACACGAGGATGTAGCCGACGCGGCGGACTTCTTCGCGCGCGGTCAGGAACGGATGCACGAAATCGGTGTTCGCCTGGCCGATGTGGCTGATCAACTGCCGGATCAGGCGTGCGTACGGGCGCGAGGCGCGCATGCGCTCCTGCGCCTTGCGGATCTTCGATGCCGAGACCATTTCCAGCGCGCGCGTCACCTTGCGGGTGTTCTGCACGCTCTTGATCTTGGTTTTGATTTCTCTGCCGCCAGCCATTGTTCTTCTCTCGGGACCTGTGTCGGGGGCGCGGTGTCGGGAGGGGGATCCCTTCGTCCGCAACCCGCGTCGTCCATGCAGTCCGGTGATCCGGCGAGCCGGATCCCGGGCCGATCCTTACCAGCTACCGGTCGCCTTGAAGTCCTCGATGACCTTCCTGAACTGGCCTTCGATGTCCTTGTCCCAGGCGCCGCTATCGACGATCTTCTTCTCCAGCTCGCCCTGCGTGTGCGTCAGGTGCGCATGCAGGCCGGACTCGAAGCTGGCGATCTTGCCGAGCGGCACGTCGTCCAGGTAGCCCTCGTTGACGGCGTAGATGGACAGTGCCATCTGCGCGATCGACATCGGCGCGTACTGCTTCTGCTTCATCAGCTCGGTGACGCGCTGGCCACGCTCGAGCTGCTTG
>CAZYHP010000211.1:0-1847 GCA_964647135.1 uncultured Rhodanobacteraceae bacterium
GCTTGCATGAGTTGAGACGGTGCAACAGCAGAACGGGTGAATGGTGTTGCGCAGCTCGGTGTTTCGTGCTGTGAACCGCCCCGGCTTTCGTGGAGGCTGTTTGGTTTAAGTCACGCGTTTTCAGCGACCCTCGTTTCGGTCAGTCGCCGGTGGTCGTTTGCCTCGGCTTCCGCCGGCGGGATTTAGCCGATCGGCGCAAGCAGCCGTTGCGTGTTGAACCAGGCCACCGATTCAAGCGTCGCCAGCGCCGTCGCGTTCCGGACGAAGGGCATGCAGCGCCTATTCCAGTGCATCGGGCACGAAGAATCGGAACGCATGGAATCGCTGACCCGCCAGGCGGCGTCGGCGGGCGAAGACACCGATCACAACCGCGACGTAAGACTGCTGCGCGGGCAGGCCGGTCCGTCGGCCTGCCCGCGCGTTCTGCAGCCGGGCTTCACGCGATCATGTGATCAGCGTTGCTGCTCTTTCGCCTCGCGAACATAGGCGCGGAACTCGTCGAGGGTGATGACCCCGTTGTTGTTGCTGTCATGGCGATCGAATTCCATGTGCAGGCGGAGTTCGGGATTGATCTCGTCGAGCGTCAAGCGCCCGTCCTTGTTGGCGTCCATCTCGTCGAAATGGCGGTCGGTGCCTTGTGCGGTGGTCGGCAGTGCTTCCGCATCCTGCGCCTGTGCCACCGCCAGACCGGCAAACCCCACGGCGAATACAGCGGTGGCCATCAATGTGGAAAGCTGCTTGGTGTTCATCACGAAGTCTCCTTCTTGGATGGGGTTTCCACTCTGGCAAAGCGGTTATTAACGGCGCTGGAAGAAACGCCGTCCGAGGGCTGAACCGGTGTCGTCGTCGTGTCTGCGTTCAGTCGATGGGACGTGAACGGAAACACGGTGTCAATGGAGTGTCATGGCGCTGATCTATACTCCGACGCGCTGGGCAGGGCCGGGCGCCGACTGCCTGGGTTGAGCGCACGATGGCACGCGCGCCTTCCCGGATAGCAGTGCACCGATGCGCTGCGTCGTGGTCGTGGCCGAGGGGTGTTCGTTGTGCATCCTGGACTGCGTTCACTGGGTCGATCTGCCCATCGCTGGCGGGTGGTCGGCGCTGCCGGAGGAGCAGGAGCTGCTGACTGACAGGCGCGCGCTGACGCTGCGTGGCGGTGGTCAGGTCGCAATGGATGTCATGCGGGAAGCGGGTAGCTGGCGGCTGCAAGCGGGCTGCCATCCGGACTCCGGCATGGGGTATCGGCCGTGCCTCAACCGGGTTGCCGGGCACGAGTCCGCAGCCATGACCGGGCAGGGCCAGGGACAGTGGAAATGGGACTGGCGCCAGGGCGCAGGTGCACAAGAAAATCGGCGGGCAGTGAAGCATGACGTACCTGATCATCTGCGCGGTGGCGCTGCTGGCGTCAGCACTGACGTTCTTCTCGGGCTTCGGCCTGGGCACGTTGCTGCTGCCGGCGTTTGCTCTCTTCTTTCCGCTTGAGCACGCGGTTGCGCTCACCGCGGTGGTGCACTTCCTCAACAGCCTCTTCAAGCTCGCGCTGACCGGACGGCACGCCGATGCCAGCGTGGTGGTGCGCTTTGGGTTGCCGGCCATCGCGCTGTCGTTCCTTGGCGCCTGGGTCCTGGTCTGGCTCGCCGGTGTCGAACCGGTATATTCCTACCGTGCCTTTGGCCAGGTGGTGTCAGTGACGCCGGTCAAGCTCGTGGTTGGCCTGCTGCTTCTGCTGTTCGCCTCGCTGGAGCTGCTGCCACGTTTTCGTGACCTGTCCTTCGGGCCGAAGTACATTCCGCTGGGTGGTCTGCTCAGCGGCTTCTTCGGGGGTCTGTCCGGGATGCAGGGGGCGC
>CAZYHP010000212.1:0-1827 GCA_964647135.1 uncultured Rhodanobacteraceae bacterium
CGCGCTTGGTGACGAAGTTGTAGATGCCGCCGACGCCGTTCTCGTCGCCCGGATACCAGTTCTGCACCGTCGAATACTTGATCTCGGCGCGCTCCAGCGCGACCAGCTCGACCACCGCGGCGTGCAGCTGGTTCTCGTCGCGCATCGGCGCCGTGCAGCCTTCCAGGTACGACACGTAGCTGTCGTCCTCGGCGATGATCAGCGTGCGTTCGAACTGGCCGGTGTCGCGGGCGTTGATGCGGAAGTAGGTGCTCAGCTCCATCGGGCAGCGCACGCCCTTGGGAATGAACACGAAGCTGCCGTCGGTGAACACGGCCGAATTCAGCGCCGCGAAGAAATTGTCGGTGTGCGGCACCACCGAACCCAGGTACTTCTGCACCAGTTCCGGATGGCTGTGCACCGCTTCGGAGAACGGGCAGAAGATCACGCCGGCCTCGGCCAGTTCCTTCTTGAACGTGGTGCCGACGCTGACCGAATCGAACACGGCGTCGACGGCGACGCCGGCCAGGCGTGCGCGTTCATGCAACGGCACGCCGAGCTTGTCGAAGGTTTCCAGCAGCTTGGGATCGACCTCGTCCAGCGACTTCGGCCGGTTCTTGAGGTTCGGCGCGGCGTAGTAGCTGATCGCCTGGAAATCGATCGGCGCGATGTCCAGCTTCGCCCAGTCCGGCATCGGCAGGGTCAGCCAGTGGCGATAGGCAGCCAGGCGCCAGTCCGTCAACCAGACCGGCTCGCCTTTCTTGGTCGAGATCGCGCGGATGACGTCCTCGTCCAGACCGGGCGGAACGATGTCGGTCTCGATGTCGGTGACGAAGCCGGCCTTGTAGCGCTGGCCCAGGCGTTCGCTGATCTGTTCGGGGGTGGCAACCATGTCGTGTGTTCTCAAGCTGGCGTTGGCTGGCTCGGGGTTCAGCCCAGGCGGATATCGATGCGTCCGCCATTGGCCGTTCGCAGCGCCGGTGCGGGTGGAGGTGCCGGCGGCACACCGCCGAGCATGTCAGCCAGCGTCATCTCCGTCAGGACGCGCTCGATGGCGCGCGAGATGTGCTGCCAGGAGACGCGCGCGGTGCAGTGCGGTTCGTGGCGGCATTCACCGGCGCGGGCACTGCAGCGCGTCATGCCGATCGGCCCATCGATGGCCTCGACGATCTGGGCGACGCTGATGTCGCTGGCAGGACGCGCCAGGCGGTAGCCGCCAGCCATGCCACGCTGGGACTGCACCAGCGCCGCAGATCCAAGCAATTTCAACACCTTGCTGACGGTCGGCAATTCCAGGCGGGTGACCTCGGCCAGCTCCGTCGCCGCGCGCAATGACTCCGGCTGGCGCGCCAGTTCCGCCAGCAGAAGGGTGGCGTAGTCCGTGAGTTTGCTGACCCGAAGCATGGTGGAGCTCCAATTGGGACCAGAATTGTACTGATTCGGGCTTGACCACGCCAAGCTTTATGCGGGACCGCATTGCGAGCGCTGTTCAGGCTCAGGCCAGCCGTTGCACGGCTACATGGCGCCACGCATCACAGACTCGACATCCATCAACCCGCCCAAACGAAGGAGTCTTGCCCATGTCCTCGAACACCTTCATCGGAATCGCCCTGCTGGTCGGCGGCGCCATCGCCCTGTATTTCGGACTCACCGCCACCGACAGCGTCAGCGAACGCGTCGTCGAAGGCGTCACCGGCCGCTACACCGACGGCACCATGTGGTATCTGATCGGCGGCGGCGTCGCCGCTGTCGGCGGCCTGGCGCTGCTGTTCATGGGCAAGAAGCGCTGACGGGCATCCCGCATCGTCCAACGCGCACCCATCAATTCGGGTCGTCATCCCCGCGCAG
>CAZYHP010000213.1:0-1731 GCA_964647135.1 uncultured Rhodanobacteraceae bacterium
GGCGTCCGGCGATGGCCGCGATGGGCAGCACCTTGCCCGGGTTGAGGACGTTGTCGGGATCGAAGACGGCTTTCAGGCCGCGCATCAGGTCGAGGGCGACGGTGTCGACGGACAGCGGCATGAAGTCGCGCTTGGACAGGCCGATGCCGTGTTCGCCGGAGAGCGCGCCGCCAAGGCGTGCGACTTCCTCGAACAGGCGCGCCAATGCCAGCGGCGCGGCGGCCGATTGCGCCGGATCATCCGGATCGAGCATCAAATTGACGTGCAGGTTGCCGTTGCCGGCGTGACCGAAGCAGACGATGAGGATGCCGCTGTCGCGTTCGAGCCGGTCGAGGAAGGCGATCAGCTCGGGCAGTCGCGGTACCGGCACGACGACGTCCTCGTTGATCTTCTTCGGTGCCAGCGTGCGCAGCGCCGGCGACAGCGCGCGTCGCGCCGCCCAGACGCGTTCGCGCTGCGCGTTGTCACGTGCGGCTTCGAAGGCGACAAGACCTTCGACCTGGACGGCTTCGCGCACGGCCGCGGCCTGTCCGTCGAGACTGTCAGCGGCGCCATCGACTTCGATCAGCAGCAGCGCGCCGGCTTCCGGGACGTCGTCACCCGCATGGGCGCGGGCGAGGCGCAGCGACTTGCCATCAAGGAATTCCAGCGCCGAAGGGGTCACCGGTTGCGCCATGATCCGCGTGACGGCGTGTGCGGCGGACTCGACATCGCGGAAGCTCGCCGACAGCGCGCGGCTGGCCTGTGGCAGCGGCTGCAGCCGCAGCGTCGCCTCGACGATCACCGCCAGCGTGCCTTCGCTGCCGACCAGCAGCTGCGTGAGATTGAAACCGGTGGCGAGCTTGCCCAGTGGCCGCGCGCTGTGGAACAGGCGGCCACGACCATCGACGGCGACCAGTGACAGCACGTTGTCGCGCGCCGCGCCGTATTTCACGGTGCGCGGACCGCCGGCATTGCAGGCGAGGTTGCCGCCGATGGTGCAGCGGTCGGCGCTGGCCGGATCGGGCGGCCAGAAGAAGCCGTGTTCGCCCGCCGCGCGCTGCAGCGCGAGGTTGATGACGCCGGGCTCGACGACGGCCAGGCGCTGTCCGGGATCGATGGCGAGGATGCGGTCCATGCGTTCCAGCGACAGCACCAGCGCGCCACGGTCGGGCACGGCGGCACCGGTGGTGCCGGTGCCGGCGCCGCGCGTGGTCAGGGCGATGCCATGCTCATGGCAGGCCTGCACGATGGTGACGGCTTCTTCGCGCGTGCGCGGCAACGCGACGGCCAGCGGTTCGCCCTGGCGCTTCGAATCATCGCGGCCATATCGCTGCAAGGTGTCGGCGTCGACCTGCAGGCCGTCCGCCGGCAGGCACGTGCGCAAGTGCCGGAGGAAGGCCTGCGTCATCGCTCAGGCGTCGAAGGCGTTGCGCAGCCACTCGATGACCGGCCGCTGCGCGTCACCGGACAGCGCCACGACATCGAAGCGGCAGGGCAGTTGGGCGAGGTGGCGGTGCGCCTGCAGGAACTGCTGTGCCGCGGTCACCAGCCGCTGCTGCTTGCGCGCGGTGATGCTTTCGGCGCCGCCGCCGAAATGGGCGCGGGCGCGATAGCGCACCTCCACGAACACGACGACATCACCGTCACGCATCACCAGGTCGAGTTCACCGAAACGGGTCTGGAAGTTGCGCGCCAGCGGTTGCAGCCCGGCCGCCTGCAGATGCGCCAGCGCCAGCGCCTCGTAACGTT
>CAZYHP010000214.1:0-1705 GCA_964647135.1 uncultured Rhodanobacteraceae bacterium
GGTGTTGTCGATCTCCGGCCCATCCGCAGCCTTGGCGGCCTGCAGCTGATCCCGGACGACTTCGATGTTCGTGTTGCGCACGATGTAGTCGCGCGCGAGGCTGCGGTCGCCGTATGCGACACACAGATCTGTGACGGCCAGCGCGTGCTGGATTCGCGCCTGTGCGGTTTCTGCGGTGATGCCGCTGTCCTTTTCCAGAAGCGACGCGACGATCTCGCCGGGCAGGTCGGCGGACACGACAAGCGCCGCAGCCGCGGCCCGATCCTCGGCGGCCATCTTGCGCTCGTGCTCGGCCTTCTCGGCAGCCGCTCGCTGTTCGCGCTGTTCGTCCGACTCGCTCAGGCTGGCCAGTACGTCGCCGAGCGTGCCGATGCGATCGGCGAAACCGACATCGATGGCGGCCTGTCCGGTGTAGGTGAGCGCTTCGGTGGCGCGCACTGCATCGGCGTCCATGCCGCGGTACTTGGCGACCGAGGCGACGAACAGGTCATACAGTCCGTCGACTTCCGCTTGCTCGCGATCCTTGGCGTCTTCGCTCAGCGGCTGGTGCGGGCTGAAATCGACCTTGTGGGCACCGGCGAATATCGGCGTCACCTTGATGCCCATCTTGTCGTTGTAGCCGGACTGGTCGATGTGGTACCCGACCACGCCGACCGATCCGACGCCACCGGTGCGCGTGACCCAGATCTCATCACATGCCGACGCGATGGCGTATGCGGCGCTGTAGGCGTAGTCGTTGACCGCGGCGATGATCGGCTTCGTTCCGCGGCTGGCATGGATGTGGTCGGTCAGGTCAAAGCAGCCGGACACCATGCCGCCGGGCGATTCCATGTCGAGGACGATGGCGGTCACGTTGTCGTCTGCCATCAGCTGGTCAAACGCAGCGCGGATGCCCTGGTAGTTCGCAGGGCCGTCGTCACACAAGCCGGGCTCCGGGCGCGACGCAAGGCCGCCGCGGACGGTCAGGATGCCGACGCCTGATGCAGGCGACTCGGCGAGCATTGGGCCTGGCGACTCGACGCCACCGTCCATGTACGCCGCAATCAAGCGCTCGCCCATGCTCGGCTCCACCATCAGCGGCTTGCCGATGGCGTGCGTGTACAGGGCCGCGATCACCGGATTGTGCGAGCGACCGAAAAGACGCATGAGCGCGCCGAGGGGGTTACGCATTGGAGTCTTCCTCTGTGCGAGTGGAATTGCTTGATGGCGCCGGGCGGTCCTGTTGACCGTCCCGCATCTTCTGGCGGGCGTCGCTGTCGTATGGCAGGCCGAGCGAGTCGGCGCGGGCGTTGTCGGCGGCCTGCTCGGCGTCGATCTCTGCTGCGTCGTAGCCGTTCTTGCGCACGACCTTCGTGCGGCTGGTGAGGCCGCCACGGATTGCCTTGAGGTCGGCGTCGACGTCCTGCACCGGATGGCTGTACGGCCAGCCTTCCGGCACCCAGGTCACGGCTGCGATTTCGTCGCGGTGTTCCTGATAGGCACCGGCGGACAGTGGCAGCGCGCCCGCGAGCACGGCCGCGTCCAGCCATTCGTTCAACATGCCCTGCAGCAGCTGCGGGATGAAGTACAGCCACTGATCCTGTTCGATCAGGCGCTTGAACTCGTTGAGGATCAGGCGCAGCGCGCGATCCGAAACGTCGCGCAAGTCGCCAGTCAGAACCTCGTAGGGCACGCCGACGGTGGCAGCGAACTTCATGATTCCCTG
>CAZYHP010000215.1:0-1697 GCA_964647135.1 uncultured Rhodanobacteraceae bacterium
TCATCACCAGGTCGCGTTTCTCGTCGAAGTCGACCTCGCGTTGGCCGTGCAGGCGAATGCGCTTCTGGCTGCGGATGCGCTCGAGCGCCTCGGGAATGAGGTCCGGATCGATCAGATTGGGAAGATGTCCTTCCAGGCCCATCAGCACCGCCTTGTCGGTACCGTGTCCGCGCCCCGTCAACGCCAGCGAGCCGAACACTTCGGCGCGGACGCGAGCGGTGCGTTCCAGTTCGCCGGCATCCACGACCCAGCGTTTGACGAACCGGGCCGCCGCCCGCATCGGTCCCACGGTGTGCGAGGAACTCGGACCGATACCGATCTTGAACAGGTCGAACACGCTGACGGCCATGTCGGGGAATAAGTGCCGGAAAGGGAGTCAGCGTAGAATGGCGGCAGCATGGAACAGTTACAAGCCGACGTGACCGAAACCCTCTCCGCGCCACTGCAGCTGCTGGTGCGGCCGTCGTGCATGCTCTGCCTGGAAGCCGAGCACGTCCTGATGCTGGCGGCGATCGACCGCTTCGAACGGATCGACATCGAGCGCGACCCCGCCACCGAACGCCGCTACGGCGCGCGCATTCCCGTGCTGCGCCGCCCCGGCGACGGCAGCGAGCTGGACTGGCCCTTCACACCGGAAGCCGCCCGGGCGCTGGCCTGAACCGGTCCACGCCGCAGGCATCGCAGCGCGACGGCCGGGCCGGACGGGCGGCGGGGTTCCGCTAAAATAGCCGGCTACTCCAGATCTTCGCCCGCAATGACCACAACCGCCCAGGAAGCTGCGCGCCGACGCACCTTCGCCATCATCTCGCATCCGGACGCCGGCAAGACGACGCTGACCGAGAAGCTGCTGCTGTTCGGCGGCGCCATCCAGATGGCCGGTTCCGTCAAGGGCCGCAAGGCCGCCCGGCACGCCACCTCCGACTGGATGGCGCTGGAAAAGGAACGCGGCATCTCGGTCACCAGCTCGGTGATGCAGTTCCCTTACGACGATCGCATCGTCAACCTGCTCGACACGCCGGGCCACGCCGACTTCGGCGAGGACACCTATCGCGTGCTGACGGCGGTGGACTCGGCCCTGATGGTCATCGACGTCGCCAAGGGCGTCGAGGAACGCACGATCAAGCTGATGGAGGTGTGCCGCATGCGCGACACGCCGATCATGACCTTCATCAACAAGCTCGACCGTGAGGGCAAGAATCCGATCGACCTGCTGGACGAGGTCGAGTCGGTACTCAAGATCGAGTGCGCGCCGGTGACCTGGCCGATCGGCATGGGCAAGCGTCTCAAGGGCGTGGTCCACCTGCTGACCGGCGAAGTGCACCTGTACGAATCCGGGCGCAACTTCACGCGCCAGGATTCGACGATCTATCCCTCGCTGGATGCCCCGGAACTGGCCGAGCGCCTGGGCCCGGCCATGCTGACCGAGCTGCGCGACGAGCTCGAACTGGTCGAGGGCGCCTCGCACTCCTTCGACCCGGAGGCCTATCTCGCCGGCCGCCAGACACCCGTGTTCTTCGGCTCTGCCGTCAACAACTTCGGCGTGCAGCCGCTCCTCGATTTCTTCGTCGAACACGCGCCCTCGCCACAGCCGCGTGCGACCACCACGCGTGCGGTGGCCGCCGACGAAGAACGCCTGACGGGTTTCGTGTTCAAGATCCAGGCCAACATGGATCCGCAGCACCGCGACCGCGTCGCCT
>CAZYHP010000216.1:0-1630 GCA_964647135.1 uncultured Rhodanobacteraceae bacterium
GGACTGGTCGGAGTGACCACCAGTTTCCGGTGCCGTTCGCCTCGGAGGCGACCCCCACCGGCGTCAGGATAGTTGCCGCCCGGATCGGATCGTAAGCTGCCCAGTCGGGTGATCCCATATCAAAATCCGAATACCGCAAAGATATCGAGGGCGGGAAGGGTGGACAGGGTGAGGTTGATCGTCGAGGCCTGGCAGCGGAGACGGCTATCGTAGTGGTGTCCGAACAGCCGCGACCATCCAGGCGCCAGGATGCCCGTCGCCGGCACCGGGCCCTGGTGAAGATCGCAGCGCCGCCGCGGTCCCCGTCGACCGGCTTGTCGTTGCCACAGTGTTGCGCACCCGCAGGGTGATGACGTGGGTCAGCCCTCGGCGAGCGCTCAGGGGAAAGGCGCGGCAAGCGATGCGGAAGCGACAGCCAATGCGCGTGACGGTGCGGATCGCGGTGCTAACATCCACTGCCGACGGAACAGGGAACTTCGACGATGCCGCCCGGCGCCACGACGGACGAAAGCCAAGCGATGCCGATGGCCGGACCGATGCGCGACTGGCCCCGCGACGACGACGGCGAATGGTTGCTGGGCGGACGGCCGCTGGCACAGGTCGTCGCCGAAGTCGGTGGCACGCCCTGCTACCTCTACGACCGCGGGCGCATCGACCAGCGCATCGCAGCGCTGCGGGCCGGTCTGCCGGTGCGGGTGCTGCTGCATTACGCCATCAAGGCCAACCCCATGCCGGCGCTGGTCGCGCACATGGCGCGGCGCGTCGATGGGCTGGATGTCGCGTCGGCGGGCGAACTGCGCGTGGCCCTCGATGCCGGTGGCGCGCGCGATCACGTCAGCTTCGCCGGACCGGGAAAGAGCGAGGCCGAGCTTGCACAGGCGCATGCCGCCGACATCCTCGTGAACCTGGAATCCCGGCGCGAGATCGAACTGCTGGCCCGGCTCGGCGAGCGCAGCGGACGCGCGGCACGCGTCGCGGTGCGCGTGAACCTGCCCTTCGAACTGCGCGCCTCCGGCATGAAGATGAGCGGCGGCGCCAAACCCTTCGGCATCGATGCCGAAGAGTTGCCCGATGTACTGGCCAGCATCGCCGGCAGTGGCCTGCGCTTCGAAGGTTTCCACTGCTTCGCCGGCTCGCAGAACCTCAAGGCCGAAGCCATCGTCGAAGCGCAGACGCGCAGCTATGACATGGTGCGGGAATGGCTGGATCTCTTTCCGGCGCCGCTGCGCACGCTGAATCTGGGCGGCGGTTTCGGCATCCCCTACAGCGATCGCGATGCGCCGCTGGATGTCGCGCCGGTCTTCGAATCCCTGCACGCGCTGGCCGAACGCAGT
This sequence comes from uncultured Rhodanobacteraceae bacterium, assembly GCA_964647135.1. Lineage (GTDB taxonomy): Bacteria > Pseudomonadota > Gammaproteobacteria > Xanthomonadales > UBA2363 > Pseudofulvimonas. The sequence goes on from CAZYHP010000216.1 coordinate 1,335, forward strand.
CGCAGTGATTTCGGCGACGACAGCCGCCTGGTCATCGAACTGGGCCGCTACCTGGTGGGCGAGGCCGGCCTCTATGTCTGCCGCGTCGTCGACCGCAAGGTGTCGCGCGGCCAGGTGTTCCTGGTCACCGATGGCGGCATGCACCAGCATCTTTCGGCGTCGGGCAATTTCGGCCAGGTCATGCGTCGCAATTACCCGATCGGGGTGAATGGCCGTGCCGGTGGGGCAGCCATCGAAAGCGCCTCCGTGGTCGGCCCACTGTGTACGCCGCTGGACCTGCTCGGCGACCGCGTCGA
>CAZYHP010000217.1:0-1529 GCA_964647135.1 uncultured Rhodanobacteraceae bacterium
GTCGCACCCGCGAAGGCGGGTGCCCAGAATTCGTCACTCCCACTCGATCGTCGCCGGCGGCTTGCCGGAGATGTCGTAGACGACGCGCGAGACGCCGCGCAGCTCGTTGATGATGCGGTTGGAGACGGTGCCGAGCAGGTCGTAGGGCAGGTGTGCCCAGTGCGCGGTCATGAAGTCGATGGTTTCGACGGCGCGCAGCGCGATGACCCATTCGTAGGCCCGGGCATCGCCGACGACGCCGACGGATTTCACCGGCAGGAACACGGCGAAGGCCTGCGAGGTGCGGTCGTACCAGCCGGACTTGCGCAACTCGTCGATGAAGATGGCGTCGGCGCGGGCCAGCAGTTCGGCGTATTCGCGCTTGACCTCGGCGAGGATGCGCACACCCAGACCGGGACCGGGGAACGGATGGCGGTACACCATCTCGCGCGGCAGGCCGAGCTCGACGCCGAGGCGGCGCACTTCGTCCTTGAACAGTTCGCGCAATGGTTCGACCAGGCCCAGCTTCATGTGCTCGGGCAGGCCGCCGACGTTGTGGTGGCTCTTGATGACGTGGGCCTTGCCGGTCCTGCTGCCGGCCGATTCGATCACGTCGGGGTAGATCGTGCCCTGGGCCAGCCAGCGCGCGTTCTTCAGCTTGCCGGACTCTTCCTCGAAGATCTCGACGAACAGGTTGCCGATGATCTTGCGCTTGGCTTCCGGATCGGTGACGCCTTCCAGCGCGTTGAAGTAACGGTCGGCGGCGTTGACGCGGACGACCTTCACGCCCAGGTGCTCGGCCATGGTCGCCATGACCTGGTCGCCTTCCTGCCAGCGCAGCAGGCCGGTGTCGACGAAGACGCAGGTGAGCTGTTCGCCGATGGCCTTGTGCAGCAGCGCCGCGACCACGGAGGAATCGACGCCGCCGGACAGGCCGAGGATGACCTCGTCGCCGCCGACCAGCTCGCGCACGCGGGCGATCTGGTCGTCGATGATGTGCGCCGCCGTCCACAGCGTGCGGCAGCCGCAGATGTCGGTGACGAAGCGGCGCAGCAACGCCATGCCCTGCTTCGTGTGCGTGACTTCGGGATGGAACTGCACGCCATACCAGCGGCGCTGGTCGTCGGCCATGGCGGCGACCGGAATGCGCTCGGTGGTGGCCGAAATCCGGAAACCCGGCGGGACGCTGGCGACGTGGTCGCCATGGCTCATCCAGACATCCAGGCGTTCGGCGCCATCATGGTCGCTCAGTCCCTCGAGCAGTGCATCTGGCGCAACGACCCGCACTTCGGCATGGCCGAATTCGCGCTGGTCGGCCGCTTCGGTGGCGCCACCCAGTTGCGCGGCCATGGTCTGCATGCCGTAGCAGATGCCGAGCAGCGGCACGCCGCTGTCGAACACTTCCTGCGGCGCCGCCGGTGCGCCGGGCAGCGTGGTCGATTCCGGGCCGCCGGAAAGGATGATGCCGCGCGGCGCGAAGCGGGCGATCTCGGCAGGATCATGGTCCCAGGCCCAGATCTCGCAGTAGACGCCGATCTCGCGGATGCGGC